>JACQWA010000109.1 GCA_016209425.1 Candidatus Rokuibacteriota bacterium
GTTCGAGACGGACCCGGAGCATCCGGTCTTCATCCTGACCGTGCACGGGCAGGGGTACAAGTTCGCCGTCTAGAAGAGGCTGGCCCGCGCGGCATTTTTTTCAAAGGCTTAGCAGGACGTCCGCTTCGACGACGCCAATGCCCGGAGGCTGCTGGACGGCTCCCGCATTCCCCCCCTGAGGCTCCCTGCCGAGGCCGTCCACCACCTGATCGACCGGGCCCTGGTGGAGCCGAAGGCCAGATTTCACCAAGATTTGACGTTCCTGTAATACCTCCTCCCTCCTCCCCCCGGTAGACTGCCACCGAACCAAAGGGGCTCCCCGGCGTGTCTAATCCTTTGAGCGCTCAACCCATGCGAGTCGCCGTCGTCATTCCTGCCCTGGATGAGGAGGCGGCCATTGGCCTCGTGGTGAAGGAGATCCCGGGGGACCTGGCGGCGGAGGTCTTCGTCGTAGACAACGGAAGCGCTGATAGGACAGCGGAAGTGGCTGGGGCCGCCGGCGCCCGGGTGATCCACGAGCCCAGGCGCGGCTATGGGGCGGCCTGCCTGGCCGGAGCTCTGGCGGCGAGCGACGCCGACATCCTCGTGTTCCTCGACGGCGACAGGAGCGACGATCCGTCGGAGATGTCCGCTGTTCTCGGGCCGATTCGCGATGGTCGGGCCGACTTGGTGATCGGGGCCCGCGTCCCGGTGGAAGACGGCGCCATCACAGCCCGCCAGAGCTTCGGCAATCGTCTCGTGATCTGGCTTGTCCGCCTGCTCTACGGGGTCAGGCTCCAGGACATCGGCCCCTTCCGGGCCGTCCGGGCCGATGTGCTCAGGGATCTCGGCATGGAGCACCAGACCTATGGCTGGCCGGTGGAGATGGTCGTCAAGGCAGCCAGGAGAGGCTACCGGGTCACCAACGTCCCCGTGAGCTGCCGGAGGCGGATCGGGCGCTCGAAGGTCGCCGGAACGCTGAAGGGAAGCCTGCTGGCAGGGTATCACCTGCTGTTCACCACGCTGCGCTACGCCTGGAGGGGTTAGTGGCTTTCTCGGTGGGAATAGGGCTGACCAACGAGTGCAATCTGAGATGCGCCCACTGCTACCGGCCGGACATGGCGATCGACCGGCTGAGCGTGGAAGATGTGCGGCGGGTCTCGGAGAGCATTCCCGTCAAGAGCATGAACCTCGGCGTGGGGGAAAACGGTCTCCACCCGGACTACGAGGCCATCCTGGAGTACTTCTGGGATCGGGGGATCAAGACCAGCATCACCTCCAACGGCTTCAGCATCCAGCGGCTCCCGGACGTGGCCGTCACGCGCTTCCATAGCGTGGAGTTCTCCCTCGACTTTCCGACCGAGCGGGAGCACGACGCCTTCCGGGGCCGCGGGAACTGGGGGGCGGTGATGGCCGGCCTCGAGCGCTGCGGTGGGCTCGGCGTGCCGGTCACGGTGACCGCGGTGATGATGAGCACCAACTACGATCGGATGCCCGTCCTCGCGCGCGTGGCCGCGTCGGTGGGCGCCAACCTCCGCGTCAACATCTATCAGCCGTCGAAGACCGATCGCTTCATCCTGGGCTACGGGGATCTCTGGGAGGGCTTCAGACGGCTGGCGGCATCTACGCGCCTCGTGGCGACCACCGAGCCCGTTCTGGCGGGGGTGCTCGAGCTCCCGGAATTCTTGGGGCCTGGGTGCGGCCGCTCGACCGTCCGCGTGGCGCCTGACGGCCGGGTTCTTCCGTGTACGTACTGGCCTCGGAGCCGCCTGACCGTGTCCGACCTCGAGACGCTCGGCGCGGCGATCGTCGAGGCGCCGGAGTTCAGAGCCGCCCGGCGGACGCCGGCGGCCTGTGAGGGGTGTCCCTGCCGGGGCGGCTGCGCGGGCCGGCGGGCGCTGCTCGGCGGCCTGGGCGAGTCCGATCCTTACTGTTCCTTCGCCAAGGGGGATCGGATCGTCCTGGACTGGGAGCGCGCGTCGAACGGTGACCTCCCCAAGGTGGGGAGCGCTTGCACCACGGTCGTCTCGGCGCTCTAGGACCATGGAACGGCCTCGCGTCGTCGCCTCCCTGCCGCGCTCCCTCTACCTGGAGACGACCAATCGGTGCGACTCGAAGTGCCAGACCTGCGCCCGCACCTTCAACACCGTGGAGCCGCCCAAGGACCTGACCCTGATCGAGCTCAGAGGGATCGTGGACCAGTTCCCGGTCCTAGACCGGGTCGTGCTCCACGGGATCGGCGAGCCGCTCCTGAACCGGGAGCTCGTCCCGATGGTCGCGTACCTGAAGGCGAAAGGGGCCATGGTCCTCTTCAACTCCGACGCCATCACGCTCACGCCGACCCGGGCCCGCCAGCTCATCGAGAGCGGCCTGGACGAGTACCGGGTCTCCGTGGACGCGGCCACCCGCGAGACCTACCTCAAGATTCGTGGAGTGGACCGATTCGATCGGGTCGTTGGCAACGTCCAAACCCTCGTGGAGCTGCTGAGGAGCCTGGACCGGACGACTCCCAGAGTGTCAATCTGGTTCACCGCCATGCGGGTCAACCTGGAGGAACTGCCGGCATTTGTCCGCCTGGCCGAGAAGATCGGAGTGCCGGAGGTGTATGTGCAGCGCCTGGTCTTATACGGCCAGGGGTTGGCCGTCGAGGCCCAGTCGCTCCACGGCTCCCTCCAGGAGCGGGAGGAGCGGCTGCTGGAAGAAGCCGAGCGGGTCGCGCAGACCGCGGGGATCGCGCTCAGGGCCTCGGGCCTGACGACACCGCGGGAGAGCCTCACGGGGACTGCGGAATCGAAGCGCCCGTGGGCCGGCTGCCAGCGGCCGTGGACGCTCAGCTACGTCACGGCCAACGGCAACGTGCTCCCGTGCTGCGTCTCGCCCTGGGTGGCGAAGAACTACTCCGGGACGGTTCTGGGAAACGCGCTCGAGCAGCGCTTCCATGACATCTGGAACGGCGAGCGGTACCAGCGTTTCCGCGCCGACTTCGAGTCCGACACGCCTCCCGATCCCTGCCGCGGCTGCGGCCGGCTCTGGAGCATTTGAGGGGGCAACGATGCAGGGACCCGGTCTTCCCGTCGCGCTCTTTCGGATCATGTTCGGCATCCTCTGGCTCGACCTGGGCTGGTCGAAGGCTCCCTGGCTCATCGGCCAGGAGGGGCATCGCTTCGGGTGGCTCTACGGCTGGATCCAGCAGGAGATCAAGCATCCCACCTTCGGGTTCTACAAGGCGTTCCTCGAGAACGTGGTGGTTCCGAATTTCAATTTCTTCGGCTACATGACCTTCTTCACCGAGATCGCCCTCGGCCTGTCCCTCTTCCTCGGCCTCTTCACCGTCCTCGGCGGCCTTGGCGGGGCCCTGTGGCAGGTCAATATCGCGCTCGGCTCCTACTCGGTGCCCGGGGAATGGTACTGGGTCTGGCCGCTCCTCATCGCGCCTCACTTGATCTTTGCGGCGTGCCGGGCGGGGAGAATTCTCGGGATCGACGGGTTCCTCCTGAGCCGGATTTCCCGGCAGGAGAAGGGGCCTGCCGGCATCGTGCACCTGCTCTTCCGGCTTGCCTGAGACGGCGATGCGGTCACAACCCGGGATGGCGACGCTGGCGGCGGGAGGCCGCGTGCTGGCCCGGCCGTCCACCTCCCTGGCTCCCCGGATCGTGATCCTCGGGGGCGGCTTCGCCGGCGTCACTGCTCACGTTCGTCGTGGTCGGGGCGGGGCACGCGGGCACCGAGCTGATGGCGGCGCTGGAAGAGCTCACGCGGGGCATTCTCCTCCGTCACTATCCCTCGATCCCCCTGGACGGGATTCGCCTCGTCCTCGTCGGCAGCGCCGTCCTTCCCCAAACGGCGACGAACCTGGCTCAGTACACGAAGGAGCGCCTCCTGAGCCGCGGGATCGAGCTGGAGAGGGCCCGCGCCGCGAAGGTCTCCGCCGACGGACTCGCGCTCCAGGACGGGCGGTTCATCGAAAGCCACTGCGTCATCTGGACGGCGGGCAACCGGGTGAGCCCCGTGGTGGCCGACCTGCCGCTCCCCAAGGCCAAGGACGGGCGGCTCCTCGTGAACGAGTTCTTCGAGGTCCAGGGGGTCCGCGACGTGTACGCCCTGGGGGACAACGCCGCGCAGCCAGGGGATCAAGCTGGTCGGCTTCCCCGCGTGGTGGGTGTGGAAAACGGTGTACATGCTGAAGCTCCCCACCCTGGCTTCGCGCCTGCGGGTGGTACTGGACTGGACCGTGGAGTTGTTCTTCGAGCGCGACGTGTCCGAGCTGACGGTGGATGAGAGAGAAGCGGCCTGAGATGGGGACGCGCGACGCGATGAAATCCCGGACGGCCCGTTTGCCGTTCTGGCGGCGGCTCGGCTGGCGCCTGGGCGCGAGCTTCCTGCTCCTGACGGCGCTGGCGGTCTTCGTCAGCCACCGCAGCATGGTGGACGTCCTGGTCCGCGCGCTTGAGGTGCTGCGGCAGGAGGCCGGAGCCCAGTTCGATCCGCGCGTCGTTGACGCGGCGCTGGCGATTCCCGCTGAGCGCTGGCAGGAGCTGCTGGGACCTTCGGAGGCGCCTCGATCGGCCTGAGCGGATGCTGGGGAATGCGGGCGAGCCTGGCGGGACTCGGCCTCCTGAGTCTCGTGGGGTATGCTGTCGCTCTGCGCTGGATCTCGGGGGCGGGCCCCACGCCCTTGGTCCGATACGCCTGGCTCCACGCCGCGGTGTTCGTCCTCTATGCTCTGGCGGTCTGCCTCGTGTTCCGACGCCCGTCCGCCGATCGTGTCTCGCTGGGCCTCATCCTCGGGTTCGGACTGCTCTTCCGGCTGGCGGTCCTTCCCAGCCCTGTCATCCTCTCGTCCGACCTGTACCGTTACCTCTGGGACGGACGGGTCCAGTGGGCGGGAATCAATCCCTACCGGTATGCGCCCGCAGCCCCCGAACTGGCGCCGCTCCGCGACGCGACCGTTCATCCTGCGATCAACCGGCCGACGAAGCGGACGATCTATCCACCGGGGGCCCAGGCCCTCTTCGCCCTCGTGGCGGGAGTCGCTCCGAACAGCATCCTCGCCTGGCGCCTCTTCCTCCTCGGCTGCGAGGTCGCCACCGGTCTCTTGCTCCTCCGCCTCCTCAAACGCATGGCGGTTCCGGTCTCCGCGATCCTGCTCTACGCGTGGGCGCCGCTGGCAGTCTTCGAGGGTGTTCAGGCCGTTCACGTGGATTTCGCGGTGCTTCCGGTGATCCTACTGGCCCTGCTCTGGCGTCAGGAAGGGCGGATGGCGAGATCCGGGGTGGCGCTCGGAATCGCGGTGCTGATGAAGCTCTACCCGGCTGTGCTGCTGCTGGCCTGGAGACGACGTGGTGAGTGGCGGTTGCCGGCCGCGTGTGGGGCCGTCGTCGCGGCGGGCTATCTCCCGCACAGCGTCGCAGTGGGGACTGGGGTGGTCGGATTTCTTCCCGAGTACCTGGGCAGCGGGGAGGATTTCAACGTCGGCCTCCGCTTCTTCCTGACCGAGGGAATCGGGCTTGGCGGGGAAGTCGCACGGGGGATCGTCATGCTCCTGCTCGGGGGGGTGCTGCTGGGCGTGCTGCGTCGCATCGGGAGCGCGCTCACGGAGGATCCGGAGGGCGTGTTCCGGGCGGGGATGGCGGCCGTCGCGGCGTATCTGATCCTCGTCCCGACGGCCATGCATCCGTGGTACGCGGTCTGGATCCTGCCGTTCCTTGCCGTCCGGCCCTCATCGGCCTGGCTCTGGTTCACCGGGGCTGTGACTCTCTCGTACCTGGGCTACGCGTATCGGCCAGTTCTGGTGCCTCTCTGGGCGCGGGCGGCGGAGTTCCTTCCGCTTTACGGTCTGCTGGCCTGGGAGTGGTGGAGCGCTCGCTTCCGTCTCGCCTCTCCGGGCGGGGAGAGCGCCTGGCAGCCTGGCTTCGCTCCGCCCGGCACCTGACCGACCTCCGGGAGCCGCACCATGCCTTTGCCCGTTAAAGTCGCCGTAGGCCTGATCTACCTGATCGCCCTCCTGGGCCTTTTCCTCTACGGTATGAACGCGTACGTGATGCTGGCGCTCCACTGGGGGCACCGCCGGCGGGCCAGGGCGATGCCGCTGCCGCCTCCTCCTCCCGTCTGGCCGTGGGTCACGGTGCAGCTGCCGCTCTACAACGAGCGGTACGTGGCGCGGCGGCTCCTGGAAGCGGTGGGCGCGCTGCACTACCCGCGCGAGCGGCTCGAGATCCAGGTGCTGGACGACTCCACCGACGACACCCCTGAGATCGTCGCGGAGACTGCCGACCGCCTGCGGCAGCGCGGGTTGGCGGTCACTCATCTGAGGCGGGGCTCGCGCGCCGGCTTCAAGGCGGGCGCCCTCGCCGCGGGCCTCCGCGAGGCGCCGGGGGAGTTCCTGGCCATCTTCGACGCCGACTTCGTGCCGCCGCCCGACTTCCTGAGGCGGACCATTCCGCACTTCATGGACGCGCGGGTGGCGGTCGTCCAGGCGCGCTGGGGCCACCTGAACCGCGACTTCTCGCTCCTGACGGAAGCCCAGTCGCTCGGGATCGACGGCCACTTCGGCGTAGAGCAGCCGGCGCGGTGCTGGGGAAATCTGCTGCTGAACTTCAACGGCACCGCCGGCGTGTGGCGCCGGGCCGCCATCGAGGACGCCGGCGGGTGGGCCCACGACACGCTGACCGAGGACCTCGATCTCAGCTACCGCGCCCAGCTCCGCGGCTGGCGAATTCTCTTCCTGCCCGACCTCGTCTGCCCGGCCGAGCTCCCGGTCCTGATCGCAGGGTTCAAGTCCCAGCAACGGCGGTGGGCCAAGGGCTCCATTCAGACCGCTCTGAAGCTCCTGCCCGCGATCCTGGCGTCGCCGCTGTCGGCCTGGGTCAAGTACCAGGCCCTCATCCATCTGACGTACTACCTGATCCACCCGCTGATGCTGGCGGTCGTGCTGCTGTCCGTCCCGCTGCTCGGACTCCAGGGCCTGGCGCCATCCGCCCCGACGCTCCTCGGGGTGAGCCTGCTGTTCGCCCTGGCGACGTTCGGGCCGGGCTCCATGCTGGTGTACGCCCAGAGTGTCGTGGACCCGAGCTGGAGGCGGCGCGTCTGGAAGCTGCCGACGATCATGATCATCGGGGTCGGCGTGGCGTGGAGCACGAGCCTGGCCGTTCTGTCGGCATTCCGCCGCGGGAAGGCGGGGGAGTTCGTTCGTACTCCCAAGTTCGGGATCGGGCCCATGGGCGGTCACTGGCGCGGGAAGGCCTACGCCGGCCGTCGCCAGTGGGGGGGCGTGGTGGAGATCGCCCTCGGCCTCTACTGCGCCTGGACGGCGTGGCTCTTCTGGACGAACGGGCAGTACGGCGTCGTTCCGTTCCTTGCGCTGTACGCATCCGGGTTCCTGACGGTGGGGGCCCTCACGCTCTCCCAGGCAGAATCCCGACGGGATCCGGACGCCGAGAGGGCATCGAGCGAGCGCGGGTGGCTCAGGGCCGCTGCGGGCCTCGCAGCCCTCATCCTGCTGGGCGCCGTTTGGGGGGCGTGGGGCCAGAGCGTTTCTCCCGCGGCGCTGGCGCCCCTGGCCCAGAGCCCTTGGCCCAAGTACCGCGGGGACCTCTGGAACACGGGGCGGAGCACCGCCAGTGGCCCGAAAACGAACGCCCTCAAGTGGACCTTCTCGACGGGACGCGCCGAAAAAGACGGCGGGATCGAGACCGACCCCGTGATCGGTCCTGATGGCACGGTGTACCTGGGGGCCAACAACGGCATCCTCTACGGCCTCGACCCCGACACCGGGGACGTGCGCTGGGCTTTTCCCACCGGCTTCGACGTCTTCGCCATCTATTCCACGCCGGCCATTCTGAAGGACGGGACCCTCGTCTTCGGTGCCAAGGACGGGAAGGTATACGGCGTCCGTCCTCCAGTGTCGGGGCTCCTGGGAGACCTTCGCTGGAGCGTTGACCTCAGGACCACCATCGAGACGTCCCCGGCGATCGGGCCCGACGGCACGGTGTACCTCGGCGCCGATGACTGGAAGCTCTACGCCATCTCGCCGCCCCAGGGGACGACTCCCGCCCGGGTCAGGTGGAGCTTCCAGACCCAGGGGGACATGATCTCGTCACCGGCCGTGGGTCCCGACGGAACGATCTATTTCGGCTCGATGGACGGCAAGGTGTACGCCCTCCAGGAGCCCGCGGCCGGCCAGCGGGAGCCCCGGGTCCGCTGGACCTTCTCGAGCGGGAGCCGGGGGAAAACGGGCGGCTTCGAGAACGCCCCCGCCCTGGACGGCACGGGGCGTCTGGTGATCGGCGGCAACGACGGCCTCGTGTACGTCCTGAATGCCGCCACCGGGGACAAGCTCTGGAGCTTCAAGAGCGGGTTCAGCGAGTACGGGATCTTCTCCTCCGCCGCGCTCGGGACGGACGGCACCGTCTACATCGGCCCGAAGGACGGCTTCCTCTACGCGCTCCGAGAATCCCGGGGCCTCTTTGGGACGAGCGGCAAGGCGGTCTGGAAGTATCGGATCGGGACGACCATCGAGACGTCGCCTGTTCTCGCCCCCGATGGCACCGTCTACCTCGGGGCCGACAACGGGAAGCTGTACGCGATCGCCCCGCCCGGGAGGCTTCTGTGGGAGTTCCAGACCGGGGGGACGCTCATCTCCTCGCCGGTGATCGGCCCCGACGGCTCGCTCTACAGCGGCTCCATGGATGGCAAGGTCTACGCCTTCCACGACATCAAGCGGGGCCGGCCGTCCCAGGGGCCGCTGGCCGGGACCTGGTACGGGAGCGTCGCGCTGGGCGGCCAGGAGCAGAAGTTGACGCTGGTGCTGTCCCATCGCCAGAGCGGCGTAGACGGACTGCTGCGGCTCCAGTCCACACTCGCCGGGGGCATGAGCGGCATCCTCCAGGGGGAGAAGCTCGTGTACACGGCGTGGCTCATGGGGGACTGCCGGGCGGAGCAAAAAGGGGAAGCCGTGGCCCGGGCCCAGGAACTCAGCGGGAGATTCCAGGTGAAAGACTGCCAGGGCCGGAGCCTCCAGGGCTCCTTCCGGGTCAGCCGATAATGCACCGCGCCGCCGTCTTCATCATGGCCAAGACGCCGCAGCCGGGCGAGGTCAAGACGCGGCTCTGCCCGCCTCTCACCGGGGTAGAAGCCGCCGAGCTCTACCGCTGCTTTCTCCTCGACAAGATCGAGCAGGTCCGATCACTCAAAGAGGCGATCCCGGCCGTCGCCTACGCCCCGGCAGAGGGGAGGACCGTGTTTGAGTCGCTCGCTCCCGGCTTCGCCCTGATCCCCCAGCGCGGCCCCGACCTGGGCGCCCGTCTCGCCAACGGCTTCGCGGATTTTCTGACGAACGGCTGCGACGCCGCGCTGGCCATCGACAGCGACACGCCCACCCTGCCGGTCGAGTTTCTCGAGCAGGCCCTCGACCTGATCTGGACGCCGTCCGTGGACGTGGTGCTCGGGCCGACGGAGGACGGCGGCTACTACCTGATCGGGCTCCGCGCCCTTCACCGCCTGCTCTTCGAGGACATTTCGTGGAGCACGTCCCGGGTGCTACCCGAGACGATCAAGCGCGCGGAGGCGAGCGGGCTCAGGATCGCCCGCCTGCCGGCGTGGTACGACGTGGACATCCCCGGCGACCTGGAGCACTTGAAGCGCGCGCTGGCAGTGACGGGTGGCATCGAGCCCTTCCATACGCGACGATTCTTCAACGCTCTCAGGGTAGGCGACCACTTGCTGGAGAGGCTGGGAGGCGGAGCATGAAAGCCGTTGCGGTCATTCCGGGAAAGCCCAACAGCATCCACCTCCGCGAGGTGCCGAAGCCCGCGCCCGGCCAGGCCCCCGAGGGCCGCGGCGTGCTGGTGAAGGTCCTGAGGGTGGGCGTGGACGGGACGGACAAGGAGATCAACGCCGCCGAGTACGGGGCGCCGCCGCCCGGTGACGACTATCTGATCCTGGGCCACGAGAGTTTCGGGCGCGTCGAAGCCGTCGGCCGGGGGGTGCACGCGTTCAAGCCGGGCGACTACGTCGTGGCCTCGGTGCGGCGCCCGGGCTCGATCTGGTCGGCGGGCACTTCCAGCGTCCGATCGCCTCCCGTGACGCTGACCAACCAGGGCTTCGTGCTCGGCAACAAGGTCGCCTTCGGGAGCGTCAACGCGAGCCGGGAGGACTTCGAGCGCGGCGTCCAGGACCTCTCCCACGCCGAGCTCCAGTACCCGGGCTGGCTCTTGAAGCTCCTCACGCACCCGGTGAAGGGGCTGGAGAACTACGCGGAGCTGATGCGGACGCTCACGGAGGGAAAGGGCACGATCAAGGTGTTCTGCGAGGTGGCGCCGCTGACATGAGGCGCGCTCCCATCCTCGTCGCGCTCTGGCTTCTGATCGCGTGGGCCCAGCAATCGGCCGCGCAGCGCCCGGTCACGGCGGTGGCGGCCGTCGGGATGACCGTGGCCGACATGGACCGCTCGGTGGAGTTCTACTCGAAGGTCCTGTCCTTCGAGAAGGTCTCCGATGTCGAGGTGGCGGGGAGCGAGTACGAGCGCCTCCAAGGGGGTCTCGGCCTCAGGATGCGGGTCGTGGGCATGAAGCTGGGGGACGACATGATGGAGCTGACGGAATACCTGGCGCCCCGGGGCTGGCCGGTTCCCCCCGACTCGCGGAGCCACGACCGCTGGTTCCAGCACGTCGCCATCATCGTGAGCGACATGGACGAGGCGTACCGGCGCCTCCGGGCGCACAAGGTCGAGCACGCCTCCTCGGGTCCCCAGCGGCTGCCTGACTGGAAGAAGAACGCCGGCGGCATCCGGGCCTTCTACTTCAAGGACCCGGACGGCCACCCGCTGGAGATTCTCCAGTTCCCGCCTGGTAAGGGCGATCCCAAGTGGCATCGGCCGACGGGCCGGCTGTTCCTCGGGATCGACCACACCGCGATCGTGGTCGGCGACACTGATGCGAGCCTCGGATTCTACCGGGATCTGCTAGGTTAAGAGTGGTGGGGGAGAGCGAGAATTACGACACCGAGCAGGAGCACCTGAACAACGTCTTCGGCGCCCGGCTCAGGATCACCACTCTCCGGGGCGCCGCCGGACCCGGCATTGAATTGCTCGAGTACCTGGCGCCGCGGGACGGCCGGCCCATGCCGCTGGACGTCAGGGCCAACGACCTCGTCCACTGGCAGACGCGGCTGACGACCGGTGACATCGGGGCGGCAGCCCAGCGGGTCCGCGCGGCCGGGGCTCGGTTCGTGTCCCCCGGCGTGATCGCCTTGCCAGATGCAGCGTTGGGATTCAACCAAGGGTTTCTGGTGAGGGACCCCGACGGCCACGCCGTCCAGCTCATCCAACGATGACGCTCGAGTGGGGCCGGGAGATCTGCGGGAACCTCTCGGCGGCAGAGGCGCGCGAGTGGCTCTGCGCCAACGGCATCGGGGGGTTCGCCTCGGGCACTGTCGCGGGGCTCCTCACCCGCCGCTACCACGGCCTGCTCGTCGCCGCGCTTTCCCCGCCGCTGGGGCGGACGCTCCTCGTCGCCAAGGTGGATGACAGCGTCGAGTACGGGGGAGCCACGCGACCCCTCTTCGCCAACCGCTGGGGCGATCGCATCGTGGACCCCCACGGCTACCGGGAGATCCAGCGCTTCCACCTGGAGGGGACGACGCCCGTCTGGACCTACGCGTTGGCCGACGCCCTCCTGGAGAAGCGGATCTGGATGGAGCAGGGCCGGAACACGACCTACGTTCAATACCGCCTCCTTAGGGCGGGCGGCCCCGTCGGGCTCGCGCTGAAGGCGCTGGTGAACTACCGCGACTACCATGGGACGACCCGCGGCGACGGCTGGGGAATGAAGATCGAGCCCGTCCCCGCCGGCCTCAGGGTGACGGCCTTCGACGGCGCCCGCCCGTTCGTCCTGCTGGCGGAGGGGGCCGAGGTGGAGCCCGCCCACGACTGGTATCGGGGCTTCCACCTCGCGCTCGAGCAGGAGCGCGGGCTCGACGCGCGGGAGGACCACCTCCACGCGGGGACCTTCAGGGCGACCCTCGCGCCGGGCGGGACACTCACGCTCGTGCTCTCGGCGGAGGAAGCCCCCTCGCTCGACGGCGGGGCGGCCTCGGAGCGCCGCCGGCTCCACGAGGACGACCTCCTGTCGCGCTGGCTGAAGGCCCAGCCCGCCGCCGCGGACGCGCCGGACTGGATCCGCCACCTGGTGCTCGCGGCCGACCAGTTCGTGGTCCGGCGCCCGCTGCCGGACGCCCCGGACGGGATGTCGGTGATCGCGGGGTCTCACTGGGTCGGCGACTGGGGACGCGACACGATGATCAGCCTGCCGGGGCTGGCCATCGCCACGGGGCGCCCCGGGGTGGCCGGGCGGATCCTCACGACGTTCGCCCGCTTCGTCGATCGTGGGATGCTCCCCAACCGCTTTCCCGACGCGGGCGAGGCGCCCGAGTACAACACGGTGGACGCCACGCTCTGGTACTTCGAGGCGATCCGGGCCTACCACGCGGCGACGGGCGACGACGCGCTGCTGAAACAACTTTTGCCCGTTCTGGAAGACATCATCCGCTGGCATGTGGAGGGCACCCGCTACGGGATCGGGGAGGATCCCGCCGACGGCCTCCTCCGCTCGGGTGAGGCCGGAGTCCAGCTCACCTGGATGGACGCCAAGGTCGGCGACTGGGTCGTGACGTCCCGCACGGGCAAGGCGGTGGAGGTCAACGCCCTCTGGTACAACGCCCTCCTCTCGATGGCGGGGTTCGCCCGGCACCTGGGCGAGCCGGCGGAGCGCTGGGAGCGCCTCGCCGAGCGTGTCAGGGCGGGATTCGAGCGCTTCTGGAACGAGGCTGCCGGCTACTGCTACGACGTGCTCGACGGCCCCGAGGGGAACGATGCCAGGCTCCGCCCCAACCAGATCTTCGCCGTGTCGCTCCCCGAGAGTCCTCTCTCTCCCGAGCGCCGGCGCCAGGTGGTGGACGCCTGCGCCCGCCACCTCCTGACGTCGTTCGGCCTCCGGAGCTTGGCGCCCGGGCATTCCCCGTACAAGGGCCGCTACGCCGGCGGACCATGGGAGCGCGACGGGGCGTACCACCAGGGGACGGTGTGGGGATGGCTCCTGGGGCCGTTCGCCCTCGCCCACTACCGCGTCTATCGGGATGCGGCGGCGGCCCAGGCGTTTCTCCTGCCGATGGCCCACCATCTGGGCGACTACGGGGTCGGGAGCATCGCCGAGATCTTCGACGGCGACCCGCCCTTCGCTCCGCGCGGGTGCGTCGCCCAGGCGTGGAGCGTTGCTGAGACTCTGCGCGCCTGGCTTGAGCTCGCCGGCTCCGCCCGCCCCGCCGGCCGCCTCGCTCCTCCTCGGCGACGGGGCCGTTAGGAGCGGGCGAGGGAGCGGCTGAGCTGCTCGCGGAGGGCCATGCGCGCGCGGTGGAGGCGCGACTTCACGGTCGCCACCGACTCGTCCAGCGTCTCGGCCACCTCCTCGTTGGACAGGCCCTCGACGTCGCGGAGGACGAGGACCGCCCGGTAGTGGTCCGGCAGCGCGTCGATCGCCCGGTTGAGCGCCGACCGGGTTTCATCCGACAGCAGCTGCTCCTCGGGAGTGTTCGACCAGTCCGCCAACACCCACGCCCGGTCCCCCTCCCGGTGGCCATCGGCCTTGAAGGTGGGCAGCTGTTCCTCGAGCGCCACCTCCAGCTCGAAGCGCTTGCCCCGGTGCTTGATCAGGGCGGCGTTGGCCGCGACGCGGTAGATCCACGTCCCCAGCGTCGCCCGCCCCTCGAACGCGTCGATCTTGCGGTAGAGATTCAGGAACACGTCCTGCATGACCTCTTCCGCGTCCGCCTCGTTGCGCGTGATCCCGAAGGCCAGGCGCCAGACGCGAGACCCGTAGCGGTCCATGAGGGCTTCCAGGGCGCCCGCGTCCCCGGCGCGAAGCCGCTCGACGAGCTGTGACTCAGCCGGAACCGCCAGTGGCCGCACGTCGGTCCCTACCTCGACTCGACCCCGACCCATTCCTACATGAAGTACCTCTACAAGTACCCCCAGGCCGCCTTCCCCTATGCCCGGCTGGTCGAGGAAAACCGCCGGCGGGATCGGCGCACGCCCGAGTACGAGCTGCTCGACACCGGCCTCTTCGAGGAGGACCGGTACTGGGACGTGCTGGTCGAGTACGCCAAGGCCGACCCCGACGACATCCTGATCCGGATCACCGTGACGAATCGGGGGCCGGAGCCGGTCGAGCTCCACCTCCTGCCGACGCTCTGGTTCCGAAATTCCTGGTCGTGGGATCCGGGTGCCAAGCGGCCCCAGCTCAGGGTGGCGCGGGCGGGGGGCGCGGCCCCCGTGATCGAGGCCGACGACGAGACGCTCGGGCTGCGCTGGCTCTTCTGCGGGGGCGCTCCCGAGCTCCTGTTCACCGAGAACGGCACAAACCTCCAGCGGCTCTACGGCGCGCCAAACCCGACTCCCTTCGTGAAGGACGGGATCAACGATTACGTCGTCCACGGGAACCAGGGAGCGGTCAATCCGGAGCGAGTGGGCACCAAGGCCGCCGTCCAGTACCGGCTGCCGGTCGGCGCGGGGGAGTCGGCGACGATCGGCCTCGAGCTCTGCCGGCCCCGGCCCGATCGAGGGGCGTTGGGCAAGGAGTTCGACCGGGTCTTCGCCCGGCGGATCAAGGAAGCGGACGAGTTCTACGCGACGGCCATTCCGGAGAAGCTGTCGGACGACGCCAGGCGCGTGATGCGCCAGGCCTTCGCCGGCCTGCTCTGGAGCAAGCAGTTCTACCACTACGACCTCAAGCGCTGGCTCGAGGGGGATCCGGCCGGACCGCCGCCGCCGCCCGAGCGCCGGTATGGCCGGAACCGCGAGTGGACGCATCTCTACAACGAAGACATCATCTCCATGCCGGACAAGTGGGAGTACCCGTGGTACGCCGCCTGGGACCTGGCGTTCCACGACCACCCCTACGTCATTCGGGTCGACGGCATGGAGCATCGGGTGGACTACGAGCCCGCGGAGTCGTCCACGGGGCTTTTCGGCGGGAACTCGAACTGGCGCGGCCCGGTCTGGGTCCCCATCAACTATCTGCTGATCGAGGCGCTCCAGAAGTTTCACCACTTCTACGGCGACGGCCTGAAGGTGGAGTGTCCCAGCGGCTCCGGGCAGTCGGCGAACCTCTGGGAGACGGCCGCGGAGCTTTCCCGGCGGCTCACCCGGATCTTCGTGCGGGACGCGGCCGGCCGGCGCCCGGTCTTCGGTGGCGCGGAGAAATTCCAGAGGGACCCGCACTGGCGCGACCTGATCCTCTTCTACGAGTACTTCCACGGCGACAACGGGGCGGGCATCGGCGCCAGCCACCAGACCGGCTGGACGGGGCTGGTCGCCAAGCTCCTCCAGCAGAGCGGGTGCTGATCGTGCGGCGAAGCCTGGAGACGGCGAGGCGGGAGCAGGGAGGCCGGATGGCCAGCACGGTCACCGGAGCTGCGGCCCCACGGCGTCCCGGTTCCCGTATACTAGAGAAGAGTAAGTCACCCCTGGCGTCGGCCGAGGGGGGGGAGCCATCATTCGAGGGGCCCGGTGAGGCGACACGGAGCGATGCCATGACGGAGCGGGTGAGAGAGATCCTGAGCTGGTACGGCAGCGATAATCCCGGGACGCTGACCAACCTGGCGCGCCTCCTGAACCACGGGGCGCTCGCGGGCACCGGCAAACTCGTCATTCTCCCGGTGGACCAGGGCTTCGAGCACGGCCCGGCGCGCAGCTTCGCGCCCAATCCGCCGGCCTACGATCCGCGCTACCACTTCGAGCTGGCCCTCGAGGCCGGGTGCAACGCCTATGCGGCGCCGCTGGGCTTTCTGGAGTCCGGGGCTCGGGAGTTCGCCGGCCGGGTGCCCCTCATCCTCAAGCTGAACGATCACGACGTCCTCGTGGAGGAGACGGATCCCACCCAGGCCCTGACCGGGAGCGTCCGGGACGCCCTTCGGCTCGGCTGCGTCGGCGTCGGCTTCACGATCTATCCGGGCTCGACGCACCGGTTGGAGATGTACAGCCAGATTCGCGCCCTGGCGGAGGAGGCCAGGCAGTATGGCCTGGCGGTGGTGATCTGGTCCTACCCGCGCGGGTCGGGACTCACCAAGGAGGGGGAGACGGCCATCGACGTCACGGCCTATGCGGCTCACATTGCCGCCCAGCTCGGCGCCCACGTCATCAAGGTGAAGCTTCCCTCGGCCCACATCGAGCAGGCGGCGGCCAGGAAGGTCTACGAGCAGCAGTCGATCCCGGTGGGGACGCCGGCCGAGCGTGTCCGCCACGTGGTCCAGGCGACCTTTAACGGGCGCCGCATCGTCATTTTCTCGGGCGGGCCGGCGGAGCGTGATGAGGTCGTCTTCGAGGAGATTCGCGCCATCCGGGACGGCGGCGGCTTCGGCTCCATCATCGGGCGCAATTCCTTCCAGCGGAAGAAACCCGAGGCTCTCAAATTCCTTCGGACCATCATGGAGATCTACGCTGGGACGCTCAAGTAGCCGCACGCTGCTCGCGGGCGACGTCGGCGGGACCAAGACGGCGGTGGCGCTGTACGAAGCCGCCGCCGGCCTCGAGCTCCTCCGGGAGGCCATGCTGCCGAGCGCCGAATTCAACGGGCTCGAGGCCGTGGTGCGCCGCTTCCTCGACTCCGGGCCGTCCCCGCCGATCGCGGCCGCCTGCTTCGGCGTGGCGGGTCCGGTGGTGGACGGGCGCTGCGTCACCACCAACCTCCCGTGGGAGGTCGACGAGAAGCGTCTCGCCGAGGCCATTCCGGCTCAACGGGTCAGGCTGCTCAACGACCTGGAGGCGGCCGCTCACGGCGTGCTCACCCTGCCGTCCCGCGAGCTTGAGCCCCTTCAAGCGGGCCGGGCGCGGCACGGCACCATGGTCCTGATCGCCGCCGGGACCGGGCTGGGGGAGGCCATCCTCGCCTGGGACGGCGCGCGCCATCGCGTGATCCCGTCCGAGGGGGGGCACGCCGATTTCGCGCCCCGGAACGACGTCGAGATCGACCTCCTTCGCTTTCTCCAGAAAGAGTTCGGCCATGTGAGCTATGAGCGGGTGCTGTCCGGGCCGGGACTCTACACCCTCTACCGCTTTCTCCGCGACACCGGCTACGCTCCCGAGCCGTCGTGGCTCGCGGAGCGGATCGCGCGGGAAGACCCGAGCGCGGTCGTGTCGGACGTGGGGCTTGCCGGAGGGCATCCCCTGTGCACGGCGGCCCTGGATCTCTTCGCGTCCATCTACGGGGCGGAGGCGGGGAACCTGGCCCTCAAGGCCCTGGCGGTGGGAGGCGTCTTCATCGGTGGTGGGATTGCTCCCAAGCTTCGCGCCAAGCTGGCCGACGGGAGCTTCCTCGCCGCCTTCTGCGACAAGGGGCGGTATCGGGATCTCCTGGGGTCCATCCCGGTTCACCTGGTCCTTGACCCTCGGGCGCCGCTCCTCGGGGCTGCTCACGTCGCCCGGGACCTCCTCGAGACGGGATGACGGGCGTGAGGCCGCGCGGGGCGCTGATCGTCGCGCTGGTCGTCCTGCTGGCGGCTCTCCCTTCGTGGGGACAATCGCCGCTGGTGGCGGAGCTCGAGAGCTTCGCGACCCGCTACCACGAGGACCCGCCGAGGCTCGATAGGATCCGGGAGGGGCTGGCTCAGGCGGTGAAGGCGGACCCGCGTGTGGAAAACCTCGTCGCGCTGGCCCGCGCCTGCTTCATCTGGGGCGACATCCGCGCCGCGACCCGTGACCAGAAGCTGGAGGCCTACGACCAGGGGCGGGAGGCGGCCAGGCGGGCGACCGAGCTGGAGCCGAAGAGCGCCGCGGCCCACTTCTGGTACGGCACCAACACCGGCCGCTGGGGGCAGACCAAGGGAGTGCTGCGCTCGCTCTTCCTCCTCCCGACGGTCCAGGAGGAGATCCGGATTGTCCTCGACCTGGACCCGAAGTTCACCGCCGTCTACTCCCTGGCCGGCAATGTGTTCTACGAGGTGCCGGGGCTGCTGGGCGGGGACCTCGACAAGGCCGAGGAGATGTTTCGCAAGGGGCTCGAGCAGGATCCGAAGTTCACCGGGATGCGGGTGGGGCTGGCCAAGACGCTCATCAAGAAGGGGCGGATCGCCGAGGCGCGGCGGGAACTGGAGGCCGTGCTGGACGAGAAGGAGCCGCGGAACCCGGCCGATTGGACGCTCAAGGATTCCAGGGAGGCCCGCGCCTTGCTGGAATCGATCAAGGGCAAATCCTAGGCGTGATCAGCCACCTGCTTCAGGCGTTCCTACGCCGCTACGCGGAGACCGAGTCGAAGGCGGTCTCACCATTCCTGGTGGGGCGGAGGCTCCTCGACCTCGGAGCGGGCGAAGGGTACGTGGCCCTCGCGCTGCGCGACCGGGCCGGCTGCTGGACCTGCTCGGTCGACGTGGGCCCCTTCCGCCGCGCGGCGGCGCCCTATGTCGTGTACGACGGCACCCGGCTGCCGTTCGGGGACGGGACCTTCGACACGACGCTCGTGCTGCTGACGCTCCATCACTGCCGGCAGCCGGAGGCGGTGCTGGACGAGGCCGTGCGGGTCACGCGCCACCGGCTGATCGTCGCCGAGTCGGTGTACCGGAACAGCCGCGAGCGGTTCTGGCTGGACCTGCTGGACGGGCGGCTGAACCGCCTGCGTCACGGCGGGCGGATGAGCGTTCCGCTCGCGTTCCGGCCCCCCGAAGGCTGGCGGGTGCTGTTCGTCTCGCGCGGCCTGCGGGCCGTCAAGACGCGCTGGCTCGGCCCCTGGTGGGAGCGGCTCGTTCACCATCCGCTGCTGTTCGTGCGGGACAAAGAATCGACGAGCCGGGGTGGCCAGGTGACCGCGCTCACGCGGCATCCGGGAACGGCCCGAACGGGGGTGGAACCTCAATGCTCAAGCTGATGTGCAAAGAGTTCATCATGGACTTCCTGTCCGATTACCTGGACGGGACGCTCACGCCCGACGTGATCACCGCCCTCGAGCGACATTTGCAGGATTGCGAGCCGTGCGTGGCATATCTCAACACCTACAAGAAGACCCGCGAGCTGACCGGGCGGGCGGGCCGGGCCGAGATGCCGACGGAGATGAAGGTGCGTCTCCGCGAGTTCCTGCTGAAGCAGCTGACCAAAGGCAAGTAAGAATCGTTCAGCGCCGGTCCTGTGTCTTAGCACGTAGAGGGGGCCTATGGAGCGGTACGATCTGCTCGTGATCGGTGGCGGGGCGGCGGGGATCAACGCCCTCAAGCAGGGCGTCAAGCTCGGGGCCAAGGTCGCCCTGGTGGACCCGGGGCCTCTGGGCGGGGCCTGCATCAACGGGCGCGCCACGGGCGAGGACGGCGGGTACCTCAAGCTCGTCTTCGACGGGTCAACCGAGAAGGTCCTGGGCGTCCAGATGGTCTCCTACGCGGCCGCCGAGCTCATCCAGCTCGCCGCGCTGGCGATCCGCACGGGCGCCAGCGCCCAGCTCCTGTCCAGCCAGCTGTCGATCCATCCGAGCCACGGCGAGCGATTGCTCAAGATTTTCGGTCACGAGCACCACGAGGTGTGCGAGCCCGACTAAGGGCTAGGGGACCCGGAGGATCGCGAAGGGGCGCTTTCCACCCGTCCCCACGCGCGTGATCGCGGCCGTCGCGAGATCCACCACGGTCAGCTCGTCGTGGCCGCCGAGGGCGAAGCCGCCCGTGAGATAGACCCGGCGGCCGTCGGCGGCGAGTGCCACCTGCTCGTGGTCCTTGCCCAGGGGAATCCGTCGGAGCTCCCGGAAGGTCTTGACGTCGATCTCGGAGAGCGAGCCCGTCCCGCCGAAGACGTTATTGGCCAGGTAGAGGCGGCTGCCGTCGGGAGAAATGGCAATACCGTGCTGGTGGGCGTTGATCGCCTGCGGATGGGAGGTCACCGAGAAGGTCGCGGTGTCGACGGCGACCAGGGCCCGGCCCTGGAAGGGCAGGTAGAGCGTCGCCCCATCGGGGGAGATCGCCAGGTAGTGGGGCTTGTCGAAGGCCCCCTCGCCGAGGGGCTTCAGCGGGATCGTCCGGCGCTTCGCCAGGGAGGCGGCATCGATCACGGAGAGGGCGAACGCATCGTGCTCGGGGACGTAGAGCGTCCGCCCGTCGGGCGAGAGATAGATCCCGAAGGCGCGCTCGCCGATCGGCACCTGGCCGCGAACTCGGCCACCGGACCGCTCAACCGCCACCAGCCGATCGCCGTCGCTCCGATTGACCGCGACGTAGCAGAGGGCGCCGTTGCGGGACATGGCCACGCCCATCCCCTGGCCGCCCAGCGCCATGCGCTGCTCCACCGCGCCGGTATCCAGATTCAGGATCGCGAGGCCGGCCGCATAGGAGACGCAGGCAGCCTTTCCGTCCGGCGCCACGGCTACGCCCCACGCCCGCTCCCCCACGGCAATCACCTTCCGCACGGTGAGGGCGGCTTCGTCGAGGAGAGCCAGGCTCCCGGAGCCCCGGTTCGTGACAAGGAGGGCCTGGGCCTTCGCCCCCGGCGTGGAGAGCGCAACGAGGGCGCTCCCGAGCAGCAGGGCCAACAGCGGGCGGCGCACACCTGCCTCCTCGGCGATGAATCGGTGCCGCAAGCCTAGCCCGCGGCCTCCGAGGAGTCAAGCGACCGCAGGGCCTCCCGCCACTTGACATTCTACAGCGCCCCCAATATGGTTGTGCCACTCGACCGCCGGGGAACCTTCCGGCGGCCGTGGAGGTTTCTAGGCCAAGAGCTGCGGAAGCGAACGAGAGGGGGACAGGCCGATGGATAGACGGACGATGCTCAAGCTCACCGGGGCCATGACCTTCACACTGGCCGCTGGCAAGGCCTTTGCCCAGGACCAGAAGGTAGAGGTCCTCTGGCTCGGCCAGTCGGCGACCAAGATCACCACCCCCACGGGAAAGGTGATCGTGCTCGATCCCTTCCTGACCCACAACCCCAAGACGCCCGCCCAGTACAAGAATCTCGACGCGCTGGGAAAGGTGGACGTCATCCTCGTGACCCACGGCCATGGCGACCACGTGGGCGACCTGAAGGAGCTCGCCGCCCGGACGGGGGCCCAGGTCTTCGGGCCCGCCGGCCTCCTCGACACCTTGATCGACCTCGGATGGATTCCTCCCGAGAAGGGCATCGGGGAAAAACGGTTCGGGAAGGGCGGCACCATCACCCCCCTGGGCCCCCAGATCAAGATCACCCAGACGCGGGCCGAGCATTCCTCCGAAGTCGCCGTCGTCGATCCCGTCACGAAGAAGAGAACCACGTATCCCGGCGGGGAGCCGGCGGGCTTCATCGTCGAGTTCGAGAACGGCTTCAAGCTCTATCACATGGGGGACACCGGGCTTTTCGGCGACATGCGGCTCATCGGCGAGTACTACAAGCCGGATTTGATCATGATCCCGATCGGCGGGCACTTCGTCATGGACCCCAAGGACGCGGCCTACGCCACGCGGGAGATGCTCAAGCCCAGGGGCGTGATTCCCATCCACTACGGGACTTTCCCGGTTCTCCGGGGGACCCCCGAGGAGTACACCAAGGCCCTGGGACGCACCAGCACCCAGGTCTTCCCCATCAACCCGGGGGACTCGCTGAAGTTCTGAGCGCCCCCCTCATTCAGAAGGAGGCATGGCGATGCGAGAGCTGCTCCGGACTCTTTTTCCCGCGCCCGTGGCGCTCCTCCTGATCGGGGTCGTCGGCCTGGGCTCCGCCCACGGGTACCCCAACGGCCCGCTCATCCACGTGAGCGATCTCGCGCCGGCCTGCGCGGGCTGCCATTCCTCGATGAGTGCGGACCAGGTGCGCAATCTCCCTCCCGACTTCGCCGGCAAGCAGGTCGTGGACGCCAAGCACTACCAGGCCATCCTTGCCGGGGCCGGCGCGTACAAGGACCTGGGCCCGGCCGACCGCGAGAAGCTCGTGGAGGATATCAAGTTGATGGACGCCAACTCGACCGTGAGCCTCTCGGCTCCGAGCACGGCCGCGCGGGGGCAGAACATCACGGTCACGGTGACCGTCAAGGGCGGCGCCGGTCCGGTGGTTGGGGTGTTTCTGCTCGAATCAAACCTTCGCTACCAGGCGCGGCCCATCGCCTCCGACGGCTGGATGGTCGTGGGCGCGCCGAAGGTGATCGGGCCTGACGGGGCGGAGCAGACGAAGTGGGTTGATTCCCGGGCCGAGGGAGCGAAGAAGAATCTGAGCTTTGTCCTGGTCTATGGCGTGAAGTCGGATCTGGCCAGGAAGAGCTTCCCTGAATCGAAGATCACGTGGACCCTGAGGGCGCCGCTGGATCCGGGAAAATACACGCTGGCAGCCGCGTTCAGCTACGGCACGGAGAAAGCGTCGGCCCTCGGAGCGGTGCCTCAGGTGGGCGGTTCCGTTCTCCCGCGGGGAGGCGGCGCTGCGGCCTCCGGCCATTTGAAGTTTTCCCCTGTCGCCACGATTACCGTCAACTAGCCCGGTGAGGTTCTTCGGGCGCTGGGGACGGCGCCTGATTCTCGCGGGCGGCGTTGCCCTGGTGTCGGGGACGACGGCCATCGCGTACGTTTCCCACCGGGAACAGGATAACCGCTTCTGCATTGCCTGCCATGCTCCTGACGGGAAACGCCTGCACGGGGAGCTCTTCGATCGCTACCAGGCCAAGCCACCCGTCGACCTGAGCGCCGTCCACCAAACCCAAAAGGCGATCAAGTGCATCGACTGCCACGGGGGCGTTGGAATCGTGCGCCGGAGCCGCGTTCTCGCCGTCGCCACCTGGGATACCGTCAAGTACGTCGCCGGCCGTTTCAAGGAGCCGGAGCGGATGATCTCCCCGCTCCCGGATCGCGATTGCGCGCACTGCCACGCCGACTACAACGTGGGTCTATTGCCTGACGGAGGGCAGGCGGGAGGCCGGGACTTTCACAAGCACCCCGATCACCGCACGCTCCCCGTCACCTGCGTCCAGTGCCACACCTCCCACGTGGCGGGGGACCCGCGGATCCGGTTCCTGAGCAATACGGTCGTCCTCCCCCTCTGCCAGCGGTGCCACAAGGAGATGGGAAAAGAGACGCAATACTCCGGCTAGCGGTCCGCTGCGCAATCCGCTGCGCTCCTGCGAAGCAGGTTGCGCGCTGAAGCTGCCCCCCTCATCTTTTCTGCTCACGCGCTCGTTCTAAACATCCCTTTTCCGCGAGGCAGATAAGAGCTTTCCGTCCGACGGTCTCGCTGGCATGGCCATTGCTGTTCCCCTTAGCCAGATTTCTCCCAAGCTTTGAAAGGAGGAACCAGCATGAACAGCAGGGGGCTGTGGCGACTTGGCTTCGTGGGAAGCGTGATCGGGCTCTTGCTCCTCCCGTGGGGGCTGGGGTCGGCTCAGGGCCAATCGGCAACGAAGGAGTTTATGGTGGTCACAGGGGAGTGGCAGTGGAAGGCCAAACCCGGCGAGGCCCCGGTGACGGACCGGAATCGCGGTTCCGTCACGGTGATGACCCGGTACACCTACGATCCGGGCTTCCTCGTGGTCAACAAGGGGGACACGGTCGTCCTGACGATCCACAATCTGAAAGGAGACCATCACATCGTTGATATCCCGGCCTTCGGCATCAACGAGGTGAAGATCATCAGGGGCGAGGAGCGAAAGTTCACCTTCAAGGCTGACAAGGCCGGTCTCTTCAAGATCGACTGCAAGAATCACGTGAGCGCCGAAAAGGAAGGGCCGATGGTCGCGTATTTCGTTGTGCTCGATCGGTAGGCAAGGGGGAAGGGCGACCCGTGGGCCGACCAGTCATCAGTGTCATCGTTCTGGCGGGCCTAGTCGCCTCCCTCTGGGCCGCGGGGGTCGGTGCTCAGGAGGCCTACCGGCAGGTGACCGTCACTAACGGTGCCACCATCTCGGGTGAGGCCATCTTCGCCGGCCCCCCGCCGGGACCCTTCGTCATCTGGGTAAAGAAGGACGCGGAGGTTTTCGGCGAAAAGGTCCCGGATGACCGCCTGGTGGTCTCCCAGGCCGGGAAAATCAAGAACGTCGTGGTCACCCTGGAGGGAATCACGGAGGGGAAACCCTGGCCGGACGGTCGCCCTCAGCTTGCCAACAAGGGGGGGCGCTTTCTCCCGCATGTCCAAATAGTCAGGCGAGACGTCCAGTTAGAGATTGTCAACCGCGATCCGGTGCTCCACAACACCCACGGCTACCAGGGAGGCCGGACCGTCTTCAACCTGGCCCAGCCGAACCAGAATCAGATCATCAAGAGGCCCCTCAAGCAGCCTGGGCTCATTGACGTCATGTGCGACGCCCATGACTGGATGAGCGGGTGGATCGTGGTTTCTGCTCACCCTTACGTCGCGATTACCGGCGACGACGGCACCTACGCGATCCCCGACGTCCCTCCCGGCGCCTACACACTCACGGCCTGGCACGAGAAGCTGGGCAAGAAACAGGTCCAGGTGACGGTGGGAGCCGGCAAGCGCCAGCGGGTGGACTTTACCTTTTCGCCCAAGTAGCGGCGCGCCGTGGCATAGTCGATCCGGGGGTCGCCACCTGCGGCCCCCGGTTTTTCCCTCAGGAGGGCTACGCGGGCGAGCGGGCGGGCGAGCGGAACGACGCTGACGGGGAGGAGTACTCGGTGGAGGGCGGCCCCCCAGCCCGACGTTGACTTCGAGTGCAGGCAAGACCGGGAGAAAGCAATGCCGAAGCGCTACCGAGACATCGTAGGGGATGGAGGCTCTGAAATCCTGGTCGTGCTCTCCGCCGGACGGGGAACATGAAGTTTCTCTGTGTCAGCTGCGATGAGCCGATGCGGTTTCACTCAGTGGAAGGGCCCGAGGAGGCGTCGGTCAGCGTTACGTTCGGGTGCCCGGGCTGCGGCAAC
>JACQWA010000114.1 GCA_016209425.1 Candidatus Rokuibacteriota bacterium
CATGGGGGAGGCCTCGGAGGGGGCCGGGCCCCGCGCCCGCAGGGCGTGGGTGGGGGCCCCCTCCGAACTCTAGACGCGGTAGGCCGAGACCCGACCCAAGAGGCGGAGGGGCAGCGCGACATCAACAACGACGCCGCCCTCGCCGTCTTCCCGGCGGAGCACCCGGCCCTTCCTATAGCAGAGAGCCAGCGCCGGACCGTCGGCGTATGGAATTCGGAGGGTCACCTGGCCCAGGCGGGGGCGCAGCAGCGCCTCGATGGCGGCGAGCAACTCCGACAGCCCGGCGCCCGTGAGGGCGGAGACCGGGATCCCGCGAGACTCCTCAGCCAGTCGCCGGAGATCGTGCGGCTCCTGGATCCGGTCGACCTTATTCAGCGCGAGCAGCAGGGGGCGATCGGCGAGCTCGAGTTCGGACAGCAGCTGCTCCACGGCCCGCAGCTGTTCCCCCGCCCTCGGGTGGCTCGCGTCCACCACGTGCAGGAGCACATCGGCGTCGTGGAGCTGCTCGAGCGTCGCGCGGAAAGCGTCGATGAGCTCGGGGGGAAGCTTCCGGATGAAGCCGACCGTATCGGTCAGGATGAACGGCTGGTGACTCGGAAGGGCGACCGCGCGGGCGGCGGGATCAAGGGTGACGAAGAGTTGATCGGCGGACCGAAACCGCGACCCTGCGAGGCGGTTCAGCAGCGTCGTCTTCCCCGCGTTGGTGTAGCCGACGAGGGCGACCACCGGCCATCCGCCGGCATGCCGGCGATCACCGAGGAGCCGGCGGTGGCGCTGGACGCGTCGCAGCTCGCCCTGGATTTGGAGGATGCGGCGCCGGATGATTCGCCGGTCGGACTCGAGCTGAGTTTCCCCCGGCCCGCGTGTGCCGATGCCACCCCCGAGCCGCTCGAGGTGGCTCCAGCGGCGGACCAGACGCGGCAGGAGGTACGAGAGTTGAGCCAGCTCCACCTGGAGCTTCCCCTCGCTGGTGCGCGCGCGCTGGGCGAAGATGTCGAGGATCAGCGCGCGCCGGTCAATGACCTTCAGGCCAAGGGCCCGGGAGAGGTTCCGCTCCTGGGCGGGCGAGAGGTTGTCGTCGGCGATCACAACGTCGGCCTGCCGGTCGCCCGCCAGGGTCCTCAGCTCCTCCGCCTTCCCTTTCCCGACGTAGAGCCGGGAGGAGCGGGCCGGAAAATCCTGGGTGAGGCTCCCGACCACGATCGCGCCCGCCGACTCCGTCAGCCGTCCCAGTTCCTCCAACGACTCGGCGACCTGCCACCGCGCCCGCTTTGGCAACCTGAGCGCGACGAGGAGCGCCCGTTCGGGCTTCCCGTCGGTGTCGGACATGCGAGTTCTGGTCAATCGAATGTCTCCGCGGCCGTCCGAGCGCCGGCTTTGCCGGCGCAACCCTGGGGGGGGAGTTTCGGAAGGGGGGCGCAGCCCCCCTCCGAGGAAAGCCCATCCTGGATGATCCACTTCTCCACCCGCTCGGCCGTGCCTTGGATCCCCCCCGCCGCCTCCACATCCACCCAGCGAATCTCGGGCTCCCGGGCGAACCACGTCCACTGGCGCTTGGCGTACAGCCTCGTATCGCGCTTCATCGCACGGATCGCCTCGGCCTCAGACGATGCGCCCCGGAGCACCTTCACGAAGTGCCGGTAGCCGATCCCCTGCATCGCCGCCAGGGTCCCGTCGTAGCCGGCCGCCAGGAGCTGCCGCGTCTCCTCCCTGAGCCCCCGGGCGACCATCGCGTCAACGCGCGCCCCCAGCGCGGCGTAAAGGGATGATCGCGGCCGGGTGAGCCCCACCAGGAGGAGGCTCCACTCCGGGCGACTCTGGCGCCAGTGGGACGGCGTGCCGACCGGGGCGCCGGTCAGGCGGTGGATCTCCAGGGCGCGGAGGATTCGCACGGCATCGTGCTCATGAATCCGCCCGGACGCTTCAGCATCCACCGCGCGCAAGCGGGCGTGAAGGGCGGGAAGCCCGTCCCGGCGCAGGAGCTCGGTCAACTCGCGTCTCACCTCGGCATTGGCGGGGGGGGCCGGGAGGAGCCCGCGAAGCAGCGCCCGGATGTAGAGCCCGGTGCCGCCCACGACCAACGGCAGTTTCCCGCGCTCCAGAATCGCCGCGACGGCGCGCCTCGCCTCGATGCTGAAGCGGGCCACGTGATAACGCTCATCGGGGTTCACGACATCAATCAGGTGATGCGGCACCGCTTCTCGCTGCGCGAAGGTCGGCTTGGCCGTGCCGATATCCATGCCCCGATAAACCTGGCGCGAATCCGCGCTGACGATCTCGACAGGAAGACGGCAAGCGAGCCGGACGGCGACGTCGGTCTTGCCCACCCCCGTCGGCCCCGCGATCACCACGAGGGGGGGAAAGGAGCCATCCATGACTCCATCATACCCTGGGGCGGGCACCCTGGCACTCCCGGCCTTTCGCCGTGGGCCCGCATCGCCATGCGGCCGACACGTCCACCAGATTTTTCTTCAGCACGGCTCACCAGGTGCGCTTCAACTCGCGCCTGATCTCGCGAAGGGAAAGGCGTGAGACGATGGGGCGCCCGTGGGGGCAGAAGTAGGGGGTCTCGGTCAGCGAGAGATCGGCAAGCAACCGAGCCATTTCCTCCCGCCCCAGGACTGCCCCGGCCTTGATCGCGGCCCGGCAGGCGACGAAGGCGAGAGCCCGGTCCACCACGGGGGGGGCCGAGGCGCGCACGGTGGCCCCGACTTCGTCGAGGAGCGCCTCGATGAGACGCCGGGGCTCCTCTCCCTTGAGCACCGCGGGCATGGCTCGGAGGAGCAGGGTGCCCCCGCCGAACCCTTCCAGAGCGAAGCCGAGCCCGGCCAGCATGGGCTGCCACTCGGCAAGGAGGGCATCGCCGGAGGGCCCCAGATCGAGCGTCAACGGAAACAGCAGTTCCTGGGAGGGGAGCGGGCCCGCCGCGAGGTCGGCCCTCAGGCGCTCGAAGAGCACCCGCTCGTGGGCCACATGCTGGTCCACGAAGAAGACTTCCTCCTCGTTCGCGGCCACGATGAACGTATCCTGGAGATGACCCACCACGGCCCCGAAGAGCGACGCCGAGTAGCCGGCGCGCTCCTCTTTGAACAGGCTCGCCTGGCCATCCGGCGGCACTCCCTCCGGCTCGAACGCCGGGACCGGCGCGGTGAAGGTCTGGGGAGAAGGGACCACCTCGGGGGCACGGAGCGCCTCCTGGACCGCGGCGAAAACAACCTCCTGGACGACCCGGGGCTGGCGGAACCTCACCCACGCCTTGCTGGGATGCACGTTGACATCCACCTGCCCGGGCGGAAGGAGGAGCGCCAGGACGGCGATGGGAAACTGGTCGCGCGCAAGGAGCGGACGGTAGGCCTCGAGGAGCGTCTGGAGGATCAGCGTGTCGCGCACCGGCCGGCCGTTCACGATCACGACCATCTCGTCCCGATTGCCGCGCGCAAGCGCGGGCGGGCCGGCGAGCCCTCGAACCGTCACCCCGCGCTCCTCCCGCGCGACCTCCAGGAGCCGCCCGGCCAGGTCATAGCCCAGCAGAGCCCCCACCCGATCGCGCAGGTGCGCGGCCTTGGGGGTTGTGACGATCACCCGCTCGTTGTGGGTGACGCTGAGGTGGAGGGCAGGGTGGGCCAGGGCGAGCTGAGTCGCCACTCTGAGCGCCGCTCCCAGCTCAGCCTGGGGACTTCTCAGGAACTTAAGCCGGGCCGGGGTGTTGAAGAACAGGTCGCGGATCTCGACGGTGGTTCCCGGTGAGCAGTCCACCGTGAGGCGCTGACGGATGACTCCCGCCTCCCCCTTCACGAGAGTCCCCCCCTCAGAGCCTCGGGCCCGAGAGGTGAGGGAAAAGCGAGACACGGCACAGATGGCGGGGAGCGCCTCGCCCCGGAACCCGAGCGAGCGGATGTCGGCGAGGTCTCTCTCACTAGCGATCTTCGAGGTCGCGTGGCGTTCCAGGGCGAGTTCCAGTTCCTGAGCCGTCATGCCAATGCCGTCGTCGACGACCCTGATCAGGCTTCGCCCGGCATCCTTCAGGTCCACGGCGACGCGGGCCGCCCCCGCGTCCACGGCGTTCTCCAAGAGTTCCTTGAGCACCGAGGCGGGCCGTTCAACGACTTCGCCCGCGGCGATCTGGTTCACGACGTGATCGGGCAGTCGGACGATGCGGCTCATGACCCTCGGCGGGGGGCTCCGCCCCCCTTCCGATTCCTCCCCCCGGGCGTTGCGTGGGCAACGCCCACGCTCGAACCGCCCTTCGCAAAATGCGCTCGCGTCCTCACCAAGCCGGTTACTCCAACGGAGTGGGGGGTGCGCCCTTTATCGTCTCGGCCCCTCGCGTAGATGCGTCTGCCACCTCGCCACCAGGTTCAGCGCCTGGAGGGGTGTCAGGCCGGAAAGATCCACGGCTGCCAGCTCTGTCAGCACCGGGTGGGACGCGGGAGGAAAGAGGGCGAGCTGCCCCTGGGAGGCCGCGTCGGCGAGCGGCCCGAGGGACTGGCGCGAGGCCTCCAGCTCAGCCAGGAGGGTTTTCGCCCGCTCGATCACTACCGAGGACAGCCCGGCCAGCCGCGCGACCTGGATCCCGTAGCTCCGGTCAGTCCCGCCGGGCCGGACCTTATGCAGGAAGATGATCTCGTCGTTCCACTCTCGGACCGCGACGTGAAAATTCCTCACGCGAGGCAGGCGCTCCGCCAGCTGCGTCAGCTCGTGGTAGTGGGTAGCGAAGAGAACCTTGGCGCCGCGGGCCTGCTCGTGCAGCTCCTCGGCCACAGCCCACGCAATGGCCAGACCGTCGAACGTGGAGGTGCCGCGCCCCACCTCATCCAGCAAAACCAGGCTCCGCGGCGTGACGTTGTGAAGAATGTTGGCGGTCTCCAGCATTTCCACCAGGAACGTACTCTGGCCGCGGGCGAGGTTGTCCTGCGCGCCGACGCGGGCGAAGATCCGGTCCACGAGCCCGATCCGCGCCTCTCGCGCGGGCACGAAGGCCCCCAGCTGAGCCAAGATGACGATCAGGGCAGCCTGGCGGAGGTAGACACTCTTTCCGGCCATGTTGGGCCCGGTCAGGATGATGATCTGCCCCTCTTCTCCATCAAGCTCGAGGTCATTGGGGACGACCGGCTGCTCACCGATGGCCTCCAGGACCGGGTGGCGCCCGTCCACGATCTGGAGCTCGCGGCTGTCGCTGACCACGGGCCTCACGTGCCCCTGGACGTGCGCCACCTCGGCGAGAGCTGCCAACACGTCCACCGCGCCCAGCGCGCGCGCCGTGCCAAGGAGCGCCGGGGTTTCCCGCGCCACGCCGGCGCGCACCTCTTCGAAGAGCTCGAATTCGAGCCGGTTGATCCGCTCCTCGGCACCGAGCACCTTGGCCTCGTATTCCTTCAGTTCCGGGGTGACGAAGCGTTCCGCTCCCACGAGGGTCTGGCGGCGGGCGTATTCCGCCGGGATCCTGGAGAGATTTGCATTCGAGACTTCGATGGAGTAGCCAAACACGCGGTTGAAGCGGACCCGGAGGGTCGCGATCCCCGTCCGCTCGCGCTCGCGCGCCTCAAGCCCCGCGATCCAGGCCTTCGCCTCACGGGACTCGCGCTTGAGATCGGCCAGCGCCTGGCTCCAGCTCTCGCGGATGAGGCCGCCCTCACGGAGGCCGAGCGGCGGGGCATCCTCCAGGGCGTCGGCCAGGAGCTTCTGGATCGGCTGGAGCTCGGCCATTTCCTCGGCGAGGGCTCCGAGGAGCGGCGCGGCAAGCCCGGAAACGGCAGCCTTGAGCCGCGGGAGGGGCGCGAGGCAGTTCCGGAGCGCGATCAGGTCGCGCGCATGGGCCACGCCGAGGGCGACCCGGCTCGTCAGCCGCTCCAGGTCTCCCACCGCCCCCAGGAGCGCGCGGATCTCGGCCCGGATCGCCGGCGCCTCCACCAGCGCCGCCATCGCGTCCTGCCGGCGCCCGATCTCCCCCAGATCGAGGAGTGGACGCAGCAACCACTGGCGGAGCCCTCGCGCCCCCATGGCCGTGCGGGTCTTGTTCAGGGCCGCGAACAGCGAGCCGGCGGTCCGCCGCTCCTGGAGGGTCTCGAACAACTCGAGGTGGCTCACCGCGCTCGGGTCGAGCAGCAAGGCGTCCGCGGGGACGAAACGTTGAAGGCGCGTGAGGTGCCCGAGGCTCTCCCCCTGGGTGTCCCGGAGGTAGGCGAGCGCCGCGGCACCGGCCTGGATCCCCCACCTCATCCCGCCGAGGCCGAAGGCGTGAAGCGTCGGCACCTTGAACTGCCCGCAGAGGATCTCGCGGGAGGCCGAGAGGCTCGGCAGGGCCACGCCGGTCGTCGTGAGGGCGGCGCCGCTCTCCTTCAGGCGCTCCAGCAAGTGCCGATCTTCGTGGAGGGCCGCCGGAACCAGGATCTCGGCCGGCCGTCTCAGGAGGGCGGCCTCCAGGAGCCCTATGCCCTCCCCTGGCTCCTCTCCCACCCAGAAATCGCTGGTGGATACGTCCACGAGGGCCATGCCGATTCCGTCCCGCCCCCTCGCCAGGGCCAGGAGGAAGTTGTTGGTGGCCCCCTCGAGGAACCGGGTATCGGTGACGGTCCCCGGGGTGATGACCCGCACGACCTCGCGGCGGATCAGCTTCCTCCCCTTCCCCGGCGCCTCCATCTGCTCGCACACGGCCACCTTCTGCCCCGCGGCGATGAGTCGCGCGATGTAGCTATCCGCGGCGTGGTGCGGGATGCCGGCCATCGGGATCGCCCCCTCTCCCCTCTGGCGCGAGGTCAACGCGATCTGGAGCAGCCGAGCCCCCAGGTGGGCGTCCTCGAAGAACATCTCGTAGAAGTCACCGAGGCGGAAGAGTAGGAGGTAATCGGGGTACCGGAGCTTGAGTTCCCGGTATTGCCTCATCACGGGGGTGAGCTCCGGCGGCGTTGCCAATGGAGCCTCGCCCATCAGAGCGGCGCTCGGACCATTCCAGCGTGACGGTCATCCCGACCGCCGACCGCGTGGCGCCCCCTGCCATCTCGCGGCCAGACGCCCCAGAGAGCTCGACGCAGTTGAAACGGCACTAGCCGGGATGCTCGTGGCTCGCCAGGACGGAGGAAAGCCGGTCGTACGTGGCGTCCAGAGATTCCGGGAGGACCCGAACCCCGCCTAACACAGGCATGAAGCTGGTATCGCCGTTCCAGCGGGGCACCACGTGGACGTGCAGGTGCCCCTCGACGCCGGCCCCGGCAACCCGCCCCTGATTAATCCCCACGTTGTAGCCGTCGGGGTGGTAGACACGGTCAAGAGCCCAGATAGCGAGCTGGACGAGAGCCATGGCCTGACTGAGCTCGTCGGCGGTGGCTTCGCCGAGGGTGCCGACGTGCCGGATCAGCGCGGCCATGAGGTGGCCGGACGCGTAGGGGAAGGCGTTCAGGAGCAAGAACGACAGGGGGCGACGAAGCAGGACGAGCGCCTTCCGGTCGTCGGAAGCGGCGAGGGCCTCGCAGAAGATGCAACCGGCGCTACGATCGGCGGTCGCCACGTACGGCATCCGCCAGGGGGCCCAGAGACACTCCACGCTTAGCGTGAACGGGCAGGGGGGGGAAACCGTCGCCCTGCCCGGTCGGAGACTGCGCCGGCGCTCACGCGTTCACGAGTTCCCGCAGCCGTTTTCCCACCTTAAAGAACGGGACCCGCTTCTCGGGAACGCTGACGCTGGTGCCGGTCTTCGGGTTCCGTCCCTTGCGGGCGTTCCGCTGGCGAATCCTGAAACTCCCGAAGCCCCGGAGCTCGACCTTGTCGCCCTTGGCGAGCGCGTCCGTGATGTTGTCGAAGACGGTGCTGACGATGGTTTCGCTTTCCTTCTTCGTCAGGTTGGACACCTTCGCCAATTCGTCGATCAGGTCCGCCTTCGTCATGATCCAGCTCCTTCGGGCACGACAACGGCCGGCCCCGGTTGGCCTCAAAAATTCGACCTTGACGTTACCATGGAGGGCGAAAGATTGTCAAGAACTTTGAGGGGTTACACCCCTTCCCCGGCGCTATGGGAAGAGGGCCCGGGCAGCCTGGCGGAGCATCGGAACCCCGCGCACTTCCTGGTCGAACAACGGCACGATGGCGCGCACGTTACCGTCGAACTTTTCCCAGATCGTTTTCATGTGGTCGTCCTGCATCTGCATCCGGTTCAGGACGAACTCGGGAACGTCACTCCCCAGGGCCTCCCGGTCCAGCACCATGTTGACGACTACGCCCCCCACGGGGATGCCGAAGTCGTGGAACCAGCCGATAAAGCGGGTGATCACGGCGATGGGGAGGGCTTCCGGCAGCGTGACGAAGAAGAAGGCGGTCTTCTGGGCATCCGTCAGGAGCCGGCGCGCCTGCCCCATGCGGGTGCGGAACTGGAGGAGATACTCGAGGAGCGGATCCTCCTCCTTCTTTTTGGTGAAGGAGAGCATTTCGCGGAGCGTGCGCGCCTCCTCCCGCGATTTGAGCATCTTGTCCACCCACAGGGAATACACCTTGGACATCCCGAGCAGGCGGCGGGCATTGGCGGTGGGGGCGGTGTCGAAGACGTACGCCTCGTACTCATTCTTGAGCATCAGGTCGACCATGTTCTCGAACATGGCCGACTCCTCAAACGCCGGGTTCATGGTGGCCGACTCCACGAAGTCGTCGGCCTTGGTCGAGATGTCGGCAAACTTGAGGAACCACTGGATCTTTTCCCGGATCTCTTTCTTGGACCGCTCGATGGTGTCGCGCGTATCGATCTCGTAGGCCCAGAGGTTCGCGATGCCGGTGACGGCGGTGTGACCGCTGGAGACGTTCTGGCCGAGGAGGCCGGAGAGACTGTGGACCGGGTTGGTGGAGGCGAGTAAGGTCCGCCGCCCCTGCCCCGCGAGCCAGAGGGCTGTCGTCCCGGCCATGGCGGTCTTCCCGACCCCGCCCTTTCCACCGAAGAAGAAATAGATGAGATCCGGGTGGCCATCGAGATACATCCGCATCGAGGTGGTGATGGTGGCTTCCGGGCTCATTGATCTCCTTCCGTCTCCTGTTCGAGCACCCACCCGCTGCGCCGGTACCCGGCCGGCGCAATCCTCCGGGGGGGGAGGTTCCGGAAGGGGGGCGTCAGCCCCCCTCCGGGGTGTCGAAGAGCCGCCGGGCGAGCCGCTCGATCATCCCGAGGCCCGTGACGTCCCGCTCCATCTCCGGCACGTAGGCCAGGATCTGGGCGCCGAAGGTGGACTGAATCTCCGTCATGTACCTCTGCTGCATGGTGATCCGGTTCCTCAGGTACTGCGGGATCGGCCCCGCTCCCAGGTCCGGGGGAAGGACCCGGTTCACCACGTACCCCGAGAGGGGGACGTCGAACTTCGCGAACAGGTCCGCCGCCTTCCGGGTGTCGAGAATGATCATCTCCTCCGGCACCAGGACGAAGAAGAAGGCGGTCCGGCGCTTGTCAGTCAGAATCTGTGACGAGGCGTTGATCCGGTTCTTGATGTACACGAGCTCTTCAAGGATTTTGTCCTCCTCCATGGTCTCCTCGCGCCGCATCGTGGCCGCCACCTGGTCGTACTGGCGCATGTCCTCGCGGAGCTTGGTGATCTTGTTGATCCACTCGTCGTACACCTTGGCCATGGAGAGGTAGTAGAGGGCATGGCCCAGCGGGACCAGGTCGTAGATGTAGTAGTCGTAGTCGCCCTGGACGATGATGTCCACGACCGCGTCGAAGATGGCGCTCTCCTCCATGGCGGGCTCGGCGGAGGCGGCGGCGATGTAGTTGTCGATCTCCTC
>JACQWA010000112.1 GCA_016209425.1 Candidatus Rokuibacteriota bacterium
CACCTGGTTCACGCGGCGCCCCTCGTGCTCCTCCATCCAAACCCGCCCGCCCCCCCCGCCGCAGCAGAAGCCCTTGGATTTGCAGAGGTGCATCTCGACGAGCTCGCCCCGGGAGACCGACCGGAGGAGTTGCCGCGGCGGGTCATAGATGTCGTTGTAGCGGCCCAGGTAGCACGGGTCGTGATAGGTCATGCGCCCGCCCCATGTGCGCGAGACGCGGAGGCGGCCCGAGCGAACCAGCTCGTGCAGCAGCTCGGTGTGGTGGAGCACCTTGAAGTGTCCGTCGAACTGCGGGTACTCGTTCCGGATGGTGTTGAAGCAGTGGGGGCACGCGGTGATGATCTGCCGGAACCGGTAGCGCTTCAGGGTCTCGATGTTCGCCTGGGCCAGCGTCTGGAAGAGGTACTCGTGCCCGACGCGCCGGGCCGGCTCGCCGGTGCACTTCTCCTCGTTGCCGAGGATTGCGAAGTCCACCCCCGCGGCCTGCAGAAGCTTCACGAACGCCCGCGCGACTTTCTTGTTCCGCTCGTCGAAGGCGCCGTAACACCCCACCCAGTAGAGGGAGTCCGCCTGGCCGACGTCGCTCATCACCTTGACGCCGAGGTCCTTCGCCCAGTCGGCGCGCGTTTGCCACGCCATCTGCCACGGGTTCCCGTTGTTCTCGAGGTTCCGGAACGTGGGCTGCAGCTCCTGGGGGAAGCGCGACTCGGTGAGAACGAGCCACCGCCGCATGTCCACGATCTTCGGGACGTGCTCGATCAAGACCGGGCAGGCGTCCACGCACCAGCGGCAGGTCGTGCAACCCCAGAGGACGTTGTCGTGAATCACCTCCCCCACCACGGTCTTGGCGGAAGCCGGGTCGCGGGTGAGCGCCGGACCCGCTTCCATCAGGTGTTCCTGGAGGTCCAGGATCAGCAGCTTCGGGTCCAGCTCTTTGCCGCTCACGTTCGCGGGGCAGCCGGAGGTGCAGCGCCCGCACTCCGTGCAGTTGTAGAGGTCGAACAGATCCTTCCAGGTGAACTCGGTGATCTGCCCGACGCCGAAGCTCTCGGAGGCCTCGAGGTCCATGCTGGAAAACTCGCCCTTCGGCGTGAGCGGGCGAAAGAAGACGTTCAAGGGCGCGGCCATCACGTGCAGGTGCTTCGAGTAGGGGAGCCAGACCAGAAAGCCCAGCAGGAGGAAGGCGTGGGACCACCAGAGCATGCGGTAGATCCCTTGGACGATCCCGGGCGCCACGCCGGCGTAGAGCCCGCTCAGCGCGCTCCCGGCAAAGGCCCAGGCATCCCCCGGCTCCGGCCGAAGGCGCATGCGGGCACCGTCGACCAGGAGGTCGGTGACCATCAGGCCCAAGATCAGGAGCAGGATCACGAGCCCTTCCGGCGACAGCGTGAGCCGCCTGGGCTTGGTGACGAGGCGACGGAAGCCGGCGTAGGCCACGGCGGCGATCACCCCCACCGACAGGAGATCCTGCATGACGAGGAAATAGGACCGACCGGTGAGGAGCGGAAGGAAGAACGACTCGGTGAAGCCTTTGCCGAAGAACTCGATCGTCCCGACGGTCAGGATGATGAAGCCCCAGAAGATCGTGGCGTGCATCAGCCCCGGCCAGAGATCCCCCGCGATCAACCGTTTCTGGCCGAGGACGTACACGAGGACGGCGCCGAGGCGCCGGCCCGGGTGGTCCCACCGGACCGCGGGCTTGCCGAGACGCAGGAAGCCGTAGAGCTGCCACGTGCGCCGCGCAAACAGGGCGAGCCCGGTTGCGATCGCGAGGGAGAAAATCAGCCAGCCGGGAATGATCCCGTAGAGTTCCGTCGTCGGAGGCATTGGGCCTCCCCCCTTTGAGAGACCGCGAAGCAGGCCGGCTCCATACTCCATTGGGCGGTCGGGCCTGTCAAGGCGATCGAGCCCCCGGCCCCGACTCGCCTCACTGGCTGGGGCCCGGCCCGAGGCGGAACGCGGCCAGGATGTCGGCGACCGCGGAGTAGGGATCCAGCCGCCCGTCGGCCACCTGCTCCAGCGTCGCGGCAAGATCGCCGTCCGCCTGGAGCCACCGGCTCAGCTGCTCGGTGAACTCTTCGATGAGCAACGCCTGGAGCTCGGCCCTTCGCCGCGCCTGGCGGCGTTTCTCCAGCGCGCCGCTGGCCTCCAGGGTCCCGCGATGCCGCTGGACCTCGGCAAGGAGCTCGGGGACGCCAGTCCCGTCCTGAGCCTGGGTGGCGAGCACCGGAATTTCCCAGTCGATGTCCTTCGGGGCCTGGGGGCTCTGGCGCTGCAGGTGCGCCATGAAGCGGAGCTCCGTCATGAGCGGATTGGCCCCCTCGCGGTCGGCCTTGTTGACCACAAAGATGTCGGCGATTTCCATGAGACCGGCCTTCATCGTCTGCACCGCGTCGCCGGATTCGGGGACCAGCAGCACCACCGTGGTATCGGCTTGCTTGATGATATCCAGCTCCGTCTGCCCGACCCCGACGGTCTCGATCAGAATCCACTGCTTGCCGAACGCAGCCAAGAGCCTGATCACGTCGCTGGTGGCCCGGGCGAGCCCCCCCAGGCTCCCGCGCGTGGCCATGCTCCGGATGAAGACCTCGGGATCCAGGGCGTGGGACTGCATGCGGATCCGGTCCCCCAGCACCGCGCCGCCCGTGAACGGGCTGGAGGGATCCACCGCGACGACGCCGACGGAGGCGCTCTCGGCCCGAAGGAGGGCGGTCAGCCGATCCACGACCGTGCTCTTGCCGGCTCCGGGCGGACCCGTAATGCCGAGCACGTAGGTCCGTCCGGTCCGGCCGTGGACCCGCCGCATGATGTCGGGGACGGAGGCCGAGCGGTTCTCCACCTGAGTGATCAAGCGGGCAAGCGCCAGCCGATCCCCCGCCAGCATCTTCTCGATCAGCTCTGCCGTGTTCACGTGGACCATCGACAAAAAAGAATCCCCCGGAGGGGGTGATGCCGGCGAGGATTGTAACAGAGGAACGACGCGCCGGGCAACGAACAGAACGGCAAACTACGGATTCCCGGCGGGAGTCGCCGTCAGGTCGGCTTTCATGAGCAGCGCGTCCTCGCCGGTATCGAAGTAGTACCCCTTGCGACGGCCGATGACCTGGAAGCCGAGGCGTTCGTAGAGACCGCGCGCCTCGGTGTTGGTGGGCCGGACCTCGAGCAGCGCCACGGTCAGATGGCGGCGGCGGGCGTCCTCGAGAATCGCTCCCAGGAGCGATCGGGCAATGCCCTGGCGCCGGCAATCCGGGTGCACCGCCAGGTTGGTAATGTGCACTTCGGGGGAAATCTCCCACAGGCAGAGATAGCCCAGAACCCGCGGCGCCGACCCTGAGCTCCGGGCGACCCAGCAGCGGCCCACCGGGTTCTGCTGGAGTTCGTAGAGGAACGCCCCCCGGGACCACGGGGTCGGAAACGAGGCCCGCTCGATGGCGAGCACCTCGTCCAGATCCGCAACGCCCAGCGGCTCAAGGGACCAGGACGGCACGGCGGCGCCTCAGCTCCGCCTCCGACGGCCGGAGGTAGAGCGGCGTCAAGGCGGCGGCGTCCACCGTCCGCCCCGCGAGGAGGAACGCATGACCGAGGGCGCCCACACATGCCGGAGAGGGCAGCCTCCGCCCGGCGGGAGTGAATCGGGCTTTCCCGCCGAGACGCGCGGCCAAAAGTCCGCCCAGCGTGTCCACGGCGTCCCCGACGAAGATGACGGGACCCTCGAGCCGGTCACAGAGCGCCTCGGGGGGCAGCGCCAGGTATTCCCAGTCTCGCAGCATCGTCCCCTCGGCCCAGTGGTAGAGGCTCGCGTAGACTTCCCCCTTCTTCGCGTCGAGGACCGGACAGACGGGATCCGCGGCGAAGGGGAGCGTCGCGGCCAGGGCGTCGAGGGTCGGAACGGCCGCGACCGGAATCCCCAGGGCGAGGGCAAGGCCCTTGACCGCGCTCACGCCGATCCTGAGGCCGGTAAATGAACCCGGACCGATCGACACGGCCATCCCCTCCAGATCCCCCGGTTCCCATCCGCAGTCGTGAAGCAGGTGGTCCATCGCCGTCATCAAGCGCTCGGAGTGGGTGGTCCTGATGTTCACGGTGTACTCGCCGAGCAGGCGGTCGCCGTCCAGGAGGGCCGCTCCGCCCGCCAGGGTCGAGGTTTCCACAGCCAGGATTCGCATAACACGGCCAGTCTACATCTCCCACTTTCGAGTTGACAAGGGTGATCCCCCACGACAAGATGGTCGAAAATTCACAGGGTTGTCAGACGTGTCATGAGAAGTTGGGTCGCGGGATTCGTCCTGGGTCTGGGAGCCCTGACCCTCGACCCCACCCAGGGGGTCTCGGCGCCCGCCGTGGTGACGGGGATCCTCGCCGGGACCGAGGACGGCCGCCTTCAGGTGGAGATCCGGGGCTCTGAGCCCCTCAACTATCTGTTGGTCGAAGGGACGGACCCGTTCAGCGTGAGCCTGCTCTTCCTCAACGCCACGTTCGGCTTTCCGTCGGAAGAGCGTGAGTTCCCGGGGCCCGGGCTCAAGAAAATCCGGACGGCGATCCTGAAGCGTGAGGGGAGCCGACTGGGCAGGCTCGACCTCACGTTCGGGGAGCGTGCCCCGTACCGGCTGACCAAGGACGGCACCCGCCTCATCCTCCGCGTGGAGGCCCCCGCTCCACCGGGAGGGTTCGTTCTCTCCGCGGGCGCGGGCCGCGGAGGGGATTCGCCCGGCGACCGGCCGGCGCCACCGGCCGTGCCCCAAATCCTCAAGCTGACGCCCGAGATTCTCGGAGAGGAGGTTCGGGTCATCGTCGAGGCCAGCGGGCCGCTGGCCTACAAGAGCTTCGTGATGGAGAAGCCGTTCCGGGTCGTGGTGGACTTTGAAGGGGCGCAGTTCAGGCGCCTGGAGGATACCGTCGAAGTCAGGAATGTCCTGCTCCGGCGGATCCGGTCGTCCCAGTTCACCCCAACGGCGGTCCGGGTGGTTCTGGACCTCGCGCGCCCCAACCCGTTCTGGATCGAGGCGCGGGCCGCGGGCGCGGTGATTCATCTCGGGCCCGCTCCCCGCCCATGAGGCTGGACCGCTTCTGCAACAACCCGGCCTGCGAGGGGTGCGACGTGATCCTGCCATCGCGACAGGTGCTGAGAAAGGGAGGGCAGGAGGTGTGCCCGAAGTGCCTTGAGCCGCTCCTCATCCGGCCTGCCCGGCCCCGCGTGCGTCTCAGGAAGACTCCTCCCACATCCCATCATCTTCAGGAGAGTGTCGAATGACACCGGCCCAACGCAAGCCCGACGCGGCGATGGACGCCGAGGTGCGCGAGAAAATCCACCTAGAAATCCTCAAGCGCACCGGCGCCTATCATGCCAACGACCACATCCTCCTTCCGTCCGGCCAGCACACGGGAGAGTTCATCGAAAAAACTCTCGTCACGACCGAGCCGTCCTTCACCGAGGGGTTGGGAGCGGTCATCGCCAAGCACTTCGCCCAGTGGCCGATTGACGTGGTCCTCTCCACGGGGCCGGGCGCCTCGATCCTCTCGCACTGCGTGGCGCGCGCCCATCCGTCACGGCCGCTCCTCGTCTACGCCGCCAAGGGAATCACGGGCGGGAAACGCAAGGTCACGCTGCCCGCGGAGTTCCACCGGCTGATCCGCGAGGGAACCAAAGTGCTCCTGGTGGAAGACCTGGTCAGCACGGGGACCACGCTGAAGCTCCTGATCGAGCTCGTGGAGCGACGCCGCGCGCAGGTGGTGGGGATCGGGGCCCTGTGGCGCCGGACCAAGAAAGCCGAGGTCGCGGGGAAGCCCGTCTTCAGCCTGGTGAGCCGGGACTTTCCCACCTACCCGCCGGACGCCTGCCCCCTCTGCAAAAAAGAGATGCCGCTCAACGAGGAGTTCGTCAAGCGCCGCGAGGCCCGTCGGCCCTCCTCCACGCAGGAGAAGGGGGAGAACTAGCCCCCTCACCTTTGTCCTCTCCCCCCGCGGGGGAGAGGGAGGAGTGAGGGGGTCTTCAGGTGGTTTCCCAGAGGCCTTCGGTCACTCCGGCCTTCCGGTAGGCCAACCGGATCTTCTCCAGGTTGTCGGTCACGAGAAGCCCGATCTTCGCAAACGGCTCGAAGATCGGTCCCTGGTCGCCGACGACCGGGAACGCAATCTTGGGGAGCTTCCCCAACTGGGCCTGGAGGGCCTCGGTGGCCGTCGCGAGCTGGGCGTACACCTCTTCCTTGCCCTGCTCCACGCGCTTGACCACCGGCATCACGAGGCAGTCCACCGACTCCCTGGCCCGGGCCAGGGCGTCCTCCGCCTGCCCGACGAGCCGCTCGGCGACCGGAACCACGTTCACCCCGAGCTCGGTCAGGAACGTGTGGAGCAGCTGGCCAACCTTCTCCTTCAAGAGCACCTCCGGCACCCCGACGGCCCGAAGGGCGCGCCGGCCGAGGCTCGGCGTCTCGCTGTAGAGCCGCTCCTTGAGCCACTGGACGTGGGCGTGGTTCTCCGGGTCCTTCCACCACTCCCGGATCATCTTCTTGCCCCAGTATCGGATCGCGGCGTAGTAGACGTCGCGCTTCAGAAGTCGCCGGGTGATGCCGCCCCAGGAGTAGAACTTTTGCATGGCCTTGATGGCCCCGAGCTGGAGCTCGTAGGGCGAGAGTCGCCGGGGCTGGTGCACCACGTGGTGGCCGTCGTACAGCGACCAGTTGCGGTTGATGACGTACTTGTCCCCCTTGGCGTAAAGCGTGTCCCAATCGGGGGAGCCGGGGATCGGCGTGAGGATCATGAACTGGACCGAGTCGATGTCGTGCTTGCGCGCGAAGGCGGCGGTCGCGTCGATGGTTTCCACGTCGTCCTCGTCGGAGCCCACGACGAACATCCCGTGGATCCTGATCTTGTGGCTGTGGAAGCGTTCGATCGCGCGCTCAATCTTGGCCAGGTCCTGTTTCTTCTGGAAGAGCTTCAGCGTTCTCGGGTTGATGGATTCGAAACCCACGTAGACGTTGAAGCAGTTGGAATCGCGCATGAGCTGGAGCAGCTCCGGATCGTCCACGGTCTCCGTCCGGACCTGCGCGCCCCACTCTGGTGTCAGGCCGGCCTTGATCATCCGGCTCAGCAGCTCCTTCACCCGTTTCTTGTTGGCCGTGAAGATGTCGTCGGCAAAGAACGTGTAGAGCGTCTCCCGGTGGATCCGGAGCTCCTCCAGCACCCGGTCCAGCGAATGGGTGCGGAAGGCGTGGCCGTACATCCCGGGAACGGAGCAGAACGTACACGAGAATGGGCACCCCCGCGAAGTGGCGATCGAAACGACCCCGCCGGGCTTCCACCCGGTGATCAAGCCGTAGTCGGGGATCGGGTTCACATCCAGGTTGGCGATCTTCGGCCGTTCCGGATTGTGGAGCCCCCGGCCGTCCTTGATGAACGAGAGGTTCTGGATCTTCTCCAGACCGTCCCCGCTCTGGATCGCGTCCACGAGCTCCTGGAAGGCGAACTCCCCCTCCTCTCTGACGACATAGTCGGCGTGCGCCAGCGCTTCGTCGGGGAGGAAGGTGACGTGAGTCCCTCCCAGCACCGCAATGATGCCGGCTTCCCGGACCTTGTCGGCCAGGCGGTACGATTGTGGCGCCGTTGATGTGATGGCCGAGATCGCCACCAGGTCGGCGCTCATCACCTCCGCCATGTCGATGGGGTGAATGTCCTCGATGTAGACGCGCACGTCATAGCCCTTGGCCCGCATGATGGTCGCCAGCAGGAGCGATCCAAGCCGGGGGATGGCCACGCGACTGTAGACGTGCAAATGGGTGGATTTCGGCTCCACGAACACGAGCTTTTTGAGCTGCCGGCGCATGAAGTGTCCTCCGTCGAGGCTGGGTGAACGCGCAAAAAGTTCCCTCACGGTAGCACCCGTCGCAGGCGATGTCAACCGGGGGTTTCCCCCCTCATCTTGGGGGTGGGAACCCATCAGCCCCCGTATCTTGTATTTTCCTCTTGACACCTCTCTCCGGCTCTTCTACTATCCCGTGCGAGGTCCATCACGCCTCGGGGTCGGCGTTGGGCGCGCGCGCACCCACGCACCGCGTGGGGTACCTGACGAGCGGTCCAGAGGCCGGGGGGGGAGGTGACAGGGTGAAAAAGAAGAAGGCCAAGAAGAAGAAGTAGGCGCCCCGCTGGCGCTCGGCCCTGTCGGCCCCATCCCGGCAGGGCCGATCTGTCTGCGAGGGAGCCGCTCGGCCTGATCTCTCGGGGAGGATGGTCGACGCGGTCTGCTACTTCGGGGCCTTGGCGATGGGCTTCGAAACGGGCTTGGCGGCCTTGGGCTTTTCACCTTCCTTGATCAGCCCCTTCACCTCGTCCATGAACTGCGAGATGTCCTTGAACTGCCGGTACACGGACGCGAAGCGGACGTAGGCCACCTGATCCAGCTTCTGCAAGTTTTCCATGACGAGGTCGCCCAGCTCGAGGCTCGAGATCTCCTTCTCGGCCCGGTCGTGGAGGCGGGCCTCGATGTCGGCCACCACGTCGTCCACCGCCTGCACCCCGACGGAGCGCTTCTCGCAGGCCTTGAGGATCGAGGAGCGGAGCTTCTGACGGTCAAAAGGCTCCCGCCGCCCGTCCCGCTTGACCACCATCGGGAGGACATCCTCGATGTATTCGTACGTGGTGTACCGGCGGTGGCACTTGAGGCACTCGCGGCGGCGGCGGATGAACTCGCCGTCCCGCCCCACGCGGGAGTCCACGACCCGGTCCTCAGGATGCCCGCAGAACGGGCATTTCATTTGAGGCGCTCCGGGTAAAGGGGGAAGTGCCCCGTCAGCTCCTGAACCTCGGCCCGCACCGCCGCCGTCACCGAGGCGTTCCCCAGGTTGGTAAGCACCCGATCGATCAGCGTGGCGATCTGGGCCATCTCGGGCTCCCGCATGCCGCGGGTGGTGACGGCCGGGGTGCCGATCCGGATTCCGCTGGTCACCATGGGGCTCCGGGTCTCAAAGGGGATCGTGTTCTTGTTCACGGTGATCCAGGCCCAATCCAGCGCCTCCTGGGCCTCCTTGCCGGTGATCCCCCGGCTCGTCAGGTCCACCAGCATGAGGTGGGTGTCGGTGCCGCCGGAGACGAGGCGGTAGCCCTTCGCCATCAGGGAGTCGGCCAGCGCCTGGGCGTTCTTCACGATCTGGTGCTGGTAGACCCGCCATTCAGGACTGAGGGCTTCCTTGAAGGCCACGGCCTTGGCCGCGATGATGTGCATCAGCGGCCCTCCCTGCACCCCCGGCATCACCACCTTGTCGAGCGCCTGGGCGTGGGCGGCCCCGCACATGATCATGCCGCCACGCGGGCCGCGGAGGGTTTTGTGGGTGGTCGTGGTGGTGAAGTCGGCATAGGGGATGGGGGACGGGTGAAGACCGGCCGCCACGAGCCCGGCAGGGTGAGCGATGTCTGCCATGAGTGAGGCACCCACTTCGTCGGCGATCTCCCTGAACGGCTTGAAGTCGATCGCGCGCGGGAACGCGGACCCTCCCGCGATGATCAGCTTGGGGCGGTGCTGCCGGGCCAGATCGCCCACCTGGTCGAAGTCGATCAACTCCGTGTCCTTCCTGACCCCGTAGGGAACGATCGTGTACAACTTCCCGGAGAAGTTGACCGGACTCCCCATGGTGAGGTGGCCACCGTGCGAGAGGTTCGGGCCCAGGACGGTCTCTCCCGGCTTGAGGAGCGTGAAATACACGGCCATGTTGGCCTGAGAGCCCGAGTGCGGCTGGACGTTGGCGTGCTCGCAGCCGAAGAGCTCCTTCGCGCGCGCAATGGCCACCTCCTCGGCGATGTCCACCACCTCGCAGCCCCCATAGTAGCGCCGGCCGGGGTATCCTTCGGCGTACTTGTTGGTCATCACAGAGCCCATCGCCTCCAGCACCGCCTCGGAGACGAAGTTCTCAGAGGCGATCAGCTCCAGGTTCCGAGCCTGGCGCTCCGTCTCGGCGCGCAGGGCCTTGGCGATGTCGGGGTCCACCTGCTCAAGGCGACCCATCGGGTTCCTCTTCTCGTCCCTGGAGGTGGCGGCGCTCGATCTGGGCGAGCTTCCCGAGCCGCCGCTCGTGGCGGCCGCCGGAAAAGGGACTGCCGAGCCACATCCGGAGAATGTCCAAGCCCAGCTCGCTGCCGGTCAGACGCCCGCCGAGAGCCAGGACGTTGGCGTCGTTGTGCTCGCGGCTCACGCGGGCCGTGAACGGATCTGAGCAGAGCGCAGCGCGCACGCCGGGGACCTTGTTGGCGGTCATGGCCATGCCGATGCCGGTTCCGCAGACGAGAACGCCGCGCTCGGCCTTGCCGGACGCCACCGCCTCGGCCACCTGGAGGGCGTAGTCGGGATAGTCCACCGGTTCAGGGGAGTGCGTGCCGAAGTCCAGGATCTGGTGGCCGTTCTCGATCAGCCAGGCTTTCAGCGCTTCCTTGAGTTCCCAGCCGGCGTGGTCGGCCCCCAGGGCGATGACCTTCATGGCGCCTTCACCTTAATGCCGGGACGACTACTAAGTCAAGGGGGAAAGGCGTGCGACCCCCCCAACCTATGGAGGTTCGGGAGCCCCGCTTGCTGAGACCGAAACCGTCGCGCCGGCCTCAGCGATGGTCGCGCGCCAGCCCAGCTCCTGGGCGATTCTCTCCCGGAGAGCCCGGCCGGCCTCTGGCTCACCGTGGACGATGTAGGTCATCCGGGGGGGGCGCTTGAAGCCCCTGAGCCAGCGCAGGATCTCCCCTTGATCGGCGTGGGCGGAGTAGGCGTCGCTCGCCATGACCGTCGCGCGAACCGGAATGTTCTCACCGAAGATCCTCAGCTCCTTGGCGCCGTCCTTCAGGAGCCGTCCCCGGGTCCCCGCCGCCTGATAGCCGACAAAGAGGACGGTGGTCCGCGAATCGGGGAGACGATGGCGCAGGTGATGGAGCACCCGGCCACCCGTGGCCATCCCGCTCCCGGAAATGACAATGGCCGGCCCCTCAAAGTCGTTGAGGGCCTTGGAGTCCTGGACGCTCTTGGCCAGGTGGAAGCGGCGCGGGACGAACGGGCGTTTCCCCTGTCGCGCCGCCCGGGCCAGCTCCGGGTCCTCCTCCTCCGGGTGCTGGGCATAGATCGCCGTGGCCTCGATCGCCATGGGGCTGTCCAGGTATACGGCCAGCGCGGGGATCCTACCAGCTTCCTCCAGCTCACGAAGTGTGTAGAGCAGTTGCTGAGTCCTCCCCACGGCGAAGGCGGGGATCAGAAGCCACCCCCTCCGGTCCACCGCCCGCCGGACCGCGGCGACAAGGGGACCCGCCGGGTCCTCCCGCGGATGGAGCCGGTTGCCGTAGGTGGACTCGACGAGCAGGGTGTCGGCCTCGTCCACGGGCTCGGGGTCGCGCATCACCGGCACGTCGTAGCGGCCGAGATCGCCGGAGTACACGAGCCGGTGCTCCCCGACACGGACCTCCACGATGGCCGCGCCGAGGATGTGCCCCGACCTGAGAAACCGACCGCCGACCCGTGGCCCCACGGAGACCGGTGTCCCCGGCGCGACCGGCCGCAGCAGCCCCAACGCTTGCTCGGCATCCTCCACGCTGAAGAGAGGGAGCGCGGGCCGGTGCTTGGAGGAGCCGTGGCGATTGGCGTAGTCGGCCTCCTCCTCCTGGAGGTGGGCGGCGTCGGGGAGCATGACCCTGAGCAGATCCGCCGTCCCGCGGGTGCAATAGATCGGCCCGCTGAACCCTGTCCGGGCCAGGCGGGGGAGATACCCCGAGTGGTCGATGTGGGCGTGGCTCAGGAGCACGGCAGTCACCGAGGCGGAGTCGAAGGACGCTGGCGCCCAGTTCTGAAGCCGAAGCTCCTTGAGCCCCTGGAAGAGCCCACACTCCAGGAGCACCCGGGCCTGGCCCGTGTCCAGGAGAAATTTGGCGCCGGTGACCGTGCCGGCCGCTCCCAGGAAGGTCAGCCTGGCCGTCACTGGGAGAGCGGTTCCCCCTCAGTCCTCGAGGCGCGCGCTCCCCGGGAGGCCGGGAACGGCCCCGTGCCGGGCGGAAACTCGAAGGTCTCAACGACGGCGCCCTCAGTTCCGGCTCGCACCAGGGCGGGGAGGTCGAGCCGCTCTTCCAGGCCCCGGAGCTCGTCGGGGGTCATTCGGGTGGCCGGATGCTTGGGGACAAAGAGGGTGCAGCAATCCTGGTCGGGTTCAATGGAGATCTCGAAGGTTCCGAGCGCCCGCGCCTGGGCGGTGATCTCCAGCTTATCCATGCCGATGAGCGGCCGAAGAATAGGCAGCGCGGCCGCCTCGTCGATCCGCGCGAGGTTCTGGAGCGTCTGGGAGGCGACCTGGCCGAGGCTCTCCCCCGTGACGAGCGCCTGGGCGCCGCTCGCCCCGGCCAGCGCCTCGGCGATCCGCACCATGAGCCGCCGGTACACCACCACGCGGGCCGGCGGCGGGACCGCGAGCACGACCTCCCGCTGGATCTCGCCGAAGGGGACCAGGCAGAGCCGCGAGAAGAACTGCCACTGGGTGAGCTGTCCCACCAGCGCCCGGGCCTTCTGCTGGGAGGTCGGGGGCAGGTAGGGAACGCTGTGGAAGTGGACGAACTCGACGCGGCAGCCGCGCTTCATCATCCGCCACGCGGCGACGGGGGAATCGATCCCGCCGGAGAGGAGACTCACCACGGTGCCGCTCGAGCCCACCGGCAGCCCGCCCGGCCCGGGCTCCCGGTCGAAGTAGACGAAGGCCTCGCTCGGCAGCACCTCCACGTGGATGGTGAGCGCGGGATGTTCCAGGTCGACCCGCGTCCGCACCCGCTCCAGGACGAAAGTCCCGAGCACCTGATTGAGCTCGGTTGAGGTCAGCGGGTACGTCTTGAACGCCCGTCGGGCGGTGATCCTGAAGGACTCGAACTGACGCCCTTCGATCATCCGGCCGACCGCGGCCTTGAGGGCCTCCAGCGTGGAGGGCACGCGCTGGGCGAGCGCCAGGTTCGCCACGCCGCAGACGCGGCTGACGCGCCCCCGGACGGCCTCCGGATTCGGGTTCCCCCCTAGATCCAGCATCAGGCGACCGGGAAGCTGGACCACCTTCACCGGCTGGAGGTCCAGCGTCGCGCGCTCGAGGTTCCGGCGGAGGTGGCGGAGGAAGAGCGGCCGGTGTCCGGCCTTGAGGCTGATCTCGTGGTAGTGGACGAGCAGGCAGGACCGAAGCCGCGGCGTCATCGCTCCGTCTCCGGGGGCCGGGGATGCTTGGGTCGCCGCCGGTACGCGGTCTTCGGCACCTCCACCTTGGGCGGCTTCCGCGGCATCGGCTTCCGCACCTTCGCGTGCACCGGTTTCTTCTTCACCACGGGGCCAGTATCGCAGGAGCGCCGGTGGAAATCAAAAGGCGACGAGCCGACAACTTCCCATCGCCAGCTCTTGCGCCCAAGAAGATCAGCGCCGACCCAGACAGGAACCCCCCACGCCGGACGGTTGCACAGGGAGCAAGGAGGGCCCGTTATGACAAGGTCGAGGACGGCATCTTTTGTGAGCGTAGAGCGGAGCCCAGTCAACATCTCTGAAAGCCCTGCACCGAGTCAACAAGTTCCGCTTCTCCTTTCAACTCCTCTTACTTTGGCAGCCAATCTGCCGTTTCCTGGTAGGCATGCCAGACTCCATTTGCGCGGAACGCGACTATTAGGTGCTCGATAAAACCATCGTACTTCTTGAAGGATTCGGCCTGCCGCTTTCTCTTCGCCATCTCGTTCGACAAGCTCGGCATGACCGATCCTCGGCAACGTCGGGACGCTCATCGCCTTCCGGGTCGGCGTGCGGGATGCCAAGGTCGTGGACGAGTTCTTCCCGGGAGTTCAACGATGTATCGGAGATTAACGGAAGCGGCTTTGGCTTCGCTTCATCACCGATCGCGCCGGCGGCCGCCGCGACATGGCCAGGCGAGCTCCGGCCGGATTGCCATCTTAACTGCTTTCGGCTTCACCACTTCGCGGTGCTGTAATCCAGTCTTCAAAAGAGCTTCGAACGCGAGCCGGTGTGACACTGAGATTCGCGCAGAAGGATTGCCAGTTACTTCCCCCCCCAGAGGGGGCCACCAGCGTAACCCTCGGTGTAGTCATTCGCCTAAGAAGAGCCGAGCCGAACAGGTGGCGGGCTAGAGCGTCAGCCGGGTGCAGCTGGAAGCCGATTACGATCCAATCTGTGGCGTCTATAAGGGCGTCTGCTGCTTGGTTCCAAAGGCTCAGGAGCAGCGTATTTGAAGCCATATCCTTCAAGTAAGTGGGAATTATTAGGAAGCGGCCTTCATTCCATTGCCCCGCCGCTTTCTGATAGATGCCCGGTCCGTCAATCGCGCCAGGGAAGAAGTAACCCTTCTGTTCGATGGCTGGCTCGCGATCTTGCTCGTTTTGCTGAGCCCAATTCACTGAGCCGTGCAATTTCAGAATTTTGATCGGTGACTGTACTCCAGTGGGTGCGTCGGCGCTAACGAATCCATAGCCGTCGGCATAATGCCACTTGTTCACGCGGTAGAGAGCCGTCTCGTGGAGAAGGTCCCAATTGAAGCTTATGATCGTATCGCCCGGTGCTACAAAGCGTGTCCAGCGCTCGAGGACGAGCCGCACTCGCCGATCGTCAAGACCGAGGCGGAAGGGGCGCTGGTCGTACACAATCTCAGCCTCGAGATAAACCTCATGCCAGATGAAAGCCTCAGCGATCATGCCCATGACTTGGGGGCGCACGGTCCGCCAGCTGAGCTGAACCAGCTCGAGGGGTGAGGTGCCCAGCTCTGCAAGGTCAAGGAGGGTGAACAACTCCTCAAGATTCGGTCGGTCATGCTCGGCTGGTGGAACCACGGTTAAGATTCGCTCGATGTGGGGGATGACCGCACGCCGTCGCCGTTCGGCCATAACCTCGCCACTTGAGTGATCGCGTACGAACGGCCAAAGATCTAGCGCCAACGGATAGCCGGCGAACCGCGACGCCCCAGCACCGAGGATGAATGCACGCCCCATCTGCTTAGCCCATCACGGTGTCGATGTATGTCCGGTCAGCTACGGGGAGTGTCCGTCGCAAAAAGCTACAGACTCTCTGATTGGCATTGTACCGGAGCGGTCTCGTGCAGGCGCTACCCATAAGCGCCGTTCTAATCTGGAAACGGAACGCTCAGGCTTGGGGCCTGCTCATTGGCGCCAGCGTCTCCGCGCTGAACCCCTGCGTCACCACCCCGTCGACCGTAAGCCGCAGGTAAATCTCATAAGCGGGCAGACTCACGAGGTCCTCGATCGAGAACCCCGAGACTGTTTTCCCTAAAACCCCTTAAACCTGAACCGTACAAACCGCCGGATAACTTCAAAGTCCTGAGAGTTTAGCGTAATGAGGACAGCACCGATGCTGCGGCAGGAGAGGGCGATAAGGATATCGTTGATGAGGACTATCTTCTTGCTCCTAAAATCAGGGCGTTTCAGGCCAATTTTGACGGCCATAAAACCAGCTTCCTTCCAGTCTTCGTAAGTAGGATTGACAATCCTCCTGACACGCTCAAAAGGGTGCAGAAAATTCTCCACCCGGCGCACTGCAAGGTCATCTGTGCATCCGACGATAAGTTCTTGGGCTACAACGCTAGAGAAAAAAGTGGAGGGAAGGTGCCTGCTATATTGGTCTGTATGTTGCAAAGCAAAACTCCGATCCAGCATGCAGCGAATATAGATGTTGGTATCGAAGATATACTTAGCG
>JACQWA010000111.1 GCA_016209425.1 Candidatus Rokuibacteriota bacterium
ACAACAACCTGGTCCTGGCCTACGTCGGCGAGCACGTCCTCCGCATGCCCCGGTCGTATTGAAAGGCGTTGGGACCATCCATGTCAGGCCGATGATCGAGAGAGAACGCATCCGGCGAGAGCGGCCCCGGTTCGAACGCATGCCCGAGAGGGGAGCAACATGAAGCCCGCGACAGTCGGGCTCATCGTCATCCTTGCCCTCGGCGTCCTCTCGCCGCTCACATCCGACGCGCAGCAGGCCAAGCGGACCTACCGGATTGGGGTTCTCCACAGGGGCTATTTCCCGAATAACCCCGCTGTAGAGGGTCTCACGGCCGGGCTCAAGACGCTGGGTCTCGAGGAGGGCCGCGACGTGACGTTCGACATCCGCTTCACCCGGGGGAACCTCCAGGCGATCCCGGGCACGGCCGCGGCCCTGGCAAAGGCCGGCGTGGACCTCATCTTTGTGGACGCTGAGGAGGCGGTGCGAGCGGTCAAGGCCGCCAGCCGCACGATTCCCATTGTCTTCATACAGGTGGGGGACCCGGTGGCCGCGGGGCTCGTCACCCAAGTGGCCCATCCGGGGGGGAACGTCACCGGGGTCTCGAATCTGGCCACAGATCTCGTCCCCAAACGCCTGGAGATCCTGAAGGCGATGGTCCCTACGCTGCGCCGGGTGTGGGCCGTTTATCATGCGGACGAGCTGTCGTCCGTCGCGGCCGTCCGAAAGGCCCAAGAGGTCGCCCCACGTCTCCAGCTCGAAATGGTGGCGCAGGCGGTGCGGACGCCGGAGGAGCTGGTCAACAATCTCAAGGCGCTGCGGCCGGGGGATGGGCTCCTGTCTCCGGCGGCCCGCACTCTCAACATCCCCGGTCTGATCTTGGACTTGGTCCTCATGAAACGGGTGCCGGCCGTCTTTGACAGCGCCTTCTGGGTCCAGGCCGGCGGCCTGGTGTCTTACGGCTCTGAGGAAAGGGTCGAGGCGGCCCAGGCAGCACGGCTGGTGGCCAAGATTCTCAGGGGAGCTCGACCCCAGGATCTGCCGGTAGAAGGCGGGAATAAGATCGAGCTCGCCGTGAACCTCAAGACCGCCAGGAGCCTGGGGATCACCATCCCGCGCGATATCCTCGCTCGGGCCGATCAGGTCATCCAATGAACCGAGAATCCGGATACGCCTCTCAGGATCACAGGAGAAGGAGGGGAGCATGCGAGGACACAGTCATCTCGCTCGCGGAATTTCCGCCGGCATGGTCGTCAGCCTGCTTCTGGCGGCTCCCGCGAGCGCCCTCAAAGTGGGGGAGAAAGCACCCGACTTCACCCTGCGGGCTCCCGGCGGGAAGCAGGTCAACCTCGCCGACCTGCTCGGCAAAGGCCCGGTGGTGATCTATACGTTCATCCAGGCATTCACCGCGACTTGAACGGCGGAGATCAGCGGCTTCGAGGCCGCCCTCGCGGACTTCGAAGCCGCCGGCGCCCAGGTCGTGGGCGTCAGCGCGGATCATCCGTCCACGCTCGAAGCCTTCACCAAGCACAACAACGTGAAGCACCTGCTCCTGTCCGACTTCGGACGCAAGATGCTCCCGGCCTACGGTGCCATGGTGACGGACGAGAAGAGCCCGATCTACCGGTACGCTAAACGCGCTTACTTCATCCTGGATCGCCAGGGAACCGTGCGCTGGGCGCGAATCCAGGCAAACGCCCTGGACCTGCTCAAGCCCGAGGAAGTGCTGAAGGCGCTCAAGGAGTCAGGCACGTGACCCGGCGCTTCGCTCTCGCGTGCGTGGCCATCGCCCTGCTCGCCACAGCCAGTCTGGCCGCCGAACCGGATTTCGAGGCGATGCAGGTCTACCGTTACGACCCCTCGAAGCCGGCACCCGCCTTCGCCCTTCCGGATCTCCACGGGAAGACGATCCGCCTCTCTGATCTGCGCGGCAAGGTCGTCCTCCTCTTCTTCTGGGCGACCTGGTGACCGGACTGCCGGGAGGAGTTACCTTCCATCAACAAGCTCTATACGGACCTTCGCAAGAGGGGACTCGAGGTTCTGCTGATCAACTTCCGGGAAGACCCGGAGCTGGTGAAACGCACCGTCCGGGAGCGGGGTTACGTCGCGACCGTCCTGATCGATCAGAGCGGTGACGTGACCGGGAGAGTCTACGGGGTGTGGGGTCCACCCACCGCGTACTTCGTCGATCGGCGTGGTCAGCTTGTCGGACGGGTGGCGGGACCGCGGGACTGGAGTACCCTGGAGGCCCGAAGGTTCATCCAGGCGCTCCTCGACGCGGGCGCCAACCCCCGAGGGACACATCAGGAGCGGTGATGAAGGTGCCCAAGCGCGTGACGATCTGCGAGGTGGGGACCCGGGACGGCTTCCAGATCGAGCCCGACTTCATCCCCACCGCCCTCAAGGTTGAAGTGGTCAACCGCCTCTCCGACACCGGGATGCCCACGATCGAGGTCACCTCCTTCGTCTCTCCCAGGGCGGTCCCCCAGCTGCGGGACGCCGAGGAGGTGATGGCCAGGATCCGGCGCCGCCCGGGCACGGTGTACTCGGCGCTGGTCCCGAACGACAAGGGCGCGGTGCGGGCCGTGGATGCGGGCGTGGACGAGATCCACACCGTCGTCTCGGCCAGCGAGAGCCACAATCTCGCCAACGTCAACATGACGATCGCAGAGTCCCTCGACAAACTCCGGGCCGTGGTCGAGGTGTGCCGGCGGGCCGGAAAGCCGGTGGTCGCGGGAGTCTCCACCTCTTTCGGCTGCCCCTTCGAGGGGGAGGTGCCCTTGAAGAACCTGGAATCGGTCGTCTCGCGCCTCGTGGAACTGGGCGTCAAGGGCATCGCGCTGGCCGACACCACCGGCATGGCCAATCCCGCCCAGGTGGCCCGGACCCTCGAGTCCCTGACGCCGAAGTTCCCGACGATCGAGTGGACGCTTCACACCCACGACACCCGCGCCATGGCGATTCCCAACATCCTGGCAGCCATGGAGCGCGGCGTCACCCGCTTCGACGCGTCGATCGGGGGCCTCGGAGGCTGCCCGTTCGCGCCGGGTGCCTCGGGGAACGTCTGCACCGAGGACCTCGTCCACTGCCTCCACGCGATGGGGGTCGAGACGGGCATCGACCTGGACCGGCTCATCGAGACCGCGAAACGGGTCCAGGAGATCGTGGGGCGCCCGCTCCCCGGCCAGATCATCAAGGCGGGCAAGGCCGACCGCCGCTATCCGGTCCCCGACTTGGTCCACCGGCGGCTGACCGCCGGCTGACCCTTCGCCCGCCATGCAGACGCTGGCCATTCTCGTCGGCGGGGGACCCGCGCCGGGCATCAACGCGGTCATCGCGGCGGCCACCATCGAGGCCCGCAACAGCGAGGCGGGCGTGCTCGGCGTGTACGACGGCTTCAAGTGGCTGGCGCGCGGGGACACGACCCACGTCCAGGACCTCACGATCGACGACGTCTCCCGGATCCACTTCGACGGCGGCTCGATCCTCCGCACCTCGCGGGAGAACCCGGCAAAATCCCCCGACTCCCTTCGGCACACCACCCTGGCCCTGGACAAGCTCGGCGTCACGCACCTCCTGACGATCGGCGGGGACGACACCGCCTTCGCCGCCGCGCGCCTGGCCGAGGCCTGTGGGGGCCGCCTCGCCGTCGCCCACGTCCCGAAGACCATCGACAACGACCTCCCGCTCCCCCACGAGATCGTCACCTTCGGCTACACGACGGCCGTGAACCTCGGCAAGGAGATCGTCGCCAACCTGATGCGGGATGCGGCCACGACCGAGCGCTGGTTTTTCGTGACGGTCATGGGGCGCCGGGCGGGGCACCTGGCGCTCGGGATCGGCGGGGCCGCCGGCGCCACGCTGAGCGTGATCGGCGAGGAGTTCCCCGAGCCCCGCATCCCCGTGCAGACGCTCGTGGACGTCCTGGAGGGGGCGATCACCAAGCGACGCGCCCAGGGCCGGGACCACGGCGTCGCCCTCCTGAGCGAAGGGTTGGCCGAAAAGCTGGAGCTCGCCACGCTGGGCGCGGTGGAGCAGGACAGCTATGGGAACGTGCGGCTGTCCGAGCTGGATTTGGGGCGCGCGCTGAAAGAGCGGGTGGCCGCGAGCCTCCAGGCGCGGGGGATCGACGTGACCATCGTGGCCAAGGACCTGGGGTACGAGCTGCGCTGCGCGCCTCCCGGTGGCTATGACACCCAGTACTGCCGGAGCCTCGGGTTCTGGGCCACGCGCTTTTTGCTGGAGGGAGGTACGGGGGCCATGGTGACCATCCAGGGGGGACGGCTCGTCGCGGTGCCGTTCGCCGAGATGCTCGACCCCAAGACGGGGCGCGTCCGGGTGCGCTACGTCGACATCCGGTCGGAATCCTACCGGACCCACCTGGCCTACATGATCCGCCTGAAACCCGATGACCTGGAGCCGAGCCGCTTGGGCGCACTCGCCAAGGCCGCCAGTCTGAGCACCGACGAGTTCAGAAAGCGCTTCGGCCCGCTGGTGGAACGAAGGGCCAGGCCCCGATGACATGGAAGCCTTCCGCTTCCACGGATAGGACGGGTTCCCGCTGAGCGCCTGAGGGTCGGCCGTGCGGTCTTATCTGCTTTCACGCCTGGTCCAGACCGCGCTGGTGGTCTTCCTCTCGCTCACCGCCGTCTTCTTCCTGGTCCGGTTGGGAGGCGATCCCGTCTTGCTTTTCCTCCCCATGGACATCCAGGCCAAGGATGTGAACGAGTTCCGCCAGCGGCTCGGCTTCAACGACCCGCTGGCGTTCCAGTACGGCCGCTTCGTGACCGCCGCCGCTCGCGGCGACTTCGGCGAGTCGCTGCGGTACAAGCGCGATGCCCTGCGCCTGGTGCTCGAGCGCCTGCCCGCCACGTTCACGCTGGCCGCCGCCGCCCTCCTCCTGACCTTCTGCCTGGCCATTCCCATCGGCGTGATCTCCGCCACGCAGCGCGGGTCAATGCTGGACTATCTCGGCATGGGCGGGGCCGTGCTCGGCCAGGCCATCCCGGGCTTCTGGCTGGGGCTCATGCTCATCTACCTCTTCTCGGTCCGCCTCGGCTGGCTTCCCACCGGAGGCACGGGCGGGGCGGCGCACTACCTCATGCCCTCCGTGGTGCTCGCGGCCTTCTACGCGGCGCGCATGGCGCGGCTCACCCGCTCGGCGGTGCTCGAGACGCTGAACGAAGACTACGTCCTCACGGCGCGCGCCAAGGGGCTGACCGAGGTGGCGGTCGTCGCCAAGCACACGCTGAAGAATTCGGCGATCCCCATCGTGACCCTCGCGGGGCTCGAGACCGGGCAGCTCCTGGGCGGCGCCGTCATCACCGAGACGATTTTTGCCTGGCCCGGTGTGGGGCGGCTCACGGTCCAGGCCCTCCTCAACCGCGACTTCCCCGTGGTGCTGGCCGCCGTCTTCGTGATCTCGGTCACCTATACGCTGATCAACTTCCTCGTGGACCTTCTCTACGGGTGGCTCGATCCCCGGACGCGCCGGGAAGTCGGGGCATGACGATCCACCGCCTGCGGCGACACGGCCTGGGGATTCTCGGCCTCCTCCTCGCGACGCTCGCGGTGACGGCGGCCGTCGCGGCCCCGCTCGTGGCGCCCCACGACCCCGTCAGGAGCGATTTCGCCGCGGGCCTCAAGCCGCCCGGAAGCCCCGGGCATCCGCTGGGGACCGACCAGCTCGGGCGGGACCTCCTCTCCCGCGTGCTCTACGGGGCCCGCATCGCGCTCTTCATCGGCCTCTGCACCGTGCTCCTCACGGCCACGGTCGGTGGGCTCCTGGGGCTGGTGGCAGGCTTCTTCGGGGGCTGGCCCGGCAGCGTGGTCATGCGCATCGCGGACGTCCAGCTCTCCTTTCCCTTCATCCTGCTGGCCCTGACCATCAACGCCATCGTCGGGCTGGGCCTTCGGAACATCATCATCAGTTTGTCAGCCGCCGGGTGGGTCGTGTATGCTCGCGTCGTCCGGGGGGAGGTGCTGTCGGTGAAGCAGCGCGACTACGTCCAGGCGGCCTACGCCCTGGGCATGGGGCGGGGGCGGATCCTCTTCCGCCACCTCCTCCCGAATGTGGCGCCGTCCATCGTCATCGTGGCGAGCCTGCAGTTCTCCCAGTTCATCGTGGCCGAGGCCGCCATCTCGTTCCTGGGCTTCGGCGTGCAGCCGCCGACCCCGGCGTGGGGGAGCATGCTCTCCGAGAGCCGGGACTTCCTCTACGTGGCCTGGTGGCTCGCGGCCTTTCCCGGCGCCGCCCTCGCCCTGACGGCGCTCGGCATCAACCTGGTGGGCGACTGGCTGCGCGACATCCTGGATCCGAAGCTTCGCGTCTAACAGAAGGAGGCCCTGACCATGCGTTTCCTGAAGCCCCTCGTCCTGCTCGTCGTCCTCCTCGGCCTGGTCCCGGCGGCCGCCGCCCAGGAGCGCGCGCGCGCCAAGGAGGTGATCGTGGGCTTCGCCGCCGAGCCGCGCTCGCTCCTGCCCAACACCATCGTGGACTGGACCACCAACAACCAGGTCGAGCACATGTACGACCGGTTCGTCGACCGCGACCCGAAGGACTACAAGCCCGCGCCGATGCTGGCCACGGGCTGGAAAATCGTCAACGACACCACCTGGGAGTTCTCCCTGCGGCAGGGCGTCCGGTTCCACAACGGCGAGCCCTTCAACGCGGCCTCCGTGAAGGCCACCATGGACTACATCAAGGACCCCGCCAGCAAGACGCACTACCTGCCGCGCTGGGCCCTGGTGAAGGAAGTCCAGATCGTCAACGACTCCACGGTGCGCTTCGTCACCGAGAAGCCCTGGCCGGGCCTGATCGACCGCATGGCCGCCACCGATTTCCTCCCCATGCCGCCGAAGGCCCTCAAGGAGCAGGGGGTCCAGGCGCTCGCCGCCAAGCCCATCGGCACCGGGCCCTTCAAGTTCGTCCAGTGGGTGCGCGACGAGCGGCTGGTGCTCGAGAAGAACCCGGACTACTGGCAGGGCCCCCCCGACCTCAACCGGGTGACGTTCCGGTTCATCCCGGAGTTCAGCGCGAGGCTCGCCGCCCTCCTGGCCGGCGAGATCGACATCATGAAGGACGTGCCGCCCCACGCCGTGGAGCTGGTGGACCGGAGCGGCAAGGCCAGGGTCCGCGCGACCGTCTCCTCGCGCATCAACTACCTGGCCCTGGTGAATCTCAAGCCGGGCCCGATGCAGGACCTCCGCCTTCGCAAGGCCGTCCACCATGCGGTCAACGTGGACGAGCTGATCCAGCAGGTGCTCAAGCGGCGCGCGAGCAAGATGTGCGGGCCGCTCTCGCCGCTGAACGTGGACTATTCCCCCAAGGGCGAGTGCGTGAAATACGATCCCGCCCGGGCGCTGGCCCTCTTCAAGGAGGCGGGGGTGGACCCGGCCAGGCTCACGCTGACGTTGGACACGCCTTCCGGGCGCTATCCGCTCGACAAGGACGTCTCCCTCGCGATTGCGGCCCAGCTCCAGCGACTCGGCATCAAGGTGAACGTGGTGGTGAACGAGTGGGGCACGCATCTCGACAAGATCAAGAACCGGACGACCGGGGATATGTTCTTCCTCGGCTGGGGCCCGGCGCTTGACGCCCAGGGCACGATCGAGCAGCTCTTCCAGACCGCGCCGACCTACTCGTCCTACGGCGGCAACAAGCCCCTCGAAGCGAAGATCGCCCAGGCCGTCACGATCGTGGACCCCAAGCGCCGGCTCGAGGCGTGGGCCGAGATCCAGCAGATGGTGCGCGACGAGGTGCCGTGGGTCTTTCTCTGGCAGCAGCATGACCTCTACGGTGTCGCGCACTGGATCGAGTGGAAGCCGCGCGCGGACGAGAAGGTCTGGATGTTCGAGGCCAAGGTCGTCCCGCGCTGAGGAGGAGACGATGCCCGGCCTCAGGGTGCTGACCAACGCCTTTCTGATCGACTGTGCGGGCAAGGAGCCCGTCGAGGGCGCCGCCGTCGTCGTGGAGGGGGAGCGCATCAAGGACGTGATCCGCTCCGGCCGGGTCGGGCCCCTCAAGGGCACGGTGGAAACGCTGAACCTGAAGGGGCACACCCTGATGCCGGGCCTCACCGACGCCCACGTCCACGTCTGCGCCGTCGAGGGGAACATCGCCGAGCAGCACCGCTACAACCCGCCGAGCCTCATCGCCGCCAAGGCGCTCCGGCGGATCGAGCAGGCGCTCATGCAGGGCTTCACCACGGTGCGCGATGCCGGCGGCGCCGATTACGGCTTCCGCGAGGCCGTCGCGTCCGGCCTGTATCCGGGGCCCCGCCTGCTGGTTTCGGGCCGGGTGCTCTCCCAGACGGGCGGGCACGGCGACAAGCGGCGCCGCTCGGAGTGGATCGAGCCCGTCGAGTGCGGGCTCGGCATGGTCGGCGTCATCGCGGATGGCCCCGACGAAGTCCGGAAAGCGGCGCGCGAGCAGCTCAGGCGGGACGTCGACCAGATCAAGCTCATGGCCTCGGGGGGCGCCATGTCTCCCGCCGACGAGCTCGACACCACCCAGTACACGGTGGAGGAGATGCGGGTGGCGGTGGAGGAGGCGCGAGCCGTGGGAAAGTACGCGCTCGCCCACGCCTATTCCGCCAGGGCGGTGCGCAATGCGCTGGCGGCCGGCGTGCGCTCCATCGAGCACGGCAACCTTCTCGACGAAGCGGGGGCGAAGGAGATCAAGAAGGCCGGGGCTTACCTGGTGCCGACCATGATCACCTACGAAGCCATCTGGCGGGAGGGCAAGGCCTACGGAATCACCGACCACCAGCTGCAGAAGATCAACCTGGCCCGCGAGCGGAGCGTGGAGGGCCTCACCCACGCGTATCGGGCCGGCTGCAAGATCGGCTCGGGCTCCGATCTCCTGGGCGACATGCAGGCCCAGCGACCGGTGGAGCTGGAGCTCAAGGGGCAGGTCATGAAGCCCATGGAGGTGCTCTGCTCCGCCACGCGGGTCAACGCCGAGATCTTCCGCATGGAGGACCGGATCGGCACCGTGGAGCCCGGCAAATTCGCCGACCTCCTGGTGATGCGGGGGAACCCGCTGAAAGACCTCCGCCTCTTCCAGAACCCCGACAACCTCCGCCTGATCATGAAGGGCGGCGTGATCTACAAGCAGGCGCTCGCTTGACCGCCTGAGCGCGATCGCCTAGACTCGGGCCATGCCGGGACGGCCGTTCCTTCAGATTCCGGGGCCCACGCTGGTGCCGGAGCGCATCGTGCGGGCCATGTCGCAGTCGATCATCGACCACCGCGGCCCGAAGTTCGCCGCCCTCGTCCGCGAGTGCCTGGAGGGCCTGAAGGGCGTCTTCCAGACGGAGAAGGCGCAGATCGTGATCTACCCCGGCTCGGGGACCGGGGCGTGGGAGGCCTGTCTCGTCAACACGCTCTCCCCGGGCGAGCGGGCGCTGGCGTGCGTGAACGGTCACTTCTCCACCGGCTTCGCCAGGACGGCGGCCGCCTACGGGATCGAGGTGGAGCGGCTCGACCTCCCCTACGGCGCGGGCGTTCCCGCTGACCAGGTCGAAGCGCGCCTCAGGGCGGACACGGCTCACCAGCTCCGGGCCGTCCTCGTGGTGCACAACGAGACGTCCACGGGCGTGACGTCCAACGTGGCGGCGGTCCGCGCGGCGCTCGACCGGGCGCGCCACCCGGCTCTCCTCCTCGTGGACGTGGTCTCCTCGCTCGCCTCCATCGATTTCCGCGTGGACGAGTGGGGGGTGGACGTGGCGCTCACGGGACCCCAGAAGGGGCTCATGCTCCCGCCCGGGCTTGCGATCCTCGCCGTGAGCGACAAGGCGCTCCACGCCGGCGAGAAGGCCAAATGCCCGCGCGCCTACTGGGACTGGGCGCCGGTCCTGGAGCGGAACACGCGCGGGGAGTTTCCCTACACGCCGGCCACGAGCCTCCTCTTCGGCCTCCGGGAGAGCCTCCACGTGCTGAACGAGGAGGGGCTCCCCCAGGTCTTCGCGCGCCACGCGCGGCTCGCCGAGGCGTGCCGGCGCGCGATCCTGGCGCTCGGGCTCCAGCTCCTCTGCCGGAACCCCCATGAATACTCGAACACCCTCACCGCCGTCGTGATGCCGAGGGGCTTCAACTCCGACGCCTACATCGCCCACGCCAACCGGACGCTCGATCTCTCCCTGGGCGTGGGGCTCGGCGACGTCAAGGGGAAGGTCTTTCGCATCGGCCACCTGGGAAGCCTGAACGAGCTCGAGCTGCTGGGCGGCCTGGCCGGAGTCGAGCTGACGCTCAAGAGCTTCGGCGTGAAGCTCGACCTCGGCGCCGGCCTCGCCGCAGCCGAGGAATATTTGCTGGAAACGGCCCGACCGCGTTAGCAGGGTTCGAGCGCAGGCTTCGCCTGCGCCACCTTGGGGGGAGGACTCGGAGGGGGCCTTCGAGGCCCCCTCCGATCTGTTACTGAAGCCAGCCGTCCTTCAGGAACGACTGATTCTGCCTGCCGCTCACCTCGATGATGACGGGCCCAGTGTACTGCGCCAGGCTCCGCTTCGCGGAGACGTACTTCCGGTAGGCGAAGACGTTGCTGAAATAGAACCCGTCCCGGCAGAATGCCCAGATCGGGCCGTGATCGATGGCGGGCGAGCAGGGCACCAACATGACCGACTGGACGGCGCCGGGATGCGGCCGGAACTGGCCGTTCACCATGACGCCGATCTCCTGGCCTTTGGGGTCCCGCACCCGCGCCGCTGCCTCGAGCCCATCGGAGGGGGCCACGAGGGCGGCCACTCCCACCGAGACAAGGCCGAGGACGACCAACGCGACCCCGATCCCCTTGATGACACCCTTCCCCATCCCGCGTTCCTCCATCTTGTCGCCACCTTCGCTGCCAGGAATCGTCGACGACGCCCGAGAACGGCAGCAAGGAGGATGCCAGGAGAGGGATCGGCGGGAATCTTTCAAGCAAGCGGGCTTGCATTCCGGGCCGCCGGGCCGTCGAGGCAGGATGACGCCAGCTTGTCCAAGCGTTGGACAAGATGACCCGCTTCGGGGTGATCCGCTACGATCCGGAGCAGCATGCCGGCGCTTGTCACCTACCGCGTCCGATGAAGTTCGGGCTCCAGCTCCCCCACCTCGGCCCGCTGGCCTCGGGGTCCGGGACCGTCCGCCTCGCTCGACGGGCCGAGGCCCTGGGCTTCGATTCGCAGCTTTTCGAGCGCTTCGCGGCTGACGTCCGCCCTCGCCTCTGATCGCCCCCGCCTGCCACGCGCGGGATGTACCGCCTTACCGGATGCAGCCTTGCGAACTGGTTACAAATGTGTTCCGCAACCAGAAGTTCCTGTCGCAGTTCGGGTTGTCGTCCCTCATGTCCGTGGAGGAGTTGCTCAGCGCCGTGTTGCGGAAGACGATGCTGTTGCGGGCGTCAGTCGACAGGTAGATCCCGATGCCGTTGGAGTCCGCCCGGTTGTCCGACAGAAGGTTGAACTTCAGCTGGACGCCAGCAGCATAGATGAAGTAGCCCGTGGCTCGATGGTTGACCGCGGTGTTTCTGTGGAGCCAGTTGCCCGAGCTCTGCACATAGAAACCGTTGCCGTTGCCGTCCGCGGTCACGCGCTGGATTCTCTGCCGGCCTGACCCGGCGACCACCACCCCGGCGAAGCAGTTCGTCACCGTGCCGTTCGTGACGGTTGCGGCGTTGCCCCCCACGACGATGCCATCGAGGCCGATCTGACCGCTGGTCGTACAGCTCACCGTGAAACCGTTCAGATCGAACTGGACGGGACCGACGACCCTGAGGGCCGGGCCGGTGGGACCACACGGCCCCACGTTGGAATCCAGGACGAAGCTTCCACCGGGACCGAGGGTGTCGCCACAGCTGATGTGTCCGGCCTCGGCGACCGGGACCGGGCTTCCGAGCAGTCCCAGGGTAAAGAGCCCGGTCAGCACAAGGACCCCCAGCCCGCGTAGTTCGTCGAGCTTCCTCATTGGCTCGCCCCTCCCGTCGGATTGACCATCAGCCTCTCAGACCTCGATGATCGTGACGGGAGGATGATCGCCGAACTCAGCGAAATGAGTCAAGCTCGGGGTGGACCGTTCCTCCGCCGGCTGCCATCCGAGCCGAGCGTTGTCAGTCTGACCCGCATCTGCCGTCCTGGCACTTGCTGGGGCCGCTCTACCGAGGGTCGGCGGACCAGAATCTCCCAAATTCTCAGGCGATTAGCCCTTGGCATGGCGGCTGCAGAACGTATGCCCTGTTATGCCCAAAATCTTTTGCACCCTTGCCCCTTCGGAGGAGGTTCGCCACGTCGAGGTTAGCGTCGAGGGCGAGCTGACGGCCGTCGACGCGTCCTCCCTCTGCCGAGCCGTGCGGGACCATCTCGAGAGGGGAGCCCAGTCATTGACGATCAACCTGGAGAACGTGAAGGCGGCGGACCCCGTGGGTCTCGCGGCGCTGCTTCAGAGCTGCCGGCTGGCGGAACGCTTGGGGGTCCGGCTGTCGGTCTGCCCCGGTCCGGCGGCCTACCGGGCCCTCTTGGCGGCCAAGCTGGTCTCCGAACTCACCGTGGTGCCGTCAGAGGATCACACGGCGCTCTTGCTCGCCGGTCCCCCCGCCATCGACCTCCCCGCGTGGCACGTCCTCTTCGTCGCCAAGAACCAACGCATCGGCCTCCGGCTGCCCGCGTGGGAGGACCTGGCGCTGTTCGAACGGTGGGCCCAGGAGCCCCTCCTCGACCAGATGGTCGGGAGCGACCTGCTCTACGCGTGCCGGCACCTCGGGGCCTATCATCCGGACTTCACCCCTCTGGTCTTGAACGACCCGACCGCGTTGACCTTGCTGGTTCACCCCCTGGCGCCTCCGGCGAGCCCGGTGGGCTACGTGCGCCTCTTCAACATCCACCTCGTCGAACAGTTCGCCTTCCTCGAGACGGCCGTGTCGGACCTTCGCTCCCTCCGGAAAGGCTGGGGCATCGAAGCCTCGCGCCTCCTGCTGGCCTACGCCCTGGATGCCCTCGGCCTCTGTCGCGTGGAGGCGAAAGTCTACGCGTACAACCCCCTCAGCATCAACTCGCTCAAGCGGAACGGGTTCACGCAGGAGGGGGTCCTGCGCCACGCGCGCAGCTACGACGGCCAGCGCTGGGACATCCTGGTCTTTTCCATCCTCCACGAGGAGATGGTCGAGCAGCGGAAGCAGGAAGTGTTTCCCTACATGGGGTTCTGGGGACAGAGCCGGGATGATCCTCCATAAGCTCGCCCCGCTGGTTGCCCTGGCGCTTAACCTGCTCTTGCTGGGGACGGCTCTCGCTCCGGACCGGAAGAACCAGCGCCAGAAGCTGTTCGCCTGCGTGGCGGCTTCCCTGGCCTGGTGGAACCTCGGCGTGTTCGGGCTTCGGGTGAGCGAGGACCCCACCACCGCGCTCCTCTGGGAGCGGCTCCTCCACCTCGGGGTGGTCCCGATCCCCGTGCTCTTCTACCACTACGTCCTCGTCTTTCTCAACGAGTCCACGCGCGGGCGGACGCTCCGGCTGGGGTACGTCCTCTGCGGAGGCTTTCTGGCCCTGAGCCTCACCCCCGCGTTCATGTCGGGCGTGAAGGACACCCCCTGGGGGTATGCCCCGCTGGCGGGTCCTCTCTACCACGCGTTCTTCATTTACTTCCAGACCTACATGGTCCTGGGCCTCGCGCGCCTTCTCCGCCGCTATCGCGGCATGGAGTCCAGCTTTCGGCGAAATCGTACGCTCCTGGTGATCTTCGGCGTGGTCGTGAGCCTCCTCGGGGGCCTGGTGGACTTTCTCCGGTTCATCCTCGGCTGGCAGTGGCTCTACCCCCTCGGAATTCCCAGCAACGCGATCTTTGCCCTCGCCCTGGGGGTGGCGATCGTCCGCTACCGGCTCATGGACATCGGAGTCCTGGCGAAGCGGGTCATCCTCTACCTGCTGACCTCCGTCTCTCTCGCCCCGGTGCTCTTCGTCGGCCTGGCCGTGGCGGACCGGTTGGTGCCGGGCCAGCATCTCGAGGGGAACCTTCGCTATTCCGCCATTCTGCTGGCGGCCCTGGCCCTCGCGCTTCCCGTCCTCAGGAAGCTGGAACACGGCTTGGACCGCGTGATGTTCCAGCAGCGACACGGGGTCCGTGACGCCCTCGTCGCGCTCGCCAAGGAGCTGGCCTCCATCCTCGAGGTCAAGGTCCTCGGCCAGAAGCTCACCGAAAGTTTGGTGAGCCGGATCCCGCTGACCCACGCCGGCCTCAAGCTCTACGACCCGGCTGCCGACGCCTTTGTCCGCGCCGGCTGGGCCAGCTCGGGGGCGGTCGACGTCGAGGAGACCCCCATCCCGACCAAGAGCGGGCTTGCCCTCTGGCTCCAGGCGACCGGACGCACGCTCGTCCTGGAAGAGGCGGGGTTTCACCTCCAGCTGGAGCCCACGATCCAGGAGTCCGTGCGGGAGCTGGAGACGAATCGGGCCTCCATGCTGATTCCCCTGCGCCTGGACGGCCGGCTCAGCGGGATTCTCGTCCTCGGCGAAAAGCTCTCCGGCGGGATCTTCGAGCAGGAAGAAATCGAGCTCCTCGAGATGCTCGTCGGCGAGACCGCCATCGCGCTGAAGAACGCGCGGCTGTACGAGGAGCTCCGGAGCCAGGTGGACGAGCTGCAACGCACCCAGCAGCAACTGGTTCAGTCCACCAAGCTGGCCGCCATCGGGGAGCTGGCGGCCACCGTGGCGCACGAGATCAACAGCCCCCTGACCAGCATTCTGGGCTACACGGGGCTCTTGCTCAAACAGGCGAAGCCGGAGAGCGCGGAGCATCAGAAGCTGTCCGTCATCGCCAGCGAATCGAACCGCGCCCGGAAGATCATCCAGGACCTGCTGCACTTTGCCCGGCGGCGGGAGCCCAAGCGGGAACCGGTGAACGTTCACGACCTGGTCGACCGCTCGCTGGGGCTCGTGCACGGCAAGCTCTCCCATGGGCACGTCGAGGTCCAGACCGTGTTCGATCCCTGGCTCCCGCCGATCTGGGCGGACGGCGACCAGCTCATCCAGGTCTTCATGAACCTCATCGCCAACGCGGCGGACGCGATGCCCCAGGGAGGCCTCCTGGTCGTGCGAACGGAGCTGCGGAACGAGGGCGATCCCCAGGTCGCCGTCAGCTTTCAGGACTCCGGGCTGGGAATGAGCCCCGATCACCTCTCGAGAATCTTCGAGCCGTTTTTTACGACCAAACCGGAGCGACAGGGCACCGGGCTCGGGCTCTCCGTCAGCCTGGGCATCGTGAAGCACCACGGCGGACGGATCGAGGTGGACAGCGACTCCGGGAAGGGAACCACCATGGTGGTTCTGCTCCCGGCCGCCTGGAAGCCGCTCGGGCTCTCTCGCTAACCCGGCTCCGTCCCGCTTCCCACGCGGCCGCTCGGCCCGCTCCGCTCACTCCGTTCGGGCCGCAGCGGCGGTCAGGACCCGGTGAGGGTCCAGGACATCACGCAGCCCGTCGCCAAAGAGGTTGATCCCCAGCGTGGTGACGAAGATCGCCAGGCCCGGGAACGCCGCCAGCCACCAGTGGGTGAGCATGTAGACTCGCCCCTCACCCAGCATGGCGCCCCAGGAGGGAATCGGCGGCTGGATCCCCAGGCCCAGGAAGGAGAGAAACGACTCCAGGATGATCATGCGCGCCACTTCGAGGCTCGCCATGACGATGATCGTGTTGACCAGGTTGGGAAGGACGTGGGCCCAAATGATGCGGGAGCTGCCGAGACCCAGGGCCCGGGCCGCCTGGACGAACTCCCGCTCCCGGTACTTCAGCGTCTCCGCCCGCACGACCCGCGTGTAGACGGGCCAGCCCGTCACCCCGAGGACCACGATCATATTCCCGAAGCTCGGCCCCACCACCGCAATGGCTGCCAGCGCCAGGAGGAGGAAAGGGAACGCCAGCATCACGTTGACCAGATTGCTGATGATCGCGTCGACCCCGCCGCCGTAGTAGCCCGCCAGGAGGCCCATGAGGACGCCGAGGGTCATGGCGACCAGGACGGCGAGGGCGCCGGCGCTGATCGAGACCTGGGCGCCGTAGATGATGCGGGAGAGGAGGTCGCGCCCCAAGGGGTCGGTCCCGAGCGGGTGCCTCCAGGTGCCTCCCGCGTCCCACACCGGCGGGATCAGCCGAACGCTGACGGCCTGGAGGTACGGGTCGTGGGGCGCGAGCCACGGCGCCAGGACGGCGCAGAGGACGGCGAGCAGGACGATCGAGGCTCCCACCGCCAGGAATCGGAGTCGCCTCAAGCTACCCATGGGCCTTCCCGAGGCGGATGCGCGGATCCAGGTACGTGATGGCGATATCCGTCAGGAGATTGGCGACGACGATCAGCAGCGCCAGCAGGACCACGGCTCCCTGGACGACGGGGTAATCGTAGGTGCGGATCGCCTTCACCGCCAGCGAGGCCACGCCCGGCCAGGCGAAGACCGTCTCGGTGACCACGGCGCCGCCGAGGAGACGGCCGAACTGAACGCCCAGGATGGTCACGATGGGGATGGCGGCGTTTCGGAGGGCATGCTTGAAGAGGAGGACCCGCTCCGCCACGCCTTTGGCGCGGGCCGTGCGGATGTAGTCCTGGGTGAGAACGTCCAGCATTCCCGAGCGGGTCAGACGCATGGTGAGGGGCGCGAGATAAGCCCCCAGGGTGATCGCCGGCAGGATCAGGTGCCAGAGGGTGCCGCGGCCCGACGCCGGCAGCACGCGGAACTTCACGGCGAACAGGATGATCAGCATGATCCCCAGCCAGAAGATCGGCATGGCCTGTCCCGCCACCGCCCCCACCGTGCACAGCCGATCCGTCAGCGACCCCCGCCTGATGGCCGAAATCACTCCCAGCGGAATCGCAATGCCGAGCCCCACGATCATGCCCGCCAGGGTCAGCTCGAGCGTCGCGGGCATGCGCTCCAGGATCAGCCCGAGGGCCGATTCCTGGGTGAAGAGCGACTGGCCGAAATCCCCGCGCGCGGCGTCACTCAGGAAGGAGAGGTACTGGGCCCAGAGCGGGCGGGCCAGGCCGAGCTTCTCCTTGAGGAGGGCCACGTCCGCGTCGGAGGCGTCCTGCGGGAGGAGGAGGAGGACCGGGTTGCCCACCACGTGGAGCAGGAGGAACGTGATGAGCGAGATCCCCAGGCAGACGAAGAGCGCCTGGAACAGCCGGTGGACGACATAGACTTGCATGCGAGGCTATTTTAGGCGGAAAGACGCACCCCCGCCACGATGAGGTGTAGAAAAAGCAAGGGGCGTCCCACAAGACGCCCTGCAAAGCCGATGCCCCTGTTTAGAAGTCAGGCACCACAGCCAGCTCAGGATATCCCACAAGACCTATGCTGCTTCTCGAATGCGCACCGCGACAGGCTTTGGGCCACCAGGGAGGCCAGCATTGTGATGTCGAAGATCGGCAGGTGAATCTCCGCCTGAAGCTTACGGGCGAACGGGGGCATGATTGTGCATTCGAGGACTAGCGCGCCGAGATCCGGGTACTGGGCCACCAGTCTTCGGCTCACCATCAGGAGCTGTCGTTCGCGTTCCTCACTCTGGAACGGATACCCCGGGGTGAGGAAGAGCCGCCATGCGCTCTGCTCGTCAACCCCCGCAACAGCGACGGGAATTTGCTCCGAGCTCCACCCGGCGCCATTGAAGTGGGCCTCGCTTAAGGTGTTTGCCCGGTAAGTCAGGATGCCGACCCGACGTCCTTGCGGTAGGAGCTGGGCGACGAGGGGAACGAGAAGCAACGACGACGCGAAGACAGGGACGCTCGCCTGAGCCTGCAGCTCGCGCTGGAAGAGCGCCATAAAACCGCAATCGCCCATGATCGCGTCCACGCCCTCGCGCTCGAGCTCTCTGGCCGTCTCCAGGACCGGCGCGAGGAGCTCGCGGGATCCGGAGGTCATCTGGGCGACTGACGCGCCCTTCACGACCCGCCGTTTGATGGCGAACCGGTATGTGGAGTCGCTCTGTGAACACCCCGGCACATCGATCTGTGGACAGTCAAGCATCATGATCCCAATTACGGGCGCGCCCGTCGCCATCACTATGCCTCCTCCGAGATCCTGGTCGTCGCTCAGATCGTACGTCCGTGCGCCCTACTCCTGGGCTCTCCAAGAATTCCACACTGGTTCGTCCCTATGCGGGCGTGCCAGAAGTCAGGCGGGGACAACGGCGCGAAGGGAGGCGAAGAGCTCGTCCAGTTCTCTCAGCTTCTCAAGCTGCTCGATCAACTCGATCACTCGCTCTTGCCGTGGACGATCAAGTACGCCGTCGGCACAGTCGCGAAACTTCGCGCGGAGATCCTCGTCGCTCAGCCGGGTCGCCTCGGTCCAGGGATCGCCGAGAGCGTATTCCCCCTCGGCCCGAAACACAGAGCCGCGGGCTCGGATCGCGACGGTGGCCGGCAGGCGGTCGATCGCCTGAACCGGCCGCAGGCCGTGGGTGTGGTAGCGGACCTCGGCTACCCGGGGGTCGACGTCGACGTGGACCTTCCTGGCAAGCTCGTGCAGCCGAGGGTCGGCCAGGGTCTCAGGGGATTGCAGCCGCGGTCCCCGGTGGAGGCCCAGGGCTGCGGCGGCGATCGTGTAGGAGACGCTGAACTGGATGTCCATGTGATCCCGGAGCTCGCGGATGGCGAACACCGACGTGCCGGCAGCACGGGAGAACAGGCGGACGTCGATCGTTTCGATCTCATCCGGCTTCAGAGCGTTCTCGGCGACGAGCCGGGCGACGAGATCCATGCTGTGGTGAATATACCGGCAGCAGGGGTAGAGCTTGAATGACGTCTCGAGAATCGACCACCGGGCGCCCAGAGCCTCGAGCACGAGCTCAGGAGCCCAGAAGTCCGAACCGACGAAGCGCCAATACCCGCGCTCGCCGTCGAGCACACTCGGGTCACCGGTGAAACCGCGCCTCGCGAGCAGCGCGGCGACGAGGCCCGTGTGGGCGACGAGCCCGGCCAGCGCGTACTTGTGCATCGCGACGGGCGGGCTGTGGCTCCACTTCATGCATCCGGGAACCTGCGAGCTGTGGCCGGCGATGCCGAGGGCCGAAAGCATCCGCTCCACGTTGAGTCCGAGGAGCAGGCCAGCGGCGGTGGCTGCGCCGAAGGCTCCGAAACCGTAGCCCCAGGCGGGTGGGATCGTCGTCTCGAGCTGGGGGGGACAGCCCTTGAGCAGGACGACCGCCGTGAGGGCGCCGCCGATGCGCGCGGCGACTTCGTAACCGATCGCCATCGCCCGCACCAGCTCGCATCCGCGCGCGCGCTCCCGCTCGGCGAGGGCGACGGCAGGGGGCATGACGTAGGGCGAGATGTGCCCCCAGTTCAACAGGACCTCATCGAGGTCCATCGTGTTCGTCAGCTCAGCGTTGACAAACGCAGCAGTCGTCAAGGGCGCCCGGTGCCGGTCACCCCATATCGTCACCTCGGCGGAGCCGCCCAGCTCGCGGCCGACCTCGAGCACGATCCGTCCTTTATCGGTTCGCGTCGCCGCCAGCGCGCACGCCACGCAGTCGAGTAGGACCCGCTTCGTTTGATGGACGACCTCCGATGGAAGCTTCTCGAATGTCGTGTGGATGGCAAAATCGGCGAGTGGCCGAGTCGTCTCCATCTCGACCCCCTCACGTGTCCTGACCACGGCCGTAGCCGGCGGCGGCTGCTTACGTGAGCCTCGTCTATCGCGCGGCGATGGTTGCGCCGACCCGAGTCACGCGTAGTTCGCAAAGTGTGCGTGCGCGATCCGATGCTCGTCCCCGACCTGAGCATAGACGAGCGTCACGGGCCCCGTTTGGACCTTGTCCGCGTTCGCGCGCTGGAAGCGCCACAGCGCGGTGACGAGCACCACGGGCCCGAACACGTCTACGTTCATGTCTCCCAGTGACAGCTGATTGCTTTGGACCTTGCCGCCCTTCACGAAGCCGAAGCCTTCGTGATGTTTCCGGAGCGCGTCGATTCCCTTGATGAGCCCCGGCTTCTCAGAGGAGAAATAGCTCACTCTGGCGTCGGTCAGGAACAACCGGTCAAGCTGGGAGAGATCATACGTGTTCCAGAACGAAACCCAGTCGTCCACGACTTTCAGGTCGAACTCCCGCTGCTCCATCACGTTCCCCCGTTCTCGGTTGGTCTGGGACGAGCGCACCCGTGCGGGCGTCCCGTCAGGACCCGAACTCGATGCCCTGGGCCAGGGGCAGTTCCCCCGACCAGTTGATGACGTTCGACTGCCTGCGCATGTAGAGCTTCCAAGCGTCCGAGCCGGACTCACGCCCGCCCCCCGTCTCCTTCTCCCCGCCAAACCCCAAGCCGATCTCCGCCCCACTCGTCCCCACGTTGACGTTGGCCATCCCGCAGTCGGACCCGATCGCGGAGAGGAATCGTTCGGCCGTCAAGAGGTTGGTGGTGAAGATGGCGCTGGACAGCCCCTGCGGCACCGCGTTGTGGATGGCAATGGCTTCGTCCAGCGCGTCGTACTCCATGACGTAGAGGATCGGGGCAAACGTCTCCTCGCGGACGACTGGGGCCTGCCGCGGCATCTGAACGATCGTCGGTTCGACAAAGCAGGGCCCGAGCTCCGGGCGCCGTCGGCCGCCGACGAGCACCTCGCCTCCCTGGGCACGGATCGTGTCCAGGGCCGCGATCGTCGCCTCGACGGCCTGCTCGTCCACCAGCGGCCCCATCAGCACGCCGTCCTTCGTCGGATCCCCGATCGTCACCTGCTCGTAGGCCTTCACGAGCCGCCTCGTCAGGTCGGCGGCGATGGTGCGATGGGCGATGATGCGGCGAGTCGTCGTGCAGCGTTGCCCGGCGGTGCCCACGGCGCCGAACAGGATGGCGCGGAGGGCGAGGGCGAGGTCCGCGTCCTCGGTGACGATGAGGCCGTTGTTGCCGCCGAGTTCGAGGATCGCCCGCCCAAGGCGACGGGCGATCAGCTCGGCCGCCCGACGTCCCTGGATCACGGATCCCGTGAAGCTCACGAGCGGGAGCCTCGAGTCGTTGACCATCCGCTCGCCGACGCCCGTGCCGGGGCCGATCACCAGGTTGAAGACGCCGTCGAGCCCATGGTCGGCGGACACCCGGTTCACGATGTGTTGCACGGCGATCGCGCAGAGCGGGACAGCGGACGCTGGCTTCCAGACCGTCGTGTCCCCGCAGACGGCGGCAATCGCGGCATTCCACGACCAGACGGCCACCGGGAAGTTGAAGGCGGTGATGATGCCCACCGGGCCCAACGGGTGCCACTGCTCGTACATACGGTGACCCGGCCGCTCGGAATGCGTGGTCACACCATAGAGCTGGCGGGACAGGCCGACTGCGAAGTCGCATATGTCGATCATCTCCTGGACCTCGCCCCAGCCCTCGGCCGTGATCTTGCCCATCTCGAGTGTCACCAGCTGACCCAATGGCTCCTTGACCTCGCGCAGCGCGCTTCCGAGGTCACGGATGAACTGGCCTCGCTTCGGCGCGGGCACCATCTGCCAAGTGCGGAACCGCTCTACCGCCCGCTGAACGACGCTGTCGTAGGCCGCTGGCGTCGCCTGCACGACCGAAGCGATCCGCTCTCCCGTCGCCGGGTTGAACGAGTCGAGCCGTTCACCCCGCGGGTCAGCGATCCACCCGTCGGGCCCCGTGCATGCACCAGGATTCACGTCCTTGATTTTGAGCCTCTCCAGCAACGCCACCATGGTTGCCCCCCTCATACGCCACAGGTCCAGGGCACAGCCCGCCAGGCGCACGAGCCGCAGCACAGCCGCGACTCACCGTTGACATGGTCGTCTCTCCTCAGTAGAATGCTACACAGTGGCTCGATGAACCGCAGAGTGGCACAATATTGACAGTATTCCATACCGAGGTCAAGCCGATTCGGGGGAACGCCTCCGTCCCCGTCGTCTACGCCGTGGAGCGTGCGGTCCGGATCCTCGGTGCGTTCACCGTTGAGCGTCCGACGCTGTCCCTAGGGGAAATCGCCCACCACGTCGGGCTCAGCAAGAGCACGGTCCGGCGGCTCCTTCTCACGCTGCAGCACACGGGCCTTGTCGCCAGTGACCCGGCCTCGACCCACTACCGCCTCGGCATCCGCTGCCTCGAGCTCGGCGCCGCGGCTCAGGCAGCGACCGACCTGCGGCAGTGCGCGCTGCCCGTGATGCGCCGTCTCGTGCAGGAGGTGGGCGAGACCGCTTACCTGCTAGTCCCGCGCGGGGCGGAAGCCATCTGCCTTGAGATCGCGGAGGCTCGGCGCGGTGTGCGGGTCCTCTTCGCTGAGGTCGGCACCGCGTTCCCGTTGCACGCCGGCGCGGCGCCGCGCGCGCTCCTGGCGGCGGCGCCGGACGGTGTGGTGCGGGACCTTCTAACCCGCCCGCTGCGCCGATACACGCCCGACACGATCGCTGATGCGGCGACGCTCGAGCGCGACATCCAGACGACCCGAGCCAGGGGATACAGCATCAGCGTCGATGATCTTGTGGAGGGGGTTGCCGGGATTGGCGCGCTGATCTGGGACCGCCGCGTCGACGCTGTCGCGGCGATCAGCATCTCCGGCATCAAGAACCGTCTCCTCGGTGCAGAGCAGGAACGGCTGACCCGGGCGGTCGTAGAGGCAGCCCACGAGATCTCCCGTGCGATCGGTTGTCCGCCCGACCGGCTCCCCGCCGGGCCCTGGCCGCCAGCGCTCCGGCCCGACGCGCCCCAACATTGACGCGCGATGGAGGTCGGTGTCGTCCTCGACATCCTCTGGCCGCTCGATCGCATCGCGCGCCTCGCCCAGGCCGCAGATGAGCACGGTTTCGACCAGGTGTGGCTCAGCGATCATCCCCTTGGGCGCGATCCCTTCCTCACCGTCCTTCACCTGGCCCCGCAGCTTCGGCGGGCCCGCCTCGGCATTGGGACGATCAACCCATCCGCGCGACATCCAGCGGTCCTCGCCGCCTCGGCGGCGTCGGTGAACCACTTCACGGGCGGGCGCTTCTGGCTGGGCATCGGTAGCTCGATCACGCCGCTCCTGCGACCAATCGGCTTGGAGATCACTGGGCAGCTTTCCCGCTGCCGCGAGGCGGTGCTCATTATCCGCCAGCTCCTGGAGCACGGGCGGTCGAGTCTTGCCGGCGACGTCTTCACCACACGCGATGCGCGGCTGGTGTTCGAGGAGATAGGGCCGCTCCCGGTCCTCGTTGGAACCTCTGGCGGGCCCGGGATGCTCCGGATCAGCGGCGAAGTTGCGCACGGAATCATCATCCCGGCCGGGAACCGCAGCTTCTACGAGTACGCGATCTCCGGCTTCCGGGAGGCCTACGACGCGGTCGGGCGTACAGATCCCGTTCGCATCGTCCTCAACGGCAATATCGCCGTGGCCGATGACTCGGCGACCGCGCTCGCCGCGATCCAACCCCTCGTCGCGGACTCGATCGCCCACCGCGCGGAAAACGCTTACTCACTCCAGCACATGGGGGTCACTCTTGCCCAGGCCACGGCCTGGCGCGCCGATCCCGCGTCGCTTCCCGCCGCGGTCGTCCGCGAAGCGGCAATCGCTGGCACCCCGGAGGAGTGCGTCGACGGCCTCAGCCGCTTCGCCACCTGGGGAATCACCCAGCTCGCGATCCGCTTTCCCGAGGAAGAGACGATCAGAGCCGTGGGGACCCGGGTGCTGCCGAAGCTCCAGGAATGGCTGTCCGGTGTCTCCGTCGACCGCCCCCCAGGAGGAGCGACACAGCCATCGACATGTCGATCCGACGGGAGAAGCTAGGAAGGGTGTCAACCCCAGCGGGAGTGCGAAGTGGGGGACGACGTAGGACCCCCGACGGCTGTACCGTGCGGCGTAGCTGGTCACCGCAGTAAACCGTACTTCGAAAGGAAGGGGCGCCGAAGAGAGACATACGCCAGAACCCTTGACCTGGCACCCTTCATGGGAGGAGCTGATGATGCGTAAGCGTCTCTATCTCTGCCTCGGTCTCGTGCTTGTCGGCGCGATCGTGAGCGCGCCACTCGTCAGTCGTGCCCAGCGGCAGGCGACGGTCACCGTCATCCACCAGGACCTGTCCACCGCAAACCCTCTCATCGAAGCCGGGTACCCCCACGTGCTGCGGCTCGTCTACAACGGGCTCGTCGACTACGGCCCATACCCCGAGTACCGCCTGGGCCAGGGTCTCGCGGAGTCCTGGCAGGTCTCGACCGACTCGCGGACCTTCACGTTCAAGTTGCGCCGCGGCGTGAAGTGGCAGGATGGAGCGGACGTCACCTCCGCCGACGTCGCCTTCACCTGGGAGAAGCTTATCGATCCCAAGAGTGGGTCGCCCTTCGCGAGCCTCCTGCCGACCATCGAGCGGGTCGAGACACCGGATCCGCTCACGGTGGTGATCCGCCTGAAGGATCCGAGCGCGTCGTTCCTGGCCTGGGCCTGGCTCGGCATCATACCGAAGCACGTCTGGGAAAAGGAGGACGTCAAGACCAGCGCCTACAACCAGAAGCCGATCGGGAGTGGGCCGTTCAAGCTCGTCTCCTGGAACAAGGGAGACAGCATGGTGTTTGAGGCGAACCCGGCCTACTTCCGGGGGCGGCCCGCTGTCGATCGCGTGATCCTCAAGGTGATTCCCGACGCCAACGTCGCCTTCAGCGCGCTCGAGCGGGGCGAGGTCGATGCGTTTGTCTTTCGGGGGCTCGTCGGGGGCGTCCCGTGGCCAATCGTCGAGCGCCTCAAGAAGAACCCGGCCTTCGTGGTTCGGGAATTCCCGGTCTCCTCGATCCAGAGCTTGCATTTCGGGATGGAGCATCCGGTGTTCCGCAACCTGAAGGTCCGGCAGGCGGTGGCGCACGCCATCGACCGGCAGGCGATCATCAGTAATATTCTGTTCGGGAAGGGACAGATCGTGGATAACTCGATCGCGCCGCCGACCTTCGCGGCCTTCCACAACCCCAACGTCCGGCGCTATGAGTTCGATCCGGCCAAGGCGAACCGCCTCCTGGACGAGGCCGGCTACCCCCGGGGCGCGACCGGCGTCCGCTTCACCACCGTGCTCTATGGAACGCCGGGGGCGCGCGCCAGGATGGACGAGATCATCCGGGAGAACCTCAAGGCGGTCGGCATCGAGGCGTCACTCGAGAATTACGAGTGGGCCACCTATTTCGACCGCATCCGGATGACACGGGAGCTCGGCAAGCGGGGACTCTTCTCGCTGCTCAGCGTGTCAAGGGTCCCGGACCCGGAAGACAATCTGGGGTTCGTCTACGGCAAAAATGCGAACAAACCCGCTGGCCGGAACTACTCGGAGTACGTCAATCCAAAAGTCGATGAGTTGATCGAGCAGGGGCGCCGAGAGGCCAACCCCGCGAAGCGGGCGGCCCTCTACAAGGAGATCCAGGCGATCCTCGCCGATGACCTTCCGATGCTACCGCTCTATCTCGCGGTGGGCGTGGACATCTGGAAGGCTAGCCTCAAGGGCGTGACAAGCGGAGAGTTCGGGGGCGGGACGCTCGCCTCGCTCGAACGCGCCACGGTCGAGTCCGGCCGGTAACGCCTCGGCGGCCTCGCCCCGGCCTCCGGCACGCGCGAGAGGTCGGGGCGCCGGCCGCTGCATCAGCAGAGGAAAGCGCGTTGCTTCAGTACGCCCTCACCCGGCTCGCCGAGTTCCTGCCCGTCCTCTTTCTGTTCCTAGTTCTCATCTTCGTCATCGTTCACGCGGCCCCTGGCGACCCGATCACGTATGTCTACGGTCCTCACGTGGCGTCCGCCGAGGCCCTCGAGCAGCTGCGCGCGCTGTACGGGCTCGACGAGCCGCTGCCCGCGCAATTCGCTCGCTACGTGTGGCGTTTGCTTCACGGAGACCTCGGCCGTTCGGTCATTGGCGGGCATCCGGTTCTCGGGGTGATCCTGACGCACATCCCGCCTACGCTCTTGCTCATGGGCACAGCTACCGTCCTCGCCGTTAGCAGCGGGGTGTTGTTTGGTGCTCTGGCCGCCCATCGGCCGCACTCGATGCTCGATATTGCCCTCACGGTGGGGAGTCTCCTCGGGTACTCGCTCCCGACGTTCCTCCTGGGCCTTCTCCTGATCATGCTGCTCTCCGTCACCGTTCCTGTGTTCCCCACGCTCGGGATGACGACACTCGGTGCACAGTACGCCGGGCTCCGCCACGTCCTCGACGTGCTGCATCACCTCGTCTTGCCAGCGATCGTACTTGCGAGCTGGTATCTCGCCATTTACGCTCGGATGACGCGGGTCAGTCTGCTCGCAGCCCTCCGCGAGCCGTACATCGCGACTGCGCGGGCGAAGGGACTCTCCGAAGTGCGCGTCGTCTTCCACCACGGACTTCGCAATGCACTCCTACCCGTGGTGACCAACCTGGGCCTGCAGCTCGGCTCAACCATCACCGGCGGGATCATCACCGAAACGCTGTTCGCGTGGCCCGGGATGGGATACCTTACGTACACCGCGCTCCTCCAGCGCGACTACCCCCTGCTGATCGGGATCTTCCTGATCTCATCCGCCTGCGTCCTGCTGATGAACCTCATGACGGACCTCGCGTATGCGCATCTGGATCCCCGTATCCGGTTCTGACGAGGAGCCTCAGAGGCTTGCCGCGGAAGAGATGACAGAGGCGCCCGAACCGATGGCCGCGATCTGCCGCGCACGGCAAACCGCGAGGAGCCGGTCGGCGCGAAGTCATCGGGAGCGCACCCTGCGACCGGCGATTCCTCGGCTGACATGACGTACGGCCGAACGCGACTCCGCCAGGCCCTAGGGATGCGAGTGGCGTCCACCTTTCTCGGGCTCCTTGTCATGCTCGCCGCTCTCTCGCCCGTCCTGCCCCTAAGCAGCCCGACGAGCATGACCGCGCGTCCGCTCGTAGCGCCATCGTGGACGCACCCCTTCGGCACCGACGACCTCGGCCGCGACGTCCTGTCGCGGGTCGTCTGGGGCACGCGCGTCTCGCTGCTCGTCGGGATCGCGGCCGCGCTGATCGCGACGCTCATCGGCACCGTCGTCGGCGGCGTCGCCGGTTTCGTCGGCGGGTGGACGGATCGCGCCCTGATGCGCTTGACGGACGCCGTCCTGATCTTGCCGACCTTCATCCTGATTCTGATCATCGTCGCGATCTTCGGCGCGACAATAGGAATCGTCATCCTGATCATCGGATTCGCGAGCTGGCCTCAGACCGCGCGCATCGCCCGCGCCGAGTTCCTCACCCTTCGGGAGCGCGAGTTCGTCCTTGCCGCCCGCAGCAGCGGCGTCCGTAATCACCGCATCATGTGGCGACACATCCTCCCGAACGCCGTGCCCGTGATCGCGACCACGGCGATCCTTCGGGCCGGCACGGCGATCCTCACGGAAGCCTCGCTCGGCTTTCTCGGGGCCAGCGACCCGAACGTGATCTCCTGGGGACAACTTCTTCTCAACTCACTCCAAGTCATGCGAGACGCGTGGTGGTCGGTTGCGTTCCCAGGGGTGGCAATCGCGCTCACGATCCTCGCGCTGAACATTCTCGGCGACGCTTTGGCCGGTGCATGAGCGTGACCCGCGGGTGCCGGTCGCGCGGCGAACCCGCCCGCCTCGGCCGCGGCCACCATGGCGGAGACGATCTCGCCCTCATACGACTACAGGACCTGGAGCCTGGTGATCCCCCCTTCCGTCGCGCTGGCTGGAGGTCGGGGACCTTACGGCTTCCAGGTGGCCGCGTAGACGCGCATGATCTCGTCGCTGGAGGCCTCGTAGTTGAGCTTGGTCGAGGCCGCCTCGATGGTGAACTGGGCGTACATCGGGACCCAGTAGGCCTGGTCCACGATGAAGCGCTGGAAGCGCGAGTAGAGCTCCTGGCGCTTCCTGGGATCCACCGTGGCCCGCGCCTCCTCGAGCCACTGGTCCATCTCCTTGGCGCTGTTGTACGTGTAGGGCTGGCCCGTGTGGAAGTGGATGTAGTAGATGAAGTCGGAGTCGAAGACCGAGTTGTACCCCCAGGAGGCCATCGTGATGCCGTCGAGCTTGGAGCCGCGGAAATTCGCCAGGTACTGCCCGACGTCCGCAAAATGCCGGGGCTTGACCTTGACCCCGACCTTGCCGAGATACCCCATGGTGGCCTGGCCGACCTGGTCCACGTTCACGATGGAGCCCGCGTACGTGTTCAGCGTGACCTCGAAGCCGTTCGGGAACCCGGCCTCGGCCAGGAGCCTTTTCGCCGCCTCGGGATCGTAGGCGTACGGCTTGATCGCCGGGTCGAAGCCGAAGGCCATGGGGTTGGTCCCGGCGGGGGTGCGCACGGCCATGCCGCCCAGAACCTTCTGCATGATCTCGTCCACGTTCACGGCGTGGTTGACGGCACGGCGGACCTTCACGTCGGTCAACGGGGTCTTGCCAGCGCGCCCATCCCCGTCCAGCTGGAGGAAGACCACCCGGAGAATCTTGGTCGCCGTCACCCGGGCGATCCCGGACTTCTCGATGGCCGGAATCTGATCCGGGGGGAGAGCGCGGATGATGTCCACGCCGCCGGAGAGGAGCTCGGCAATCTGGGTGGCCGTCTCGGGGATGACCCGGAACACGATGGTCTTGATCGCCGGGGCGCCCTTCCAGTACTGGTCATTGGCCCCCACGGTCGTCCGCTCCCCCTTCCGCCACTCGACGAATCTGTAGGGGCCGGTTCCCACGGGGTTTCGGGCGAAGTGGGCGTCCCCCTTTTCCTTGATGTACCTCGGCGGCACCATCCCGAAGTTACCGAAGGTCAGGATCTCGTGGATCGCCGGATAGGGTTTCTCCGTGACGATCCTGACCGTGTGCTCGTCCACCACGTCCACGGACTTGACCCACGTGAAGTTCCCCCGGATGGGCGACTTCTGCTCGGGGTTCAGCACCCGATCGAAGGAGAACTTCACGCTCTCGGCATTGAAGGGCTCTCCGTTGTGGAATTTCACGCCCTTCCGGAGCCGGAGCTCCCAGGTCGTGGGGCTCACGTTCTTGATGGCTTCCGCCAGGTGGGGGATCGGCTGCCAGGTCTTGGTGTCCCGGGCCAGGAGCGTGTCGAAGATGTGCTGGTTCATGATGATCCCCATCCGCTCGGTATGCATGTGGGGATCCATGGTGGAGGTATCCGAGCCCAGGGCCACCACCACCCGCCCCCTCGGGGCGGCGGCGGCGGGGCCGGCGGCCGGAAGCCCCAACGCCAGCGTCAGGATCACAGCGACAAAGACGCGAGACGTGTGCATGAGTGCCCTCCTAGGCGGCGGCGATTTCGAACAGCGCCGCGGCCGTGCTCCGGATGCCGTTGACGAACCCCTCGAGCGTGATGCTCTCGTTGGGGGCGTGGTTCGCCTCGTCGTGGGGCGCGTACGGGACCCAGATGCTGGGGAGGCCCAGCCCCCGGGTGAACAGGTAATCGGGGATGGTCCCGCCCAGATTCGGGAACAGGACCGGCCGCCGGCCCCAGGCCCGCGTCACCGCTCGCACCACGGCCTGGCCGTACGGATGGTCCACCGGGGTGCGGGACGGCGGCACGGCCCCCAGGCGCTTCACCTCGATGTCGCCGAATCCGTGGCGCTTGAGGTGGGCGTGGATTTTCTCCTCGATCTCGTCCGGGTCCTGGTCCATCACAAGGCGGACGTCCAGCTTGGCGCGGGCCACGCGGGGAATGATGGTCTTCGACCCGGGTCCCTGATACCCGGAGGTCAGGCCCGCGACGTTGAGATTCGGCTGCATGAGGAGTCGGCGGTAGTACGCGCGGCCGGCGGCGGCCGTCTCAGGAGGAAGACCCAGGTCCGCTCGCACGCTTTCGGCGTCAAACGGGATCGCCCGCAGGACGCGCCGATCCGCGGGCGACGGCTTCCTCACCCGGTCGTAGAACCCCGCCACGGCGACCTTGCCCCGGCGCGCCCACAGCGAGGCCAGCCCGCGGGTGAGGTGCGCGGCCGGGGCGGGTGCCACGCCGCCGTAATTCCCGGAGTGCAGGTCGCGTGCGGCCCCGCGGGCGATCAGCTCCAGGTAGAGCAGTCCCCGGCAGCCGAAGTAGACCGTGGGCCCCGACGGATGCATGGGGCCGTCCGAGGCGTAGACCACATCCGCCGCCAGCAGCTCCCGATGCGCCGAGACGAAGCCGGGAAGATTCCGGCTGGAGACCTCCTCCTCCCCCTCGAAGCACATCTTGAGGGTGAGGGGAAGCCGGCCCCGGGTTCGAAGGACCGCTTCGACGGCCTTCAGGTGGGCGAAGAGCTGCCCCTTGTTGTCGCCGGCGCCTCGGGCGTAAATGCGGCCGCGGCGGATCGACGGCTCGAACGGCGGGGTCTCCCACAGCTCCAACGGCTCGGGAGGCTGGACGTCGTAGTGCCCGTAGATCAGCACGCTCCGCCCGGCCCCCGGGGCGGGCACCTGGCCATACACGACGGGATAGCCCGGCGTGGGGATCACCCGTGCCTCAGCGCCCGCCTCGCCCACGTAGCGCCGGACCAGCTCCGCGCACTCGCTGACCCCGACGTTCTGGGCCGAGATGGAGGGCTGGCGGAGGAGCGTGCAGAGCTCACCGACAAACCGGTCCCGGTGCGTGTCGATGTAGCGGAATACGTCATCCACGTGGACGCGTCTCTCCCGAGCGAATATTAAGGTCGGGAAGCTGTCCGGTGTCAAGCCCCCACCGCTGCGCGGCCCGCCGACTTCTCAAGCGAAGCCCTTTGGTCTAGGATGAGCGTCGGGGAACGAACGTCGGGCGCCATGTGCCGCGGGAGGTGGTGGCGTGAAGCGGATCGGCATCGAGGAGGTGGTCAGTGCGCTCGCCCTCGGGCTCACCCTGCTGGGAAGCGCCGCGACCGCCACGGCTTACGAAGCCGAGTTGCGGGCCTACTGGCAGGCGCTCGCATCGATCTGCATGACCGGGGTCACGCCAGACCACGTCAGGTTCTACGAGGCAGTCGTCAAGGCGGTGGAGGCGGCTGAGTACGGCCGCGGGCGCACCTCTAACTTCTGGGGGCCGAGAAGCCCGGAGCTTGCCTACCTCGACTGTTTTCAAGCTCCGGGCTGGCAGTAATCGGGCCCCCACCCGGAGGGACCAGGCATGGGCCTGTTGAGCGGGAAAGTTGCCGTCATTACGGGAGCCAGCAAGGGCATCGGCCGCCTGATGAGTCAACACTTCGCACGGGAGGGAGCGAAGGTCGTCTGCGCCGCGCGCTCGGCGGAGCTGGTGGAGGAGACGGCCGCCCTGATCACGGCGGACGGCGGCCAAGGTATCGCCGTCGTCTGCGATGCCTCAAGAGAAGACGACGTGCGGCGCCTCATGGAGGCGGCCGTCGGGGCATTCGGAAGGATCGATTGTCTGGTGAATAACGCCGGCGACAGCGGACCGACCAAACCGGTGCAGGAGTACACGACCGAGGATTGGTTCTACACCATCAACTCCTGTCTGACCACTTCCTACCTCTGCATCCGCTTCGCCGTGCCGGCCATGATCAAGGCCGGCCGCGGCGCGATCGTCAACATTTCTTCCGCCGCAGGGCGCCGGGGTATCCCGTTCCGCATCGGCTACTGCGCCGCCAAGGCGGGCCAGGTGGGGATGACCTTCGGCATGGCCCTGGAGCTGGGGCGGCACAACATCACGGTCAACGCCATCGCTCCGGCGGCCGTGGAGGGAGAGCGCATCGATCAGGTCGTCGCCGGCCAGGCCCGGGTGCTCGGCCGTCCCCTTGAGGCGGTGCGGCAAACCTTTGCCGAGCAGGGCGCGCTGAAGCGCATGGCGAAGGCTGAGGATGTGGCGAGCCTGGCGGCCTTCCTCTGCAGCGACCTGGCCCGCAACATCTCGGGCCAGTGCATCGCCATCACCGCCGGCGTCCCGGCCGTGTAGCACCCGTAGCCGCGGCGGGGTCGCGTTTCCGTTCCGTTACCGAAGCGGCTTGAACCTCACGACAAAATACAGGACGTTGGGCCCCTCCCGCTCGATGGTCTTCTCCAGAATCTGAATCTTGCCTCGACGGGCGGCGATCAAGATCCCCCCGATGTCTCTCGCAAACTGCTCGGGCGTGGACGTAGGCTCGTATCGTCTCCGGCAGGTGAAGCTCCCGTCCTGGTTGAAGGTCACCGAATGGCTCACCCGCTGGACGTGGTTCTGGATTTTCTGGACTTCGTCAAAGTTCAGGAACGTGGCGCGCCCCTCCTTCGGGGTGATCCCACTTCTAATGTACCCCGGCTCTCAGCCTCCCGTCCGTGTTTTTCCTCCCTGCCCTCGAAGGCTGGCGGACGCTGAGGGGTCCCATCGGCCGAAGAGCAGCCCAGTCCTGAGGTGGCCGAGCTTCGTCCCCAGCGCGACGTGCGAGTGACGCCTACGACCGAGGGCGCCCACCGTTCCCGTTGACCATAGCCTTTGACCATGGTAAGGTCATTGCCCATGGAAGAGATGGCCATCTCAAAATTCAAAGCCACCTGTCTCGCCGTCCTGGAACGGGTCCGCCGCACGCGGCGACCGATCCGTGTTACCCGGTTCGGCGAGCCCGTGGCCGACGTAACACCCCCCTCGGCCCCACCGCGACCCGCGCGCTGGCTGGGCGCCCTCAAGTCGACCGGGCAGATCAAGGGCGACATCGTGGCTCCGGCCATGGATGAACGGCCCTGGGACGTGCTGCGTTCGTGAAGCTCCTCCTCGATACCCACATCTGGCTCTGGAGCCTGCTGGCACCGGAGCACCTGACCCGTCGTGTCGCGAAGGCGCTCGAGAGCCCCCACAACGAGCTGTGGCTGTCGCCGCTCAGCACGTGGGAGCTCCTCGTCCTGGTCGAGCGAGGACGCATCGTCCTGGACCGCGCCGTGGACGCGTGGCTCTCGGACGCGATGGGTCGAGCTCCGCTGAGGGAGGCGCCGCTCACGCACGAGGTCGCGCTCGAGACGCGCCGCGTGAGGCTGTCCAACCGCGATCCCATCGATACGTTCCTGGTGGCGACCGCGAGGGTCCTCGACCTGACGTTGCTCACAGCTGACGAACAGATCATCGGGACCAAGGGAGTGTCAGTCCTCGCCAATCGCTAACCCGAATGATGTTCATAATTCGGGCTCGTCACCGAAAATCGCATGGAATCCCAATATCCCCACGTCGTTTCACCCTCTCGGCTTCATCGGACCGCCCTGACCTGCACACCAGAGTGTCCGAGAACGGGGAGCAGGAAAACCGAATAC
>JACQWA010000120.1 GCA_016209425.1 Candidatus Rokuibacteriota bacterium
ATCCAGGAGACGCTCAAGGAAGTGCAGCGCTGCACGCGCGACGGGATCACGATCAACACCTTCATGCTGGAGCAGAGCCCGTCGCTGACGGCCTTCGTCGCCGAGATGGCCCGCATCAACCGCGGCCGCGCCTTCTTCGCGACGCCTGAGCGCCTGGGCGAGTACGTCCTCGTCGACTACGTCCGCGCCAAGCGCCGCCCCGTCGCGTAGGAGCGGTCTCCGGGCAGGGGAGGGATCGGAGGGGGCCGTCGAGGCCCCCTCCGAAAGAGCTATGCAGAACGGGGCGGAACCCAAAAAACACACCATCGCGGTGCTGGTGGAGAACCGGTTCGGGGTGCTCTCGCGCGTCGCCGGGCTTTTTAGCGCCCGCGGCTACAACATCGAAAGCCTGTCGGTGGGCGAGACGCTTGATCCCACGGTGTCGCGGATGACGCTGGTGGTCCGGGGCGACGAATTCGTCATCGAACAGGTGATCAAGCAGCTTCACAAGCTGATCGATGTTATCAAGGTCACGGACCTCACCGACGAGAGCCATGTGGAACGCGAGATGATCCTGGTGAAGGTCAACGCCGAGCCCGCGTATCGGGCCGAGATCCTGCGCATCGCGGACATCTTCCGGGCCAAGGTCGTGGACGTGACGCCGCTCACGTACACGCTCGAGGCGACGGGGGACGAGTCAAAGGTGAATGCCATCGTGGAGCTGCTCCGACCGTTCGGCATCCAGGAGCTGGTGCGGACCGGGAAGGTGGCCATCGCGCGCGGGACGAAGATCCGGCCCCGGAAGGCGGAGGAGAAGCTGGGCAGGGCGAAGGAGCCCACGCCGCGGTCACCGGAGGCTGTCCAGGATCAGAAGGCCATCGGTTTCGAGGACTGAAGAGGAGGACCTCATCGTGCCAGCCAGGATCTACTACGATGCGGACGCGGACCTCGGGCTGCTCCGCGGCAAGAAGATCGCGATCATTGGCTATGGGAGTCAGGGGCATGCCCACGCCTTGAACCTCCGGGACTCGGGGCAGGACGTGGTGGTAGGACTCTACAAAGGCTCCAAGAGCTGGACGAAGGCGGACCGGGACGGGGTCAAGGTCGCGACGGTCGCGGAGGCGGCCCAGATGGCCGATGTGATCATGATCCTGCTCCCCGACCAAAGCCAGCGTCAGGTCTACGAGGAGTCGATCAAGGGCGGCCTCGCCAAGGGCAAGACCCTGATGTTTGCCCACGGGTTCAACATCCACTTCAACCAGGTGGTGCCGCCCCCGGACGTGGACGTGTCCATGATCGCGCCCAAGGCGCCCGGCCACGTCATGCGGGATCTCTTCACCCAGGGGCCGGGGGTGCCGGCGCTCCTGGCGGTCCAGCAGGATGTCTCCGGGAAGGCCAAGGACATGGCGCTCGCCTATGGAAGGGGCATCGGCTGCACCCGGGCCGGCGTCATCGAAACCACCTTCAAGGAGGAGACCGAGACCGACCTCTTCGGCGAGCAGACGACGCTCTGCGGCGGGATCTCCCACCTGATCAAGATGGCCTTCGAGACCCTGGTGGAGGCAGGCTACCAGCCCGAGGTCGCGTACTTCGAGTGCATGCACGAGATGAAACTGATCGTCGATCTCTTCTACCAGGGGGGCCTGGCGTACATGCGCTACTCGGTCTCGGATACCGCCGAGTACGGCGATTACACCCGCGGTCCGCGCATCATCACCGAAGCGACCCGGGCCGAGATGAAGCGGATCCTGATGGAGATCCAGTCGGGGCAGTTCGCCCGGGAGTGGGTGCTCGAGAATCAGGCCAACCGGGCCCAGTTCCTCGCCATGCGCAAGCGGGATGCCGAGCACCCCATCGAGGAAGTGGGCAAGCGGCTCCGGTCCATGATGAGCTGGATCAAGCCGCCCCGGATGTAGAAGAGGGGCGTGGAAATGCGAATACCGGTCGCCCCGGAGGGTTGGCCGTTCATCCTGATCCCCGGCGGCCTGGCGGTCATCCTTGGCGGGGTCGGATGGACGTGGGTGGCCGCATGCGTCGGCTCCGTGGCGCTGGCGAACCTGGGCTTTTTCCGGGATCCGGAGCGGATCCCGCCGACGCTTCCCGGCGCGGTCCTGGCCCCGTCGGACGGGCGGGTGCGGGGAATTCGCGAGCTTCGCGATCCGTTCGTCGGAGACGCGGTGAGGGTGTCGATCTTCCTCTCGCCCCTGGACGTCCACGTGAACCGGGCCCCCATCGCGGCTCTGGTGACGGACGTGGAGTACCGCCCGGGACGCTTCCTGGCGGCCTACCGCGCGGAGGCGTCCGAGGAGAACGAGCGCTGCACGCTCGCGCTCCAGGGGGAATCGGCCCGGGTCTCCGTGCGACAGATCGCGGGAGTCCTGGCGCGCCGGGTCGTCTGCCGTGTGCGACCGGGAGACAAGCTGCGAGCGGGTGAGCGGTTCGGCCTGATTCGTTTCGGGTCGCGGACGGATCTCTTCCTGCCGAAGGGAACCGACCTTCGCTGCCGGGCAGGTGATACCGTGCGGGGCGGAGAAACCATTCTCGGGGTGTTGCCATGAGACGGAGGTTCATCGGCGGGGAGGGGCCCAGGACGCCCCGCCGCCGCCGCTGGCAGACTCTAAGGGAGAAGCGACGGCGGGGAATCTTCCTGCTGCCGAGCCTCCTGACGACCGCAAACCTGTTCAGCGGGTTCCTGGCGGTGCTGTTCACGATGAACGAACGCTACCCGGAAGCCGCCCTGGCCATCTTCGCGGCTATTTTCCTCGACATCCTGGATGGCAAGGTGGCCCGGCTGACGAACACCACCACCCAGTTCGGCCTGGAGTTCGACTCCCTGGCCGACCAGGTGTCCTTCTGTGTCGCCCCCGCCGTCCTCCTCTACGCCTGGGCGCTGTCGCAGCTCGGCCGGGCGGCATGGCTTGCCTCGTTCCTGTTCGTGATCTGCGGGGCGCTCCGGCTGGCCCGCTTCAACGTCTACTCAGGTCTGATCGATCGACGGTTTTTCGTGGGACTTCCCACGCCGGCCGCCGCCGGCCTGGCAGCTGCCACCGTGCTCCTGTTCGCCGACGGGGAACTTCCCCGCTGGGGACTGCTGGCCATCGGCGCGGCCACGTACCTCGTGGCCCTGCTGATGGTCTCGACCTTCCGCTACTGGAGCTTCAAGGAGGTGGACTTCGCTCGACGGCATCCGCTGGGGGTCCTGCTCGTGGTCGTGCTGGGGGTTCTCATTGTCGCCACCGCCCCACAGGTCTTTCTCTTCACTCTGCTCGGGCTGTACGCCCTGTCCGGTCCCGCGCGCCGCCTTTGGGTGCGGAAGCCGGAAAGCGCGGGGACCACAGACACGGAGCCAACCGACAGCCATTAACGCCGGCGAGCCGACGCCCCGGGGGGGAGCCGCCGGAAGACAGTTCAGGAGGGATTCATGGGTCGCGTCATCATCTTCGACACGACGTTGAGGGATGGGGAACAGGCGCCGGGCTTCTCGATGAACACCATGGAGAAGCTGGAGATGGCCCGGCAGCTGGCCCGGCTCAGCGTTGACGTGATTGAGGCAGGCTTCCCCATCTCCTCGGATGAGGATTTCGAGGCCACCCGGGAGGTGGCCAGGCAGGTCGGCACCCTGGAAGGCGCCCCCATCATCTGCGGCCTGTCGCGGGTGGGGCTGGCGGATATCGACCGCTGCTGGGAGGCGGTCAAACACGCCAAGCGCTCGCGCATTCACACGTTCGTGGCGACCTCGGACATCCACCTGAAGTACAAGCTGCGGAAGACTCGCGCGGAGGTCTTGAAGGCGGCCGTGGACGCCGTGAAACACGCGCGCGGCTACTGCGGCGACGTCGAGTTCTCCCCCGAGGACGCCTCCCGCTCGGACTTCGACTACATGTGCGACGTGCTCGAGGCGGTGATTGACGCCGGGGCCAGCACGATCAACATCCCCGACACGGTCGGGTACGCCATTCCCAAGGAGTGGGGCGAACGCATCGCGCGGATCCGTGAGCGCGTCAAGAACATCGACCAGGCCGTGCTCTCGGTCCACTGTCACAACGACCTGGGACAGGCGGTGGCCAACTCGCTGGCGGCGATCATGAACGGCGCCCGGCAGGTGGAGTGCACCATCAACGGGATCGGGGAGCGGGCGGGGAACGCCTCCTTGGAGGAGATCGTCATGGCGCTCCGGACCCGGAAGGACTTCTTCGGGATGGAGACCCAGGTCCGGACGGAGGAGATTTTCCGCACCTCCAAGCTCCTTTCCCACATCACCGGCGTCCACGTCCAGCCCAACAAAGCCATCGTCGGCGAGAACGCCTTCGCCCACGAGGCGGGGATTCACCAGGATGGGGTGCTGAAGGAGAAGCTCACCTACGAGATCATGCGTCCGCAGGATATCGGCCGATCCTCCAACAAGCTCGTCATGGGGAAGCATTCGGGTCGTCACGCCCTCGCCGCGCGCCTCAAGGAGTTGGGATTCGACCTCAGCGGCCCGGCGCTGGACAAGGCCTTCAAGAAGTTCAAGGACCTCGCGGACAAGAAGAAGGAGGTCTACGACGAGGACCTGATGGCCATCGTCCAGGACGAGCTGACGCACGTCCCGGAAACCTACACGCTTGATTACCTCCACGTGATCAGCGGGACCGGCGTCATCCCATCGGCCACCGTGCGGCTCAGCCGGGAGGGGGAGCTCTTCCAGGACTCCGGGGTCGGAGACGGCCCCGTGGACGCGGCCCTGAACGCGATCGACGCCATCACCGGGCTCAAGGGACGCCTTCAGGACTACCAGTTGCGCGCGATCACCGGAGGCAAGGACGCCGTGGGCGAGGTGTCGGTCAAGGTGGATTTCGACGGCAGGGTGGTGACCGGCAAGGGCGCGTCCACCGACGTCATCGAGGCCAGCGCGCGCGCCTACGTGAACGCGCTGAACCGGGCCATCCATCCGGAGGGCCTCCGGGTCAAAGAGAGCGGGCCGTAGGGGCGCCCGGCCCGAAGGCACAACTCAGATTCAGGGAAGAGCCCGGCCACGGGCTCTTCTCCTCTTGAGGGACGACGATGCCGATGACCATCACCGAAAAGATCCTGGCGGCGCACGCCGACAAGACCGAAGTGCGCCCCGGGGAGCTGATCACCTGTCGACTCGACCTGCTCATGGGCAACGACATCACCGCTCCCATCGCGATCAAGGAGTTCGAGAAGGTGGGAGCGACGTCGGTGTTCGACCCCGACCGCCTGACGATCGTGCTGAGCCACTTCGTCCCGGCCAAGGACATCAAGTCCGCGGATCAGTGTCGGATCGCCCGGGAGTTCGCCCGGAAGCACCGGCTCAAGTATTTCTATGACGAGGGGCGGGGAGGCATCGAGCACATCCTGCTGCCGCAGGAGGGGTTGGTGGTCCCCGGAGATATCGTGCTGGGGGCCGACTCTCACTCCTGCACCTACGGGGGCCTGGGATGCTTCGGGACCGGCGTGGGTTCCACGGACCTGGCGGCGGCGATGATCACCGGGGAAACCTGGTTCAAGGTCCCGGAGTCGATGAAATTCCACTTCTACGGCCGGCTCGGGCCGTGGGCCTCCGCCAAGGACCTGATCCTCTACACCATCGGTCAGATCGGGCTGGACGGGGCGACGTACCGCGCCATGGAGTTCACCGGTGAAGTCGTCGAGCGCCTCCCGGTGGATCAGCGGTTGACCCTCTGCAACATGGCGATCGAAGCCGGGGGAAAGAGCGGGATCGTCGCCCCCGACGAGGTCACGCTCGAGTACGTGAAGCCCCGCGCCAAGCGCCCCTGGAAGCTCTACCGATCGGATCCGGACGCCGCCTACCATTCCGTCTACGAATGGGACGCCGGGAGGATCGGCTTGCAGGTGGCGTGCCCGTACTCGCCCGACAACGTCAAGCCGCTCGAGGAGGTCGCGGGCGTTGACGTGGACCAGGTCTTCATCGGCTCGTGCACCAACGCCCGCATGGAGGACCTGCGCATCGCCGCCCGGATCATGCGCGGGAAGAAGGTGGCGCCGTATGTGCGTTGCATCGTCATCCCCGCCACCCACCAAGTCTTCCAGGAGGCGCTCCGGGAAGGGCTCATCGAGGTATTCTCCGAGGCCGGTTGCGCGATTTCGGAGGCGACCTGCGGGCCGTGCCTCGGCGGCTACAACGGCGTCCTTGGCGCTGAGGAGGTGTGCCTGTCGACCTCGAACCGGAACTTCCCCGGTCGGATGGGCCATCCGAAGGCCAAGGTGTATCTCGCGAGCCCGGCGGTGGCGGCGGCCACGGCCATCACAGGCAAGATTACCCATCCCGCGGAGGTGGCGACGGGAAGCGCTTAGGGGGAGGAGGCGGACGCATGAACCTGTACGGCAAAGCGTGGAAATTCGGCGACAACGTGGACACGGATCAGATCATCCCGGCCCGCTACCTGGTCACGTCGGACCCGGAGGAGCTGGGCAGGCACTGCCTGGAGGATGCGGATCCCGAATTCGTCAAAAAGGTCCGGATCGGGGACGTGCTGGTCGGCCTCAGGAACTTCGGCTGCGGGTCGTCGAGGGAGCACGCTCCGATCGCGATCAAGGCGGCGGGGGTGTCGGCGGTGATCGCGAAGTCCTTCGCTCGAATTTTCTACCGCAACGCGATCAACCTGGGGCTCCCGCTCTTCGAAACCGACGCGGCGGAGCGCATTAATCAAGGGGATGACCTGGAGCTGAATTCGGCCACCGGGGAAATCCAGAACTTGACCACGGGCGAGAGCTATCGGGCCCACCCCCTTCCGGTGTTCGCGCGGGAGATCATGGCCGCGGGCGGCCTCATGAAGTATGTGGCCAGGAAGAAGGGCCTGGCGTAGCCCCCCTCCGAGGATATGGCGACCCATAAGATCGCGGTGCTACCGGGGGACGGGATCGGGCAGGAGGTGATCCCGGAAGCCCTTAGGATCCTGGGTGTCGTGGCCAAGGGGTCCGGGACGACCTTCGAGTTCGAGCAGGGCCTCGTGGGCGGGGCCGCCATTGATGCCACGGGCGAGCCGCTGCCCGGCGACACGCTCCGGCTGTGCGAGTCCAGCCACGCGATCCTCTTCGGAGCGGTCGGCGGGCCCCGGTGGGATCATGTCCCCCAGGAGAGGCGACCCGAGCGCGGGCTCCTCCGGCTCCGGAAGGATTTTGATCTGTACGCGAACCTCCGGCCTGCCAAGTGCTTCCCCCTGCTGGTGGACGCCTCCCCGCTCAAACGGTCCGTGGTCGAGGGAACCGACCTCATGGTGATCCGGGAGCTGACGGGCGGGCTCTACTTCGGGGAGCCGCGAGGGACGGAGAAGATGGCCGACGGCAGCGCCCGGGCGGTGAACACCATGGCCTATACGTCGCGGGAGATCGACCGGGTGGCACGGGTGGCCTTCGACGTGGCCCGGCAGCGGCGGCGGCGCCTGACGTCGGTGGACAAGGCCAACGTCCTCGCGGTCTCACAGCTCTGGCGCGAGGTGGTCACCGAGGTCGCCAGGGACTATCCCGACGTGCAACTCGACCACATGCTGGTGGACAACTGCGCCATGGCACTCGTCGCCCGACCCACCCAGTTCGACACAATTGTGACCGAAAACACGTTCGGTGATATCCTCTCTGATGAGGCCGCGATCCTGGCCGGATCCATGGGGATGTTGCCCTCGGCAAGCCTCGGGGGCAAGACGGCGCTGTACGAACCGGTCCACGGGACCGCGCCGGACATCGCGGGGCAGGGAATTGCGAACCCGATTGCCGCGATCCTTTCCGCGGCGATGCTCCTCAGGTATTCCCTGAACATGGGTGGGGACGCGGAGAAGGTCGAGGCGGCAGTCCTGCGAGTGCTGGAGAAGGGGTACCGAACCGCCGACATCCGCCAGGAGGGGACCACGCTGGCGGGGACGGTCCAGATGGGCGAACTGATCGCGCGAGAGGTCGGGGCGATGTATTAACTCGGAGGGGGGCTAACGCCCCCCTTCCGAAGCCTCCCCCCAGAGGATTGCGCGGGCCGGGTACCCACGCCAGCGGCGTGGGTGCGCGCTCGGAGGGGTTGGCAGCAGTCCCAAGGAAGACGGAGAAGGAGATCGGATGGCGGCGGGATACGTGGTGGCGGTGGTGGGGGCGACAGGAGCGGCGGGGAGCACGACGCTCAAGATTCTCGCGGAGCGAAAATTCCCCGTGCGGGAGCTCCGCTGCTACGCTTCCGAGCGCTCCGCGGGAAAGACGGTCTCCTTTATGGGCGACGAGCTGCGGGTGGAGAAGGTGGGCCCGGAGGCCTTCAAGGGAGTGGAGATCGCCTTCTTCTCGGCGGGATCGGCTCAATCCAAGGAATATGCGCCCTTGGCCGTGAGGGCGGGGGGCGTGGTCGTGGATAAGTCGAGCGCGTTCAGGATGGACCCCACGGTGCCGCTCGTGGTTCCGGAGATCAACCCCCACGCCGCGGAGGGGCACTCGGGGATCGTGGCGAGCCCGAACTGCACCACCGTCGTCACCGTCATGCCGCTGAAGCCGCTCCACGATGCGGCGCGGCTCCGCCGAGTGATCGCGACCAGCTATCAAGCGGTGTCGGGGGCCGGGGTGAAGGGCGTGGAGGAGCTGCGGCGGCAGGCGCTGGCCTGGGCGCGGGGTGAGGCGCTGAAGGTGGAGTACTTCCCGCATCAGATCGCCTTCAACTTGATCCCGCACATCGACCGCTTCGCCGACAACGGCTACACCGAAGAAGAGCTGAAGCTCATCCACGAGATCCGGAAGATCCTCGAGCTTCCGGACCTTAAGATCTCGCCCACCACCGTCCGGGTGCCAGTCTTTACCGCCCACTCGATCGCCGTGAACGTCGAGACCGACGAGCCGCTGACGCCTGCCCGGGCCCGGGACCTGTTCGCCGATTTTCCCGGCCTGCGCGTCTGGGATGACCCGGGGCAGAACCGCTATCCCATGCCGGTGGGCGTGGAGGGGCAGGACGACTGCTTCGTCGGGCGGATCCGCGCGGATCTCTCCCTGGCCAACGGGCTCAACTTCTGGGTGGTCGGGGATCAGCTGCGAAAGGGCGCGGCAACGAACGCCGTGCAGATCGCCGAACTCCTCATTCGTGAGGGGGGTGTCCCGAACGGTTAGGCCGTGGCGGATCAGGCGGTGGCTCCGGCGGAACGGTCGATTTTACATCTGCCTCGTCTTCACCGTGGTGGTGGTCGCCTACGCGGCGGTTCCCTGGATCGTCCAGTTCCTGGAGAACGTGGGCGGCTACAACCCGATCCACTATGAGCCAAAGGACCTCCAGCGCGAAGATTACCTGAAAACCCTACCGACAACCGGTTCGGGGTTCTTTGAGTGGCAGACGGCCCTCAAGCTCTTCCTCCTGATGCTCGCCGGGCTCCTCTGGCTGATCGCCGTGCCTCCTTCCTCGTGGCGGGGGACACGTTCCTCTCGCCGGTAGGGCGGCGTGGCCCTTCGAACCCTGCGCCTCACCCTGGCCTATGACGGCACCGCCTACCACGGCTGGCAGGTCCAGCGGCTTCAGCCGACGGTGCAGGGGACCCTGACCCAGGCATGCCGACAACTCTTCACGGGCCCGATCAAGCTCGTGGGAGCAAGCCGGACCGATGCGGGCGTCCACGCTCTCGGCCAGGTGGCCGGCCTCACCGTGGAGAGCCGGCTTGTTCCGCCGGCGATTCGATCGGCCCTCAACGCGCTGCTGCCGCCCGACATCCGCGTGCTGCAAGTGGTCGAGGCGGTCCCGGGTTTTGACGCCAGGCGCGCGGCCCTCTCCAAGCGATATCTCTACCTCATCGACAACGGACCCGTGGCCAACCCCCTCCTCCGCCGCGATGCCTGGCACGTCCCTCACGCCTTGGACCGGACGGCCATGGCGTCGGGACTCAGATCTCTTCGAGGCAAGCACGACTTTTCGGCGTTCTGCGCCGCGGCCGGCCGTGCCCGCACCCCCACCTGCACGCTTTACTCTGGGCGCCTGGTCGAGCGCCGAGGCGTGGTGGCCGTCCTGCTCTCGGCCGACAGCTTCCTTCACCACATGGTCAGGAACGTGGTCGGAAGTCTTGTCGAAATCGGGCGAGGGAACCGGCCGCCCGAATGGATGGACGAGCTGCTCCTCGGGCGGGATCGGACCCGGGCCGGTCCCACCGCCCCGGCCCACGGCCTCACGCTGCTGCGCGTGTCCTACCCCTACGACAGGGCGCTGATCGGGGATAAGAGTCAGCGAGCCCTTGGCACCTCCTGATCCTTGCCTGGGCCAGCCGCAGGGAGGCAAACAAAAAGGCCCTCTCGGGAAACCGGAGGGCCTTGCGAGTGGGGCTTTCGAGGAATTAGGTTTCGGGGCTGGCGTACTCCTCCCAGGCCCGGCGGACCACCACGATCTTTTCGGGACGACCCGCGTTCGACTCGACCTTGATAATATCTCCGGGGTTGATCAGTCCGAGATCAGCGCGGGACTCGTCCTCCGTGACCACCAGGGACCCCTGACAGGTGAGGTCGGTGCACATCTCGGAGTCGTCCCGGACGCGCAGACGGCCGGCTCCCTTGTCCACCGCCACGACCGTCAGCCGACTTTTCTGGATCAGATCGGTCAGGCTCTGAGCCATAACAGATCCTCCTTCTTATAACCGCATAACCGCGAGGGCCTCATGGCCGGCTCGATGGCCTCCTTATACCAAATGGCCCGACCCCGGGCAAGCGGAATTTTGTGCTATCATGAGACCGAAAAAATTCCGGTCGTTCCAAGCATTTTATGAATCTCATCACGCGGTTCATGTCCTCTCGGCCGTTAGGTTTCTCCAGCATATGGTCCGGAACATCGTAGGGAGCTCCTGGAGATCGGGCGGAGGAACCGGGGGCACCCTGCTGCGCGTGTCCCGTCCATCTGACCGGCCTCTGAGCGGCGATAAAAGTCGGCGAGCGCGAACGTGACCCATGCCCAGGCGGCGTGAAGGGCGGGACCTGCCCGAGATCGTCAAGCGGCTCTTCGAGCAGGCGCGGGCCCAGTTCCCCGACCCGCGCGCGGTGAATCGAACGCTGTTGGAGCTCTCGCGGTTCTACGACGCAGTCTCCGGCGGAGTCATTCTGGAGCACGCAATCCGACGGCGGATCGTCGAGCTTCTCGCGCAGGGCCAGATGGAGGAGGCCAGCCGGGCGCTGGAGGAGAGGTTTCAGGAATACTGCCAGGGCTTCAAGCCGAAGGAGGACAATTGACTCGATAGTCGGTCATTTTTTGTCATTCCACACTCCCTTTCGCATATTTTTCCCCTTGACAGCCTAGTGCGTTTTCACTACTAATTACGCTAAGTTGGTCCCAAACCACGAGAAAACAATCACAAGGAAAGACCTCTGAAAGGGGTGCGACCATGGCCCTTTCACGGCGGGACTTCTTCAAGTACGGTGGGGCAACGGCGGCCGGAGTGCTCGCGGGCGGCCGCGCACTCGATCTCGGCGCCGTCGAGTCCTTCGCCACGGGGATCAGGATCAAGGAAGCCAAGGCGTTTCCCGGCGTCTGTCCGTATTGTGCGGTGGGGTGCGCCCAACTGATCTACGTCAAGGACGGAAAGATCATCGACATCGAGGGCGACCCCAACACCCCGCACACCGAAGGTGCCCTCTGCCCGAAGGGCTCCTCCACCTACCAGTTGTCGATCAACGAGAGGCGCTGGACGAAGTGCATGTACCGCGCCCCTGGGAGCGACAAGTGGGAGGAGAAGCCCCTCGACTGGATGATGGAGCAGATCGCCCAGCGGATCAAAAAGACACGGGAGGAGACCTTTGTCGAAAAAGTGAAGGTGGGCGCCAAGGAGGTCACAGTCAACCGCTGCGAGGGGATCGCTTGGCTGGGCTCCTCGGTGCTCGACAACGAGGAGAACTACCTCATCGCCAAGCTCTCACGGGCCATGGGCCTCGTCAACCTGGAAAATTCGGCCCGTCTTTGCCACTCGGCCACGGTGCCGGCCCTGGGCGCGACCTTCGGCCGCGGGGCGATGACCACCAACCTGATCGACGTCGTGAACGCCGACGTGATCATGCCTACCTCCAACTGGGCCGAATGCCACCCCGTCAGTTACAAGTGGGTCATGAAGGCCAAGGAGCGCGGGGCCAAGATCATCCACGTGGACCCGCGCTTCACCCGCACCTCGGCCACCGCCGATATCTGGGTGCCGATCCGGTCGGGGACCAACATCGTGTTCTTCGGCGGGCTGATCCGCTACGCCATCGAAAGCAAGAAGTACTTCCACGACTACGTGGTCGCCTATACCAACGCCTCCTTTCTCGTGGACCCGACCTTCAAGACGCCCGCGGATCTGAACGGGCTCTTCACGGGATACGACGGATCCAAGCGGAGCTACGATCAAACCACGTGGAAGTTCCAGCTCGACGAGAACGGCTACCCCAAGCAGGACCCGACGCTCCGCGATCCGAACTGCGTCTTCCAGCTCCTGCGGCGCCACTACAGCCGCTACACCCCCGAGATGGTGGAGCGGGTGTGCGGGATCCCGAAGGACCTGTTCCTGAAGGTGGCCGACATTTACTGTTCGGCGTCGGGACCGGAGAAGACCGCCACCGCCTCCTACGCGCTCCAGCTCAACCAGTCCACCAACGGGGTCCAGCAGATCCGATCGCTCTGCCTGCTCCAACTCATCCTGGGGAACGTCGGGCGGCCCGGCGGCGGCGTCGTCGCCCTCCGCGGCCACTCCAACGTCCAGGGGGCGACGGACTTCGGCACCCTCTACCACATGCTCCCCGGCTATCCGCCGATGCCGCTCCAGGGGCCTCACCCGACCCTGATGGATTACCTGGAGAAGACGACGCCCAAGGGCGGCTTCTGGGTCAACAACCCCAAATTCGTCGTGAGCCAGCTCAAAGCCTGGTGGGGACCCGCGGCGACGAAGGAGAACGACTACGCCTTCGACTACCTCCCCAAGCGGGAGAAGGCGGACGCCTACTCCCACCAGCACTTCTTGGTGGGGATGTACAAGAAGCAGGTGAAGGGGTTCATCTGCATGGGCCAGAACCCGGCCGTGGACAGTCCGAACGCCAAGATGGCCCGGGCGGCCCTCCGGAACCTCGAGTGGCTGGTCGTCGTGGACCTCTTCGAGACCGACACCGCGGCGGTCTGGAAGGAGCCCGGGATCGACCCCAAGTCCTCCCGGGTGGAGGTCTTCTTCATCCCCGGCGCACCGGCGGCCGAGAAGGATGGCTCCCTCACGAACACCATGCGCCTCATGCAGTGGCACGAGCGGGCGGTTGACCCGCCGGGCGATGCCCGGTCCGATGCGGCCTTCATCGTCGAGGTGGGCAACCGGCTGAAGGCGCTCTACACGGATTCCAAGGCCAAGAAGGACCGATCGGTCCTTGATCTTATGTGGGACTACCAGCCCCAGGGGCCCAAGAAGGAGCCCAGGATGGAGCTGGTCCTGAAGGAGATCAACGGCTATGCCACCGACGACATCGCCGACAAGGACGGCAAGGTCCTCTTTAAGAAGGGTGATCACCTGAAGACCTTCGCCCAGCTGAGGGACGACGGCCTGACGGCGTGCGGAAACTGGATCTACGGCGGCTGCTACCCCGAGGAGGGGAAAAACCTGGCGGCCCGCCGCGGGAAGTCCAAGGAAGGCGACTATCTGGCCCACGAGTGGGGCTTCGTCTGGCCCGCCAACCGGCGGATCCTCTACAACCGGGCGTCGGCGGACGCCGCGGGCAAGCCCTGGAGCGAGAAAAAGAAGCTCATCTGGTGGGACGCGGAGCAGAAGAAGTGGGGTGGGCTGGATGTGCCCGACTTCGGCCTGGCCATGGCGCCGGACGCGCCGCGGGCCAAGGAGGGGCTGCTCAAGGGGATCAGCGGCATCGACGCGTTCATCATGAACCCCCACGGCAAGGGCCAGTTCTTCGCCTCGATCGTGGACGGGCCGTTTCCCGAGCACTACGAGCCGTTCGAGTCGCCGACGAAGAACCTCCTGTCCAAGGTCGACAACAACCCGGTGGCGAAGGTGTACGACATCGGCGACCTGAACAAGCTCGGCACGCCCGACAAGTACCCGTACATCCTGACCACCTACCGGCTCACCGAGCATCACGCGGCCGGCATG
>JACQWA010000113.1 GCA_016209425.1 Candidatus Rokuibacteriota bacterium
ATGCACATCATTCGGGCTAGGCACCGAAAATCGCATGGAAGTAACTAAGACTCTGAATTGTTTTCACCGGGCTTACACAATTTCCATGGCAACCAAAGTGTTCTGGAGCGGAGATCGGAACACGGAACAGACCATGTTGAAATCCATGCGATGTTCGTAGAGCCCGGATTATTCTCGTGAATAATCCGGGCTAGCCAGCAATGTCCTCACCGCCATCGACCCCGATCACGTTGCCCGTGATCCAGGACGTGTCCGGGTGGGAGAGAACCACGATGGCCCGGGCCACGTCCTCGGGGGTGGTCATCCGCCTCCCGGGGTTGCGCCGGACCGCCATGGCCTTGATCTGCTCGTAGCCGGGGATCTTCTGGCTGGACGGCGTCTCGGTCACCCCCGCGCGGATCGAATTCACGGTGATCCCGCGCGGTGCCAGTTCCATCGCCAGCTGACGGACGTGGGACTCCAGCGCCGCCTTGGCGGCCGAGACGGGCCCGTAGAAGGGCATCACCCGGGCGCCGCCGGACGAGGTCATGGCATAGACCCTGCCGCCTTCGCCCATGAGCCCACGCCCGACGACCTCCTGGCACCAGTACACCAGGCTGTGGGCCATGACATTGAGGGTCATCTCGATCTGGGCCTGGTTGACGCTCTCCTTGATCGGGTCGGCGACGTAGGGCTTGAGGGTCCCGAAGGCCAGCGTGTGCAGGAGGACGCGGAGCCGCCACATCTCGCCCCGTTCCTCGAGGATCCGCTGCATCTCGGCGGCGATTTCCTCCCGTTTCTCCGGGTCCGCGGCGTTGACGTTGTAGAAGTGAGCCTCCCGCCCCAGGCTCCGGATCTCGGCCACGATGCGCTCCGCGTTGGGAAGGGTGGCCTTCCGGTCCAGGTGGACGCCGAAGATGTTGAGGCCCGCGCGGGCAAGCGCCAGGCTCGTCGCCTCCCCGAACCCGGAGGAGGCCCCGAGGACCAGCCCCCAGCCGCTGAGCCGAATGGGCGCGGTCGCTTCCGTCATCGTGGGGCCATTCTAGCCCAACTGCCCCTCGCGTGGCGAGGCCCAACGTCGGGGTGGCGCACGGCGCGTGCGTTGTCTAGAATCAGGAGGTGTCTATGGCGAAAACCGCCGGCATCGTCCTCATCGGCAACGAGATCCTGTCGGGCAAGATCAGCGACGCCAACGCCGCCTACCTCTGCCGGGAGCTCCGCGCGCTCGGCGTGGAGGTCCGGAAGATCTCGGTGATTCCCGACGAGGTGGAGGCGATCGCCCGGGAGGTCGCCCGGTTCGTCGCCGGCTACGATTACGTGTTCACCTCAGGCGGCGTCGGCCCCACGCACGACGACGTGACCATCGACGGGGTCTCCCGGGCCCTGGGGGTGGCTGTTGCGCGCCACCCGCGGCTTGTGGCTCTGCTGGAGAGCTTCTACAAGGGGAAGCTGAACGCCGCCCGCCTCAAGATGGCCGAGGTCCCGGAGGGCTCGGAGCTCCTGGCCGCGGACTCCCTGATCTTTCCTGTGATCGTGATCGGGAACGTCTACATTCTCCCCGGAGTGCCGGAGATCTTCCGCCAGAAATTCGAGGCGATCAAGGAGCGGTTCCGGGAGCAGCCGTTCTTTTTGCGAAGCGTGTTCGTCCGCATCGGGGAAGGCACCCTGGCCGATTTCCTGAACGACCTCCTGAAGGCCTATCCGCTCCTGATGCTCGGGTCCTATCCGGAATTCTCGCACCCGGACTACAAGGTCAAAGTGACTCTCGAGTCCAAGGACCGCGAGTACCTGGACCACGCCCTCGCGGAGTTTGTCGACCGGCTCCCGCAGGATGCGGTGGTCCGAGTGGAGTAGCCCCTACCTCTCCCCACTGGGGAGAGGAGAAGAGGTGAGGCGGTCCAGAAAATTTCTCCACGCCTCCCAGTACTCCCTGCCGCCCACCAGGTACGTGTCGTTGTGGCGGGCGCCGGGGATGGTGTAAAATGCCTTCGGCCCGGATGCCGCCTCGAAGAGGCGGCGTCCGTGTTCATGGGGAACCACCTCATCGGCTTCGCCGTGCAGGACCAGGAGGGCGGTACGGAGCCGGCCGATCTTGGCAAGGGAGTCGAAGCGGGTCTTCAAGAGGAGGCCGCTCCCGGGCAAGGTCCGGTTGGCCATCGCGCGGGCTGAGAGGAACGGCGATTCGAGAATCAATCCGGGCGGCGGATGGGTTTGGGCCAGGTCCACCGCCACCGCGGCTCCCAGCGATCTTCCGAAGTAGACGATCTGCCGGGAGGGAACGCCGAGGCTTTCAACCAACGCCTCACGGGCCGCCCGCGCGTCGCGATACAGCCCCGCTTCGGTCGGGGTGCCGTCGCTTCGCCCGTAGCCCCGGTAGTCGAAGATGAAGACTCCGATGCCGAGGCGATCGTGGATTTCCCGGATATTATCCAGCCGGTGGCTGATGTTGCCGGCGTTGCCGTGAAACCAGAAGAGCGTGGTGGGCCGGGGGCCGGGGATCAGCCAGCCGTGAAGGCGGACGCCATCTTCGGCCAGGAACCAGACCTCCCGATACGTCAGGCCCAGGCTTGCCGGACTCCCGGCCAGCTCACGGATCGGGAAATAAATCAGGGCGCGCTCCACCGTGTCCCGGCACCCCCAGGCGAGAAGCCCGATCGCCAGCAGAATGAGCGCGAGCCTCATGGACAGCCATTGTAACGCAGCGTCGACGGGGCCGAAATGAGCGAGAGCCGGCGGGGATGACGGACCCGGGCCGCGGTGTGCTGTGGGGGGTTTCGCTGGTGGCCGCGGCGCTCTTCTTCGTGGGGTTGGGTCAGGCGCCCTTCGTGGACCCTTCCGAGGGCATGCACGCCGAGATCGCCCGCGAGATGGGCCGGCTCGGGGATTGGATCACGCCCCACTTCAACGGGGTTCGCTACTTCGACAAGCCGCCGCTCCTCTACTGGCTTATGGCGGCGGGCTTTTGGCTCGTCGGGGCCTCCGAGTGGGCGGCGCGCTTCTGGTCGGCCCTGGCCGCCTTCGGCACCGCGGTCCTCACCGCCCGCCTCGGGACCATTCTGGGGTCCGCGCGCCTGGGATTGATCGCGGGGCTGGTCGTCGCCGCCAACCTCGAGTTCTTTCTCTTCGGCCGCTATGTGAAGCCCGACCTCCTCTTCGTCTTCCTGATCCTCCTGGCCTTCGCCGGCTTCATTCTGGCGTACCGGGGCGCGGGTCGTGCCGGGCTCGTCTTGGCCTACGCCGGGCTCGGTCTGGCGGTGCTCGCGAAGGACATCCTGGGCGCTGTGGGGCCCATCGTGGTCATTGCGCTCTTTCTTCTCCTCACCCGGGAGCGTCAGGTGCCCGCGCAGTGGGTCCCGTGGATCGGCGTGGGCCTGTTCCTGGCGCTCGCGCTGCCTTGGTATCTTGCCGTCGAGGTCCGGAACCGGGGGTTTCTCTGGTACACCGTCGTGGACAACCACCTCCTGAACTTTACGCGCCAGCGTGTCTTTCCCGACGAGGACGTGCCGCTGGCCGCCGCGGAGTTTCTCGGGGTGACGGCCATCGGATTTTTCCCGTGGAGTCTCATGGTGCCGTGGGCGCTCTGGCGGGCGTTCAAGCGGCCGTGGGAAACGGTGGAAGCGCGGATCTGGCTGCTGCTGGGGCTCTGGAGCGTGGCGGTCCTGACCTTCTTCACGCTCTCCCCCTTCAAGCTGCCGCACTACGCGCTGCCGGCCTTTCCGGCCATGGCGCTCCTGGTGGCGAAGCTCTGGGATGATGTCCTGGAGCGAGTCCCGGAGGCCCCGTCGGCGCGGGCCCTCCTGATCCCCCCCACGCTGGTGTTGGCCGGGCTGGCAGCCATGTGTCTGGTCGCGTGGCGGGGGGGGGTGCAGCTGCCGTCGGGAACGCTCTCGCTCGCGGACGTCTACGCACGGAACCTCGATGCACGGGGCCAGAGCGCCCCCTTCCCCTCGTACGCGCAGCTCCAGCCGTTGCTCCGAAGCCTGACCCTGATTTTCGCGGCGGGAAGCGCGGGTTTGGTGGTGGCGGTGTGGCGGAAGCTGCCCCGATTCGGTCTGGGCGTGCTGCTGGCGGTCATGCTGGCCTTCCTGCCGATCACAGTGGAAGGGCTCACCCTTTTTTCGAAGAGCCGGTCGGTCAAGGTCATGGCTGAACTGCTCCTGGCGCGGGCGGAGAGTCGGGACATCATCGTCCACGAGGGGCCGCTCGAGAACAGCGGTGGGCTCTTCCTCTACCTGGGGCGGCCCGTGAAGGTGGTGGATGGGGTGCAGTCGAGCCTGGCCTTCGGCGCCACGTTCCCGGAAGGGCGGGAAGTCTTCTGGGACCGGAAGCGGCTCAGGGCGCGCTGGGGCGGGCGCGACCGGCTCTTCCTGCTCTCGGTGGTCAAACCCGAGAAGAGCGTTGTCCGCGAGCTCGACCCGCGACGCGTCCACCTGCTCCTCCAGAGCGGCGGACGCTGGCTGTACTCGAACCGGCCCTAGGATCCTCGGAGGGGGGCTCCGCCCCCCTTCCGATTCCTCCCCCCGGGAACCGGTTGCGCGGGCCGGGTACCCGCGCCGAAGGCGTGGGTGCGCGCTCGAACGGAGGTTATTCCGACACGGCCCTAGCTCTGCTATGCTGGGTTCAGTGACGGGCTCTCCCTATCGTCTCAAAGCGGATCCCTACAGCAGCCACTCGGTGATCCTCCGCTTCCTGCCGGACGGGGCGGGGAAGAGGCTGCTGGACGTGGGCGCGGCGGAGGGCTACCTGGCGGAGCTTCTGGGCCGACGCGGCTTCGAGGTCACGTGCCTCGAACGCGACCCCGGGCTGGCGGCCGTCGCCGCCGAGAAGTGCCGCCGCGTCGTCACGGCCGATCTGGAGCGCGAGCTGCCGCTGCTGGACGGTCCCTTCGACGTCATCGTGTACGGAGATGTCCTCGAGCATCTGAGCGACCCCGCCCGGGTTCTGTCGTCCCTCAATCAGTCCCTCAAGGAGGACGGGATCGTCATCGTCTCGGTGCCCAATGTCGCGCATCTCTGGGTGCGGCTCCAGCTCCTCCTCGGGCGCTTCGACTACGCCGACCGCGGGATCCTGGACCGGACCCACCTGCGGTTCTTCACGCGCCGGAGCTTCCTCCGGTTCCTGGGCGACTCTAAGCTCAAAGTGATCGAGATGATCCCGACCCCCGTTCCACTCCCCCTGCTCGTTCCGGAGCGCCTTCACGGCCGCTGGCTCTCCGCCCTTCACGCCCTCAACGCGCTCACGGCGCGATGCTGGCAGGGCCTCTTCGCCTACCAGTTCGTCGCCGTCGCGCGGCGCGAGCAGACCAGATGACGCCGAAGGTCGTGGTCGTCATGCCGGCCTACAACGCCGGGCGCACCCTCCGCCTGACCTACGAGGAGCTGCCGAAGGAAGCTGTGAGCCTGGTCATCCTCGTGGACGACGGCTCCACCGACGCGACGCTCGAGATTGCCCGCGATCTGAACCTGGAAATTTTCGTCCACAACCGCAACTATGGCTACGGGGCGAACCAGAAGACCTGCTACACCGAGGCCCTCAAGGCCGGCGCCGATATCGTGGTCATGGTCCACCCCGATTACCAGTACGATCCGACCCTGCTGCCCAAGATCATCGAGCCGATTGTCAAGGGCGAGGCGGACCTCGTCCTGGGCTCGCGGCTCATGGTCGGCTCGGCGGTGCGGCAGGGGATGCCCTGGTGGAAGTTCCTGGGAAACCGCGTCCTGACCCAGCTCGAGAACCTGGCGTTCGGCCTGCGCCTCGCCGAGTTCCACACCGGCTACCGGGCCTTCCGGCGCGAAGTCCTCGAGAGTGTGAACTACGCGATGAACTCCGACGGGTTCGTCTTCGACCAGGAGATCATCGCCCAGGCGGTGGCCGCGCGATACCGGATCGCGGAGATCCCGGTGCCGGTGCGCTACTTTCCGGAGGCTTCTTCGGCAGGGTTCCTGGCCTCGGTGGTGTACGGGCTGAAAATCCTCCTCCTCCTGGCGCGCTTCGTGCTCTACGGCTCCCGCCTTTACCACTCCCGCCGCCTCGACAGCCTGCGCGCCCGGTATTCGCGCTTCGGGTCCGGGGACCATCGGCCGCGGTGATCCGATCGCTCGACGGCCTGGCCCTCGCCCTTGCGGGCGTGGTCGTCTCCGCTCTCGCCCTCGGGTGGTGGCGCCCCGAGGAGCTGTTCCTCGCCCTCCTGGGCGTGATCGCGCTGCGGGCGCTTCTCCGCCCGTATCGGCTGCCTGCGTGGAGTCCGGGGCGCGTCGTGCCGGCGGCGGTGATCGCGTACGCCGTCGTCTTCTCCTTCATCACGGTGACCCGCCACTGGGCCTTCCGCACCCACGCCCTCGACCTCGGCTACTACGTGCAGCTTCTTTGGAGCGTGAGCCGGGGGCTCGGCGCCTCCGTGAGCCTTCCGGAGATGCACGCCTGGGGCGATCATTTCTCGCCCACCCTCTACCTGCTGGTTCCGCTCTTCGCTCTCTTCCCGGGTCCGGTCTTCCTTCTGGTCGCCCAGTCGGTGGCGTTCAGCCTGGGAGCCCTTCCGCTCTTTGCCCTGGCCCGGCGCCGCCTCGGCAGCGAAGGGGCCGCCGCGGCCTTCGCCCTCCTCTACCTGGTGAGCCCGACGCTCCACGGGATCAACCTGCGCGACTTCCACGCCGCGGCCCTCGCGACCCCGCTCCTGCTGGCTGCCGTCTATTGCTTCGAGACCAGCCGGATGGGATGGTTCCTGGCCTCGGTGATCCTCACCCTGGGCTGCCGGGAGGACGCCGCGCTTGGCGTGATCGGCTTGGGGCTCTGGATCGCGCTGGCCCGACGCCGCTGGATCTGGGGGCTGGCCTTGGTGGCCGGGAGCCTGGCGCTCTTCTTCTTCGCCACCCAGGTTCTCATCCCGTACTTCCGCGGTGCCCCCTATCCACACCTTTGGCGCTACCCCCACCTCGGCGGGTCGTTGGGCGAGATCCTCCTCACCATGGTCCTGCGCCCATTCCGAACCCTTGGCTTGATGGTCAGCGTCGAGAAGCTCCGCTACCTCCTCGCCCTTCTGGCGCCCCTGGCGTTTCTCCCGCTGAGAGCGCCCCTGGACCTCCTCCCCGCCCTGCCGACTCTGGCCCACAATTTGCTGAGCCTGGATCCGGTCCTGTTCTCCCACCGCGCTCAGTACAACGCGTTCGTGCTTCCGTTCCTGCTTTTGGCGGCGGTCTCGGGCTACGCGCGCCTTTCCCCGCGGTTGACCGTCAGGGGCCGCTCCATTCGCGGGCTCGCCCTCGGCCTGTCATTCCTCTTGAGCCTCGCCTTGACCTCCCGCACCCTGAACGATCTGGCCGTCAACCGCTGGTGGCTGAGCCAACGCCAGCGGGCCGTGTACGCGCTGCTGGCGCAGGTTCCGCCGGGCGAGCCCGTGTCCACTCAGGAGCGGTTTGTTCCTCACCTGGCCACGCGCCCGAAGGTCTTCATCTTTCCCGTCGGGATCGAGAAGAGCGAGTACGTGCTGCTGGATGGGGACTCCTACCCCTGGCGCGATCTGCCTGACGCCCGGCTCGAGCGCACGGCGGGGGAGGTGACGCTCAGCGTGGCCGGCGGGGAGGGACGGGCGCACTACCGGTACCAGGTGGTCAGGGAAGGTCAGGGGTACCTGCTGTTGCGTCGTCAGGCGGCGAGAAAGGCCGTGCGGGCGAAGATGGGGTAGAGCGTGGCGACGGATTCGCGGACCGGGCCGCGGAGGATGGCCAGGTCCTGCTCGTCGGGGGGGGATGTCGTCGGGACGTGGCCTGGGGACCGCAGCGGGAAGCCCGTGGAGCTCTGGACCTCTGCGACGGAGACTCCCGGGTGGACCGACTCCAGCTCCAGCCGGCCCCTCTCACGGTTGAACGCGAACACCGCCAGCGGCGTGACCACCTTCCACGGGCCGCCTGGACGCAGGACGCGCGGCGGGCTGGTGCCCGGGCTGGTCACGCAGTCCACCCGCTCCACAAAGGTCCGCGGGGTGTGATCCGCGCGAAAGAGCATCACCCGGCCGGCGAGGTAGTAGAGCATGGCCGAGCCGGCCCCGCCGGGCAGGCGGACCTTCGGATGGTCGTGCTCCCCGATGGTGATCAGGTTCAGATTGCCGAACTGGTCGATCTGTCCTCCCGAGAGAAAGAACAGATCGATTTTTCTCCGCTGGGCGAAGTCGTAGAATTCCTTGGACCCGTTATGGAACGGCCAGCAGTCCTCGTGGTTGATGATGATCACCCTGGCCCGGGGAGCGTGGCGGGAGCGGGCCAGCAGGACCCCGGCGGCCGGAATGGGGGAAAGGGTGCCGACGGCCACGGTCTCGCGGTCGTCTACCGCGCGGGCGATGACCGCAGCCATGAATTCTTCCGGCGTGTACGTCACGGGTGGGCCGGTCAGGCGGCGAGGGCGCCGAGGCCGACCTCGGCGAGATAGGCCCCGTGGTCCTTCAGGTCGAACACGTAGCACCGGAGATAGTCCCGGAAGGTGTCGTCACTCCCGGCCAGCCGGAGGTACTCCGTGATGTGCGCGTCGTCGATGCCGTAGCGCCCCCGGCAGGCCGTCGGGTGCGCGCCGCCCGGCGCCGGGACGAGCGCCGTCACGTAGATCTCCGAGAGCCGCACCCCATACGGCGCGCGCCGAAGCGTGTCCGCGTCCACGATCTCCTCAGCGGAGGCCACGACGGCGCGGGAGGCCTGGGCGAGGAGGAAGTCGTCCTCCTTCTCGTCCAGGATCAGGTTTCCCGCGGCGTCGGCCTGGAGCGCATGAATCACCGACACGTCAGGGGTGATCGCGGGGACCAGGAGCACGTCTTTGCCGGAGTACGGGTCCGTGATCACCTTGAAGTCGGGTCGAAGCGTTTCATAGTCGGAGCCGACGTGGCCCGGCACGGGCAGGAACGGCAGTCCCGAGGCTCCAGCCTGGAGCCCGGCCAGAAGGCCGGGTCAGGTGTGGTCCCTGCACTGGAGACGGCCCGCTTCGGCGTAGCGCCGGAAGTTGGGGGCGGGCCCGTACTCGTTGAAGATGATCTGGGCGAACTCCACCGAGGTGGCGCAGCCGGCGCCGATGAGAAGGTCGAACGGGACGCCCCCCGTTGAGGAGGCCACGAGGCGGAGGTCACGGGCCCCGCTCCGGATCACCTCGCGGACCAGCGCCATCGGCGCCGACAGGAGCGGGCCGCCGCCGATGCCGAGGGTCATGCCGCTCTGCACGAAGCGGCCGACCTCATTGAGCCCGATCAGTTTACTTGCCATGCGCTGTCCAGCTTGTCGAGGTGGAGGTCCCCCTCGATATTCCTCCGGCACCGCTCCTATTGTTGAGGCCGCGGATGGGGGAAGTCAAGCCGGGGGCGTTGGCCTCCTCGATCTCAGCGATCTCGTCGTCGGGGGTCACGGTTCTCCTCGGGACACGAGATGACCAGGCGGCCCCCCTGCCGGACGATGGGAAGCGGCGTGAGCGAGGCGCCCGGGCAGGGGCCGGCGATGCAGAGGCCCGTGTCGGGGAGATAGACGGCGCCGTGGGTGGCGCAGATCAGATGCCGGCCATCCTCGGTGAAGAACTCGTTGGGCCACTCATCCAGCGTGGTTCCCGTGTGGGCGCAGCGGTTGACGTAGGCGTAGAAGCGCCCGCCATGGTTCACCAGGAAGCCCTCCACCGTTCGCTCTCCGCAGCGCAGTCGAAACTTGGTTGACTGCCCGGTCCCCAGGATCGACATGGGGCAGCTCCAGCTCGCTTCGGGCGCGGGATCTTCCACGGGGTCCTCCACGCGGCGGGAGGGATGATATCATAGACCGGTCATGCCGGCCGTCGAGGTGCGCGACCTTCACAAGACGTTCCGGAGCGGGTGGTTCCCGCGCCGAGTGACCCATGCCCTGAGAGGGGTGAGTCTCTCGATTCCCCGCGGCGTGATCTTCGGCCTCCTCGGCCCCAACGGGGCGGGCAAGACGACCCTGCTGTCGATCCTGGGGACGCTCCTCCTTCCCGACTCGGGGCAGGCGACGATCCTGGGCCACGACGTGGTTCGGGAGGCCCGCGCCATCCGCCCGCGTCTCAACATGGCCAGCGGCAACTCGAACTTCATCTGGAGTCTCCGGGCCCCGGAGATCCTCGCCTTCTACGGACGACTCTACGGCCTCTACGGCAAGGCGCTTTCCCGGAAGGTGGACGAGCTGGTGGCGCTCTGCGAGCTCGAGGCCTACCGCAAGGTGCCGTATCACGAGCTCTCCACCGGTCTCAAGCAGCGGCTGGCGCTCGCCAAGGCGCTGGTGAATGACCCCGAGCTGCTCTTCCTGGACGAGCCGACGCTCGGGCTCGACCCCGACATCTCCGTCCGGATGCGGGCTCAGATCGGGGCGCTGCGTCGGGAGCGCGGGACGACCATCCTCCTCACCACCCACTACATGCGTGAGGCCGAGGAGCTTTGCGACGAAATCGCGTTCATCAAGAACGGTGAGATTCCGGCCCGCGGCACCGCCGACGCGCTGAAACGTCAGATCAGGATCGGCGACGTGATCGCCCTCCGGCTGGACCCCGCTTCCGGCGAAGGGTTGGCGGAGTTACCGGGAGTCCTTCGGTGCGTGGCGCAGGACGGCAGAGTGGAGTGCACGGTGGACTCCGCGGACAAGCGTTTGTCCCAGATCCTGAGCTGGCTCCACGAGCAGGGTGTCGTGGTCCGGGACGTGGATGTCCACGAGCCGGATCTGGAAGAGGTGTTCGTTGAACTGGCGAAGTGAGGCGGGGCGGTTCTTCGCCTTCGCCAACCGCAACGTGCTGATGGCCAGCCGGAATGTCTTCTTCGTCTTCGAGCTGGCGTTCTGGCCGACGGTGGGCGTGCTCTCGATCGGGCTGATGACCCGCTTCCTGGAGCTCACCCCGGAGATGACGGCCTTCCTGCTCGTGGGAACCATGGCGCTCTCGACGGTCCAGGTCTGCCAGCTGGATGTGTCCTACGCGGTGCTGTTCGACGTCTGGTCGAAGTCCGTGAAGCACCAGTTCCTCGCCCCCGTGGGGATCCGTCACCTGGCATTCGGGTCGTGGGTCGTGGGGGTGGCGCGCGGGCTCACCGTGTTCAGCCTCCAGGCCTTGCTTTCGTGGTGGGCGTTCGGGTTCGATTTCTTCGAGGCGGGGATCCTGCGGCTGGGGGCGTTCCTTCTGGGGTGCTTCCTCACTTCTGGGATCGTGGGGCTCCTGGTCTGCGCGCTCGTGGTGCTCTTCGGCACGCGCGCCGAGGTCTCGGCCTGGGCGACGGTCAACCTCGTGATGGTCTTTTGCGGCATCTACTATCCGGTCTCGATCCTGCCGGACCCCGTGTCCACGCTGGCCGGGGCCTTCCCGCTCACCTATTTCCTCGACGCGTTTCGCTCGCACTACGGGTTTACCGCCGAGTTCCGATATCCCCTGCTGACGGGGTTTGTGCTCTCCGCGCTCTATCTCGGGCTGGCCCACTGGGCGCTGGCCGCTGCCGTCACCCGCTGCCGCCGCACCGGCCTCCTCCTGAAGCTCTCGGAGTAGCTGCTTGTGCCCCTCGGGGGTCCGTGGTACTTTCGCCTCAGCAAACAGCCATCGGAGGACACGGTATGGCCTTCTTCGATCTCCCAGCCGACGAGGAACTCTCGCCTGAAGTCCGGCAGATGTTCGAGGAGGGTCGGCGTTTGGCCGGAACCGAAATCCCTCCCACCTGGAGAGTTTTCGGCCGCTCGCCGAAGATTATGGAAGCAAGGTTCAAGGCGGTTCAAAATCTGTTTTTCAATTCCAAGTTCCCATGGGAGGCTCGCAACTTTGCGGTCATGCTCATTTCCCATGTCAAAGGATGCCAGTCGTGTTTTGCTGGCTCCCGCTTCCAGCTGGATAAGCTTGGTTTCGATGCGGCCGCCCTGGACGCGATCTGCGCCAACCCCAACGCCCTTCCGCTGAAGGAACGTGACCGCCTGTTCGTCCATTACGCCCTCAGGATCGCGACGGATTCAGCAAACCTCACGCCCAAAGACTTTAGAGAGATGGCGGACCGCGGTTTTTCTAAGGAGGAGATCCAGGAGATCATCGGCTTCGCAGCCTACTGGGTCATGAATATCGTTTTCTCCCAATCCGCGGCGGCGGCGCTCGCCGAGGAGTAACCCCCGAGGAGACGATATGGCATTCTTCGAACTGATTCCCGAGGATCAGATAGTGGCCGAGGCCAGGGAGTACATCGACATCGCCAGGAAGCGGGCCCGGTCCGAGCGGGCGGAGGGGTCGTTCTACGCTCTGGCCAAGAATCCCCGGCTGGTGAAGGCGTGGGTTCAGGCTGCCCAGGACCTGATCCCGATCCCGAACCGCTTCGGAGCGGCCCAGGGCATCGTCGGCATGTTGATCTCGCACGCCAAGGGATGTCGCAGGTGCTTCGATACGAGCCGAAACCTCCTGGTGAAGCTCGGGTTCGACGATGTGGCCCTCGAAGGGATGTGCCAGGCGCCGGCCGCGCTGCCTCTTCCTGATCGAGAGCGACGATTCGTCGAGTTCACGCTCAAGGTCGCCCGCGACCCTCAGGGGCTGAAACCGAACGACTTCCGCGAGATGGAGCAGGCCGGCTTTTCCAAGGACGAGATCCTGGAGATGATCGGGGTGGCCGCCTACTGGAATCTCGCCACGACGCTGGCGAGCGCCGTCGGCGCCGGCCTCCAGGAGGAGTAGCTGATCCGGGTGACCGGTGGGAGGAAGGACCATGGCATTCTTCGAGGTGCTTTCCGAAGATCAGATGGCGCCCGAGGCCAGAGAGTGGATCGGAGTCGTCAAAAAACGGAAGAAATCTGACCGGGTCGACCGGTTTTATTACGCGTCCGCGGCGCATCCCAGAGTGCTCAAGACCTTCGTGCAGGCTCTCGAGGGGTTCAACCCGATTCCAAGCCGGTTCGGCGCGTGCAACTACATCGCGGGGATGCTGATCGCTCACGCGAAGAGATGCCGGTCGTGCTTCGAAACGAGCCGGACCGCGCTGGGTTCGCTGGGATTTGATGAGTCGACGCTCGACAGGATGTGCGAGTTGCCGCAGATGTTGCCCCTGTCCGAGCGAGAGCGCCACATCATCGAGTTCACGTTGCGGGCGGCGAGAGATCCCCAGGGCCTGAAACCTGCTGAGTTCGGTGAGCTGGAGCGAGCGGGGTTCTCGAGGGAAGAAGTGCTGGAGATGATAGGCATCGCGGCCTACTGGAATCTGGCTACCACCCTGGGGAGCGCCGTGGACGCCGGCCTCCGGGAGTAGCCTGGCGGTGAACTGCCCGGCGTGCGGCCAGGACAACCGCGAGGGCGCGCGCTTCTGCAACGCCTGCGGCCGCCCGGTCGAGGCGCGCTGCCCATCCTGCGGCCAGGGCGCCCTTCCCGGCGCCCGCTTCTGCGACGGCTGCGGCGCCGCCCTCAGCGCCCTGCCGCTCCCGCGCCCGACCGAGCGTGCCCCGCTCTCGTACACCCCGCACCACCTGGCCGAGAAGATCCTCACCGAGGGACGGGCCCTTCGGGGCGAACGCAAGGAGGTGACCGTCCTCTTTGTGGATGCCCAGGGCTCGACCGATCTGGCCGGAGCCCTTGACCCCGAGGAGTTCCACGGGGTGATGGATGGCGCCTTTCAGCTCATGCTGGATGCCGTCCACCGGTGGGAGGGGACCGTCAACCAGTTCACCGGGGATGGGATCATGGCGCTCTTCGGGGCGCCCATCGCCCACGAGGATCACGTGCGGCGCGCGCTGCACGCCGCATTGGAGATCCAACGAGGGTTGGGGGAGTATGCGGCGGCGCTTCGACGTGACAAGGGGCTCTCGTTCCAGGTGAGGCTCGGGCTCAACAGTGGCCCGGTGGTCGTGGGGGCCATCGGCGACGATCTCCGAATGGATTACACCGCCCAGGGGCTCACCACGAACCTCGCCGCGCGCATGCAGCAGGCGGCGGATCCCGGGACGATCCTGGTGGCAGGGCCGACCTATCGTCTGGGCGAAGGCTACTTCCGCTTCCGGTCGCTGGGTCCCCTCCGTGTGCGCGGCGTGGCAGAGCCGGTAGACGCCTACGTGCTGGAAGGGGAGGGAACGGTGCTCTCGCGCCTCGAGGCGTCGCTCAGGCGGGGCGTGTCGCCCTTCAGGGGGCGCGAGGCCGAGCTCCTCGCCCTGGGCGAGTGTTGGGAGCGCGTGGTGAAGGCGCAGGGGGAGGCGATCTGTCTCGTGGGGGAGCCCGGCATCGGGAAGTCGCGGCTCGCCTACGAGTTCCGTCGGAGCCTGGGGATTCCGGACTGGGTGGAGGGCGCGGCCCTCTCGCACGCGCGGAGCGCGCCGTATTTTGTCTTCAGGCAGCTGCTCCGGCAACTGGCCGGCATCGACGCTGACGCCGATCTCGCGCTGACGCGGGATCAGTTGCATCGCCGGCTTTGGGACCTCTCGCCGGATCTGGCGGCTCACGCTCCGTGCATCCTGTTCGTCATGGGGACATCGTGCGAGAGCGCGGCACAGCAGGCCCGGGCACCCGACGAGCGGCGAGATCAGCTCCGTGCGGCCGTTATCAGCTGGATCGTCGCGGAGTGCAAGCGGTCGCCCAAGCTTCTTGTGATCGAGGATCTCCAGTGGCTCGACCCATCTTCCGAGGAGCTGCTCAGGCACCTGGCGCTCGAAGCGCGCGGCCTTCCCCTCATGCTGCTCATGACTTCCCGCCTGCCCCTCGCGGGGACGAAGCTCGAGCTCGGGCGGGTCCGGGAGCTCCACTTGAAGGCGCTGTCCGCCGAGGACGTGCACGCCCTGGTGGATGCCCAGGTGGAACCGTATCCGGCGAGCGGGCGCCTCCGTCGAGTCGTGGCGGCGCGGTCTGAGGGGAACCCGTTCTTCGTGGAGGAGCTGGTGCGGGCGTTCAGGGAGCGGGGAGACCTGGTGCTCGACCACGGCGCATACGACATCCGCGAGGGAGCCGAAGGGGTCGTGCCGGCAACGATCAGCGCGCTGATCGCCTCCAGGATCGACCGGCTTCCGGCCTCCGCCCGCGAGCTGCTCGCCGACGCCGCCGTACTCGGCACAGAGCTCCCCCTGGCCCATCTCCGGGCGCTCGCCCGGTCCGATCGCTTCGAGGAAGATCTGGCCCTGGTCGAGCGGCGAGGGTTCATCGACCGCCAGGCGGAGGGCCCGGTGGCGAGCCTCGCCTTCCGCCACGTCCTGACCCAGGAGGTCGTGCACGGTGCCCTCCTCCAGTCGGATCGGCAGGCGCGTCACCGGCGGGCGGCGGAGATGCTGGAGCAGCTCTACCGCGGGCGAACGGAGGAGGTGTGCGATCAGCTCGCCCATCACTGGGGGCAGAGTGACCGGCGCGTCCAGGCATTGCCGTATCTGATGACGGCGGCCGATGGCGCCGTCGCGGTGGGGGCCAACCAGGAGGCGATCGGCCATCTCCAGGCGGCCCTGGGTCTGACCACGGAGCACCCGGCGGCGGCGCGAAAGGACGAGATCGATGCCATCCGGCTCAAGCTGGCTGGGCTCCACTTCGTCGTCGGCGAGCGTTAGGGATGACGGTGCCGTTTGTGAAGGTTGCCGATCTCTCCGAGATCCCGCCGGGGAGGGGGAAGATGGTCGTGGGTCCGTTCGACAAGCCCATGGCGCTCTTCAACGTGGACGGCCAGGTCTACGCGATCAATCACGTCTGCCCCCACCGGGGTGGTCCCCTGGCGGAAGGGCGGCTCATGGGGACCGTGGTCGCCTGCCCGTGGCACGGCTGGACCTTCGACGTCAGGACGGGCCAGCCCGATCACCCGGGCGGGCACTCGGTGACGGCCTACGAGGTGAAGATCGAGGGGAATAGCATCTACGTTGGGTGGTTAAAGAAGTGATGCGGAGCCCCTGGGCTCGCGAGTACGTCCGGACGCCCAAGGCATACATCTGGGGGACTGAGCCGTCATCCTTCGCTCGGGAGGTCAGCGAGCTGTTGCCGCCCGCAGCTCGCGTGCTCGACCTCGGGTGCGGAGAAGGGCGCGACAGCGTCTTCTTCGCCTCCCGTGGCTACCAGGTGACCGGCGTGGACGCCTCCCGGGCGGGGCTCCGCAAGGCGGAACGGCTGGCGAGGGAGGGGGGGGTCGAGGTCCGCTGGCTCCCCGGCAACATGGCGCGCCTCCCCGTGGAAGGTCCCTTCGACCTCGTCTACTCCTGCGGCGCCATCCATTACGTTTCCCGCCGTGAGCGGGCCCGGCTCTTTCCCAAACTCAAGGCGCTCACGCCCCCCGGTGGCTACCATGCCCACATCGTCTTCACCGACCGGGCTGTCTATCGCGAAAAGGGCGAGGTGATCGACTACTTCGCCCCCGAGGAGCTCGCCCGTGCCTACGCCAACTGGCTGATTCTCCAGCGCGAGGAGAAGCTGATCGCGTGCGCCCAGGACGGCACCCCGCATCGCCATAGCGTGGAAGAGTTGATCGTGAAGGCCGTGGGCTCAGGCTACACTGAAGATGACCAGACGCCGCTCTGGGAGTGATGGTCATGCGACACCGAGTCAGGGACCTCCTCCTGCTGCTGGGGTGCGTCGCGTTCTTCTCGGACATGGTCTGGGCGGTGGAGCTCAAGACCAACCGGTCCAAGGCCCTGGTTTCGCTGGACGAGATCCTGCCCGGCGGGCCGCCTCCCGACGGAATTCCGGCGATTGATCGTCCCAAGTTTGTGGCCCCCAAGGAGGCGGACGGCTGGCTCACCGCCAAGGAGCCGGTGCTCGCGGTCGAGCTGAACGGCGAGGCGCGGGCATACCCGCTCCAGATCCTGACGTGGCACGAGATTGTCAACGACACGATCGGAGGGCGCGCGGTGAGCGTCACCTACTGCCCGCTCTGCAACTCCGGGATCGTCTTCGACCGCCGCATCGGGGAGAAGACGTATGACTTCGGCACCTCGGGGATGCTCTACAAGTCCGATCTCGTGATGTACGACCGCCAGACCCACTCCCTGTGGGCTCAGATGGAGGGGCGTGCCATCGTGGGGGACCTGGCGGGGGTTCGGTTGACGATGCTCCCCGCCAACACGCTGGCCTACGGCGACTGGAAGCGGCTCTACCCGGGCGGACAGGTGCTTTCCCGGGACACGGGTCACGGCCGCATGTACGGGCGGAATCCCTACGACGGCTACGATCAGCCGAACAGCCACCCGTTTCTCTATTTTGACAAGGTGGACCCGCGCCTGCCCCCCAAGGAGCGGGTGGCGGGGGTGCTGATCGGAGACAAGGCGCGCGCCTACCCCTTCGGGCTCCTGGCGAATCGGAAGGTTGTGGCTGATGCCGTCGGCGGTCACCCGGTGGTCGTGTTCTATCGCCCCGGAACGCTCTCGGCGCTGGATCATGCGCTGATCGCCCAATCGAGGGAGGTCGGCGCGACCGCGGTGTTCAGCCCCGTGGTGGACGGCAAGGTGCTGACCTTCGAGGCCACCGCCGGCGGCTTCAGAGACACGGAGACGAAAAGCCTCTGGTCGCTGCTGGGACGGTGCTATGAGGGAGCGTTGTCAGGGAAAGCGCTCCGTCCGATCGTTCACATCGATGCCTTCTGGTTTGCGTGGGCAGCCTTCCAGCCCCGAACGGATATTTACGGGTGGACGCCGTCCTCTCGGTGATTCTTCTCGGGCTCTTCCTGGGGGTCCAGCACGCCACCGACCCCGATCACGTGGTGGCGATCGCGACCATCGTCAGCCAGCGTCCCCGCTTCCTCTCCGGCGCCCTGATCGGGGCCCTGTGGGGAGTGGGGCATACCGCGACGATCGTGGGGGTCGGCGGGGCGATCATCCTCCTGAACCTCTCGATCAGCCCGGCTGCGGGGCTCTCGCTGGAGCTGGCCGTCGCCGCCATGCTGGTGGTGCTGGGTTGCTTCCGGCTCGCCTGGACCTTCAGGGGACACGGTAACATCCAGCCGGGGCATGTGCAGGCTCCGCACGATCATGCTCCGGGTGTGGCATTTCACAGCCACCCGCACATTCACGGAGAGACCACGCACACCCACCCGCACCTGCACCCGTCGAGCCGCCTGCTGGCAGCCCTCCAGGCCGTCGGGATCGCTCAGGGCCTCAGGTCGGTCTCCATCGGGCTGGTGCATGGCCTGGCAGGAAGCGCCGCCGTGGCGCTGCTGGTCCTGAGCACGATCAAAAACCCGTACTGGGCCGCGGCCTATCTGCTGGTCTTCGGGGCGGGAACGATCCTTGGCATGATGGCGATCACGGCGGCGATGACCGTCCCCTTTGCGCTCACGGCCGGCCGCTTCGCCAGGCTCCACCGGGCCCTCGCCGTTGGGACCGGCGCCGTCAGTCTCTGCCTCGGGATCTTCCTGATCTATCAGATCGGCTGGACCCCGAACTAGCTAGCTGTCCCCTGTCAGGCCTCCCTCATCAGGTTTCATCTTGACAGCCCCCTCATTTTCCCCCTATCTTGCCGCCGTACCCGTACTTTTATTCGCCCCGTGTCCGTGCCGTGCGTATCGTGGGGGAAGCGGTCGCGGGAGTCTCTGGGCGTGGAGGCGAAGACCGATAAGGGGGACTCATCTGGAATGATCTTGCAATCAAAGAAGGAAAAACAAAACACGCCGTACTAACCACCGATAATCTCGTTCAGCCCCTCGATCACCTTGGCAAGCTCCTCTTCCGGGGCGCGTCCGACCCGCTTGCCGACGCGCTCGGCTGCAAGGGTCCGGATCTGACTGATCTTGATCCACGAGCGTTTCGGCAAGCCCGCCGCGCGGCTCTCCAGGGTCAACGGGAACCCGGCACGAGGCTCCTGACTCGTTAGAGCTACGGCAATCACGATGCCCGAGCGTTCATTGAACACATCGTGGCTCAAGACCAGCACCGGCCGAAGTCCGGCTTGCTCACGCCCTCTCACCGGGTTCAGATCCGCCCAGCGGATCTCGCCTCTCAGTATTCGGGCCATGTGTCGAGGCTCCCGGCCAAGCCTTCCTCGGCCAGCGCCCGCTCTTCCTTCGGGTCCAGCTTGGCGCATTCGCGTGCCAAACGGGTGCGAGCCAAGCGCTCAAGTTTGTCCGCCAGGGCCTTCTCGATCGCCTGGCTCCGATTCTCAAACCGCTCGCTGGCGATGAGTTCGTCGAGGCGTTCGAGCAGCTTGGCGTCCAGGGTGACGGCGATCTTCGCTTTCGGCATGGTTCACCTCCGGTATGATAGACTATCATACCATAGCAAGGCGCGCGGAGCCGCCCGCGTCCGTGCCGTGCGGAGGGGCGGTTCGCAGTAGCCTTTCCCCCGGGTGCACTACGCGCACGCCTGCGCTCTCCGGCTCCCTGCTTTGCCGGCTGAGCTACCCTGGCGCGAAGACCGAGAAGAGAACTATGGCCGTTTCCACGTTCGCGGATCGAAGCTGAACGGTTCCGCCGAGCCAACACGAATTGTCTTGAAGTTTGAATGTGCGGGGTTCAAGAGGTAGTTCCGCTCCTGCGGGATGACGGCCGAGGGCACCACGAGCATGGCCGTCCTGCCCTCGCGGGCCCACCGCGTGCCCAGATCAGCCAACGACTCGGGGGCGGGGTAAACTCTCCAATTCGGCGGCAGATCTGCAATGTCGAGTTGTTCAAGGGAAATGCTGTCCGGGATGTCGGCGGAGACCGCGGTCAGATCAGCAGGCCCGTCGGTCGCGTCGACATTAACGAGGTACTCCAGCGCGGCAAGGGAGAGGGTTGCTGACGTGTAGACGATGGCCGTTCCCCGGTGATTCCAGCGACCCCCGGCCCACCGAGCGCCTTCTCCGTCAAAGGCGGCGTACTTCTTCTTGCAGATTCGCCAGACGCGTATCAGCTGTACGTACCGTGGGCAATGCGAAGAAGGAGGTCCTCGACCTGGCGCGCGCCCAGGTCGGTGTCGAGCCGGCGCAACGGGGTCTGGTCACCCAGCGCTTTGTTGGACCGGTGGAGCCACCTGATCGCCTTTTCCCGGCTCCCAAGAACCTCCTCGGCTAACGTGGCGATTCGGCTCACCCGGAAGAGCCGGTCCGATTCGTCGGGACGGAGCCACTTTTCCTTCTTTCGCCGCGCCAGGGTTCGGGCCGGCAGATGAAGAAGGAGACTGATGTCCTGCCGGGCGATGTCGAAACCTGACGCGACAGCTTCAAGGGAGGCGTAAGGCAGGCCAGCGCGGAGCTGCTCTCTCAGTTCCTCGATGGTGGGGACCCTCCGCCTCAGAACTCGCTTGCCCCCAAGAGTCCGGGCGATCCGTTCTGCCGTGGGCATGGTTGCCTCTTTTTGGCATCACTTATAGCGCCAGATGGCAACGCTGTCAAGTCTGGCTACTCGTGGGGTCGCGGTGGCGTCTGTTCCTGGCCCGAATGATGTGCATAATTCGGGCTGGGGGGAGGTACGGAAGGGGGGCGGAGCCCCCCTCCGAGGTTCTACCGGTTCAGGAACTTCATCACGTTCCGGGCGATCCCGTCGGCGTCGAGGCCGTGCTTGGCGTAGAGCCCTTTCGGGTCCCCGGACTCCCCGAATCCCTGGATGCCCAGCCGCCTGACCGGGGTCGGGAGAACTTCGGCGAGCAATTCTGAGACCGCGCCCCCCAGGCCGCCCGAGATCGAGTGGTCCTCCACTGTGACTACCCGCCCGGTCTTGCCGGCTGAGCGGACGAGCAGGTCCTCATCGAGCGGCTTGATGCACGCCACGTTGATGACCTCTGCCTTCACCCCTTCGCCCTCCAGCTTCTCCGCCGCCTTGAGGCAGTTGAAGAGGGGGCCGCCGCTGGCCAGGATCGTCACGTCGCTGCCGGGCCTGAGGACCACGGCCTTGCCGAATTGAAAGCGGTAATCGGGCGGGGAGACCGGCTCCAGGTTCTGCCGTGTCAGCCGAAGGTAGAGCGGCCCCGGGTGTTCCACGGCGTAGGCCACGGCCTGCTTGGTCTCCGTCTCGTCCGCCGGCTGGATGATCGGAATGTTGGGCAGCGCGCGGAGGCACGCGATATCCTCGAGCCCCATCTGGCTGTAGCCGTCCTCGCCGATGGCGATCCCGGCGTGGGTGCCGACGATCTTGACGTTGGCCCGGGTGTAGGCCACCGACACGCGGATGGTCTCGAAGCGTCCCACCACGAAGCATGCGAACGAGCAGACGAACGGGATCTTTCCGGCTAGGGCCAGTCCGGCGCCGATCCCGATCATGTTGGCCTCGGCGATCCCCACGTTGAAAGCGCGCGCCGGGTAGGCCTTGGCGAAGGCCGCCGTCATCGTGGACTTGGAGAGGTCGGCGTCCACGGTCACGATGCGGGGATCCTGCGCCCCCAGCTCCAGGAGCGCCTCGCCGAACGCCACCCGGGAGGCTTTCGCGGGCATTTGGAGTCTCCTTATTTCTTCTCCAGGGCTTCGAGCTCTTTGACGACTGCTGCGGTCTCCGGGTTCCTCTCGAGATAACCGGTCCAGTCGTCCTCGGTGACGCCGAGGATCTCCCGGATGGCCCGGATCGCCTCCTGGGGCTTCGGGGCCTTCCCGTGCCATTCCGGATTGTTTTCCATGAAGGAGACCGACTTGCCCTTCACCGTGTGAGCCACGATGAAGGTGGGCCGGCCCTTGATCGCCTCGGCCTGGTCCAGGGCTTTGTCGATCTGGGCCAGGTCGTGGCCGTCGATCTCAATCACCGGCCAGCCGAACGCCTTCCACTTCTCCAGGACCGGCTCGAGATCCAGAACCTTCTTCACGAAGTCGTCGAGCTGGACCTTGTTGTAGTCGAGGATCACGCACAGATTGTCCAGCGGGTGGTCGGGCTGACCGAGCTTCGGGGCCGACATGGCGGCCTCCCACACCTGCCCCTCCTGGGTTTCGCCATCGCCCACCACGCAATACACGCGCGAGGGCCTGCCCTCGAGCCTGAGGCCGAGCGCCATCCCCATCGCAATGGAAAAGCCCTGACCGAGCGAGCCGGTGGCCGCCTCGATGCCGAGCAGCATGATCCGGTCGGGATGGCCCTGCAGCGGGCTCCCCAATTTGCGCAGGGTGATCAATTGGCTTTCGGGAAAGTAGCCGGCCTTGGCCATCACCGAGTAGAGGGCCGGAACGCAGTGCCCCTTGGAGAGCACGAGCCGGTCCCGGTCGGGCCAGTCCGGGCGCCTGGGGTCGTGGCGCATGCGCGCGAAGAAGAGGGTGGTCAAGAGGTCGATGACCGAGAGCGACCCCCCGGGATGCCCGGACCCCGCGTGGGTCAGCATCCGGATGATCTGGACGCGGCAGTCCCGGGCGATGGACGCCAAACGCGCGAGATCGGCGGCGGGCATCAGGTCAGGTCCTCCATGAACCCGGCGATTTCATCGAGGTGCACGCCCGTGACGGCGACCTCGGGCGCGTACACGACCTCGTCGGCCGCCCAGACCAGCGTCCCCTTGACGTCCTTGGTGATGCCGACGATGTGGGCCAGCAGCCGGATGAAGTTGTCGTTGATGCGGATCGCGTTGGCCTTGATCGGGGCCGCGAGCCGGCCGTCCTTGATGATAAACGAGTCGCCGACGACGGTGCAAGTGAAGTCGCCCGCGCGGAGGCCGTTGATCGGATACGTGTACCAGATCCGGCCGACGTAGAGCCCGTTCCGCACCTTGGCAATCAGCTCGTCGAGGGACGACGACTCGGCTCCTTCCACCACCACGTTCGACGCGGCGATCCCCGGCGGCATGTCGAACTGGCGGCCGCCCCCGGCGCCGAAGCGGAACCCGTTGCGGGGCAGGAGAGCGCTTCGGGCGGCCGCGGCCTCCACCCCGAGCTTCTCGGTGATCCTGGCATCACGGAGAAGCCGCTGTGCCTCGTACCAGTTCGTGAGGCATCCGACCAGGACGCCGTTCCTGATCAGGTCGGTGCGGCCGGTGGGGAGGCCTTCGCAGGTGATTCCTTTGGAACCCATGAAGCCGGGCATCGCCCCGTGGTCATAGATGGTGAGGAGCGGCGAGGCCACCGGCTTGCCCAGTTTCCCCACGAAGGGGGTGCTCGAGGAATAAAACGAGCTCGCCGTGCACGCGGGAAGGACGAGGTTGTTCAGGATATCGGTGACGGGCTGCTTGCCGAAGATCACCGTGTAGTCGCCGGAGCGGACCCGCTCGCCGCCGATGGCCTGGATGGCGTTGGTTGCCGCGTCGACCCCCGCCTCGTCGGTAAAATGGTCCAGGCGCGTGCCGGTGGACCAACCGGAGCCCTTGGCGTTCCTGGCCTCCACCATCGCCGTGAGAAAGCCCATGATCAGCGTTGACTCGTCGACCTGAACCGTGGGCATGTGAGTAGAAACGATGGCGACGCGCTCCTGCAGCATGGTCACGTCGCCCCCCAGGATGAGCCCCAGGCGCTTCATGGCCGCCTCGCTCCCCGCCAGCTCTGCGAGGCGCGACGACGCCATGAAGGTCCGCAGCGCCCCGGTCACGACTTTCCACCCGGCTTCCACCAGCCCCTCGTCCTGCACGTGGAGGAGCTTCGGATCGTGGTAGTCAGCCAGCGTCCGCGGCTCGCCCGTGGGCCTGGGGAGCGAGTGGAACTCCGGATCGCGGACCGCGCCCTGCCGCGCTTTCCCGAGCGCCCGCTTCGCTCCCTCGAGGGTCAGGTCGCTCGGCTCGCTCCCGAACCCGATTGTGATCCCGTCCGGCGTCTTGACGGCCGCCTGGATGCCGATTCCGTAGGACTCGGTGGATTTGGGCTCCTCCACCCCGTTGCAGGGGATGTGCGAGGTATAGTTGACCCGGGTCAGGAGCGCGCCGTCGGCCGCGGCGAAGACCTCGCACTCTTGAATGTCCGGCTGCGCCTTCACGTATTCGAACGCCTGCTTGGCGGCTTTTGCCAGCTCAGAAGTAGCGATCACAATTTTTCTCCGTCATTTGAGCAACCCGGGGACTGGGATAAGGCGGTGGTTGACGGGGTCCGGGGCGAGCAAAAGGGCTTGGAGCGAGTGCGCTCCAAGAAGCGGCTCGGCTGCCTCATCGCCGAAAACAACCAGGGTCGGGGCGGTTCGACCGTCTACTCGCACACGGGCGTCTCCGATCTCTTTCTCCACTTGCCGGCCATCGGCAAGCTCGACAGGCCAGCGTTCACGGGGAGCGACTCCAAGCCGGCGGAGGATAGATGCCGGGATCACGGTGAAGCTGGCGCCGGTATCCATCAGCGCTTCGATAGCTTCCCAGCGCTGGCCCTGAGGATCCCCGATCTCGACCTTGACCCGAAATGTTCCCATCCTAAGCTCCGCTGATCTATTCGTGGCGCTCGATCGTGGCCGCCGGCTCGGTGCCGACCGTGGGATACCCCTTCTCGATCCAGCCGGGTATCCCCTCGTCGAGGATTTTCGCGTTCCGCCAGCCGTTCATGTACAGGATCGTGTAAGCCCCCCGGGCCAGCGCGTGGGGGCAGCCTCAGTAGAAGACGACGAGCCCGGTCTTCTTGATCTCGAACGCCCGGCTCGGGACCGCCCGGAGGGGCATCGAGCGCGCCCCCGGGATGTGGCGCTTCACGTACTCGCTCCAGGTTCTCACGTCGATCAGGTCCACGGCGACCTTCTTGTCCATGTGGGCCTTGAGCTCGTCCACGGTGATGAGCTCGAGCGGGACCTCGGGGTTGCCCGCGGGCGCGGGGCCCAGCCCGAGCACCGCGCCGGCTGCCAGGACGACGCCGGCCACTCCCTTCCGCACCGGCGGCTACTCCATCCTTCCCACGACGGCCCCCGTGAGCCGGGCGCGGCTCCGCATCGTCGGGCCGCCGTTGCCGAGCTTCTTGGTCTGCATCGGCTGGCCCTTGCCGCAGTTGGGGATCGGGTAGAGGCGGAAGTCCGAGCCCACGGCGTCTACCTTCATGAGGTAGTCCTTGGTGTCGGCCATGATGCCCCCGTCGCGGTAGAGCTGGTCGAGCTGGCCGTTCCGGATCTCGTACACCTTGCGCGCCGAGATGCGGAAGTTCTCGCGACTCTCGGCGATGGACGGGATCCGATGCCCGACGAGGTAATAGCCGTGATCCACCTCCGCGATGATGTCGCGTGCGTGCCCCTCGCCTTGGGCGAAGACGGTGTTGGACATGCGGATGAGCGGCACCAGCGAGGCATCCGTGGCCTTCCAGTGGCCGTTGGGGTCGCCGCCGAAGATGGCCGCGGTCTGTCGGCTGTTCATGAATCCCTTGAAGATCCCCTTCTCGATGTGGACCACGCGCCTGGCCGGCGTCCCCTCGTGATCGTACTTGTAGTGGCCGTAGCCGGGAAGCGAGGGGTCCGAGTACGCGGTGACCAGCGGTGAGGCGACCGGCTTGCCGACCTGGTGCTCGTCCAGCGTCCGAAGCAGCCAGGACCGCCCGGCGTACGCGGTCTCCATCTTCAGGACCCGATCCAGCTCCACAGGGTGGCCGATGATCTCATGGGAGACGAGCGTGTTGTAGTGCGGGTCCGTGACCACGGCGACCTCGCGGTCGGTGGAGGGAAGAGCCGGCGCGGCGGCCAGCTCCACCGCCTCTCCGGCCAACACCCGCGCGAACTCCGTGAAGGGCGGGAACTTGATGAACGGCTCATCCACCCCGCGCTCGAGGATCTCCCACCCACGCTGGTGGCCCAGGACGTCGTACAGCTCCTGGCTCGTCTCGCCCGCGACGGCGACGACGTAGCACAGCCCTTGCGTCAGCGCGAAGGCCTGGTCGATCAGCGCTCCCTCGGAGGAGGCGAAGAGCTCGCGGGAGAGCTGGGTCATGGTGGAGATGAAGTTGTACTTGAGGTGGGCGTGGACCCCGCCCACCTGCTTGGAGACGTCGGTGGTGTACCTGACCATCTCCCCGAGGACCATCGTCCGCGGGTCGATCTCGCATTCGGCCGGAACGACCTCCTGCCGCACCTGGATCGGGTGGAGGCGCGCGTCCATGAGCGAATCGCCGAGGCTCCCGAACTTCTCCCGCACCGTGGCCTTGAGCTCGCCGTTGGCCATGGCGCGGCGGTACGCCTTTTCCAGCCCTTCCTTCAGGAGCTTCTCCAGCTGATCCAGGTCGGCCGCGCCGAGGGACCGGCCGAAATAACCCGGGGCGATCATGCGCTCTCCGGCCAGCACCCGGACGCCGAAGGCGAAGCCGTAATCCTCCGTGGAGAATTTGCTGGACCCATTTTCCGCCGCCGCCGCCTTTCCCTCCGCCACTTCGATGCGGAGGTCGGCGTACGTCAGGTGGGCGAAGCTCCTGGCATGGGTCGTGGCCAGGTGGTGGACCATCTCCTTGATGCTGTCAACGAGGTCCGTGGTGATCTTCCGCGCCATGCCTGTCTCCCGTCAGAACCAGAAGGGCTCGACCAGAACGGTCTCCCCCGGTCTCACGTCGCCGCGGTCCTCTTCGATGATGATGAGGCAGTTCCCCGCCACCATGGAGGTGAGGATGCCCGAACCCTGCGGGCCGGTGGTCCTGACTTCCCAGCCCTGGGGTCCGGAGGCGAGAATGCCGCGCTTGAACTCCCGCCGCCCAGTCTTCTTTCGCAGGGGCTCGGTGGCCACCGCGGTGAACTGAGGCGGGAAAATCTCCCGCCGACCTGCGAGCTTCCAGAGGGCGGGGCGCACAAACAGCATGAAGGTCAGCATGGACGCCACAGGGTTTCCCGGCAACCCGAAGAAGAGCGTCTCGCCGATCCGGCCCACAGCCAGCGGCCGCCCCGGCTGCATAGCCACTTGCCAGAAGTCGATCCCGCCGATCTCCAGCAGGACGTCCTTGACCAGGTCGTAGATCCCGACCGAGACGCCCCCGGAGGTCAGCACGATCTCGGCCGCGCAGCTCGCGTCGAAGAGGCGCGTCCGCAGCTCATCGCGGATGTCGGGGACGATGCCGAGGTCCATGGCGACGCCCCCTGCCGCGTCCACGAGACCGCGGAGCGAGAACCGATTCGAGTCGTAGATCTGGCCGGGCCTTCGCGGCTGCCCCGGTTCGGCCACCTCATCGCCGGTCGAGAGGATTGCCACGCGCACCTTCTGCCGGACCAGGACCTGCGTGAGGCCGAGCGACGCGATCAGCCCCAGCTCCTGAGGGCGGAGCCCGGTTCCGGATTGGATGACGACGGCGCCGGCCCGCACGTCCTCCCCGCGCAGACGGACGTTGGCGCCTTTGGCGACGGTCGGGATGCTGACGGCCTCCCCGGATCGCTCCACCAGCTCCTGGGGAATCACGGTGGCCGTGCCGGCCGGCATCGGCGCCCCCGTCATGATCCGAACCGCCTGGCCGGCCTTGACGAACCCCTCGAAGAGCGAGCCGGCGGGGAGGTCGGCGATCACGTGGAGGGTGGCCCGGCCGACCGCCGGTATGTCCGCGCTCCCCAGCGCATACCCGTCCACCGCAGAGTTGTCGGAGGGCGGCACGTCAAAGGGCGCCTGAAGGTCGTCGGCCAGAACCCGGCCCAATGCCTGAGCGATCGGAATGAACTCGGGAGGGGTGACCGAGGTGACCTGGGCCAGGATGTGGGCTTGCCCCTCCTGAACCCTGATCATGGCGCCATTATACCTCAGCGAGTTTGGGTCCGGGTGGTCAGATTTGCTATAGTAGGCGGCAATTTAGCTGAGAATTGCGCGGGAACTGGCGGGGGGGTCCTCCATTGGCTCAGACCTGTCCAAAGTGTGGCGACGCGCGGGTTGAGACCGATGAGTGCCCGCGCTGCCGGGTCATTGTGTCGAAGTACCGGGACTACCTCGAGCGTCTCGGCCAGAAACCGTCACTCCCGCCCCGGCCGTCGCTGCCGGAAGTCGGAAGACCGGTGGCTCCGTCGAGCGGTGAGATGTGGCCCGAGGGAAGCCCGGCAGGGTTCTGGATCCGCGCCGCGGCGCTGGTCGTCGACGGGCTCGTCCTCCAAGCGGCGTTTCTGCCCTTCCAGCTTCTCATCGTGTACCCGACGCTGCTCGCCGGCGGCATCCTTCAGCCGCCCGACCCGGCCCGGGTCATCGCCGTGAACGCCGGGTACTCCGTGGTGGCGTTCCTGGTGTACGTGGGGTACGTCGTGTGGATGCACGGAAAGTGGGGGCAAACCCTGGGCAAGGTGGCCACGGGGGTGAAGGTGGTCAAGGCGAGTGGGGCGCCGGTCGGCTACGGGCGCTCCTTTGGCCGCTGGCTGGCCACGCTGCTCTCCGTCGTGACGCTCGGGATCGGCTTTCTGATGGCCGGGCTCCGCTCGGACAAGCGCGCCCTTCACGACCTTGTGGCTGGCACGCGCGTGATGAAAGTTCGCCGGTCCTGGCTCGACGGGCGGCCCTCTGGCTTCTGGATGCGCTACGCGGCCCTTTCGCTGGACATGTACGTGCTCGCCCTGCCGGTGGCGCTGTTCGGGATCCTCGCGGCGGTGGCCATGCCCCTCATGGCTGTGGGGGGAAAGCTCCCCCCTTCGGCGGCGGCCGCAGTTGGCCTCACGGTCGCGCTTTTTCTGGTGGCGTTCATGGTGGCCTATAGCGTCTGGATGCACGGGAAGTGGGGGCAGACCCTCGGCAAGATGGCCCTCGGCATGAAGGTCATCCGAATGGATGGGAGCCCGTTGGGGTATGGCGGGGCCTTCATCCGCTGGATGGCCAGCGTGCTCTCGGTGGTCGTCTTGATGATCGGCTACATCATGGCCGGCCTCCGATCCGACAAGCGCGCCCTCCACGATCTCCTGGCAGGGACCCGCGTCACCTACATTCGCTGATCGCTGGCTGTGCTATACTTTCTCACCGGTGGAAGCTCTCATGGCTCGCGCGCCCAAACGGTGTCCGCTCTGTCGCGGGCCTCACACGCTCCTCAGGGAGAGCCCCGTCAAGGTTCTGGGGAGGACGGCGCGGGCGCTCACGGGTGTTGTCCGACGGACCCGCCGGCGGCTCCTGACCCGCCGCCCAAAACCCGGCGAGTGGTCCGCGACGGAGGTGCTGGCTCACCTGGCGGACGTGGAGCTCGCGTGGGGATTTCGGATTCGAAAGATCGTGTCGGAGCCGCGACCCGTCCTCACTGCCTTTGACCAGGAGGCCTGGGCTCGGGCGCTTCGGTATCCCCGGTTGGATCCCCGGGCGCTCTTCGATACGTTTCGGGCCGTCCGGGACTCCAACCTGCGGATCCTTCGATCGCTGGCTCCGGCCCGGCGGCGCCGGGTGGGGGTCCACTCTGAGGCGGGGCCGATCCGCCTCGACCAGCTGGTGGCACACCTGGCCGAGCACGACCTGAACCACTTGAACCAGATTCGGACAACGCTCAGGAGCCTGTCGGGCCGACGGTGACCCTGCCGCTCCCCCTGAGAAACCGCCTGGCTGAATTGATCCTGGATTCCCTGCACGACCCGACGGCCCGGACCGTGCTCTCCATGCTCGTTCGGTTCTGTCACGAGCCGGAGCGCTTGATGGCGTCCCCCGGGGTGCCTGCCGAGTTTCCCCTCGAGCTGTTCGACAACAGGGCCGGCCGGCTGGCCCTCAAAGGGGCCTACCGCCGCTTTGAGGACGAGTTCTGCGAGCGAACGGTCCGGGCCTGGGAAGTTGTCCGCGACCGGCCGCTGGCGGGGCGAGACCCTGGGCTGGCGGACGTTCTCGACGAGGCCGCTGACCTCTTTGATGCCCGTCTCTTCTTCGAAGTGCACGAACTTCTGGAGCCGTATTGGATGCGGGCGGACGGCGCCGCGCGCGAAGCGCTGCAGGGGCTGATCCAGATCGCGGTGGGATTCCAGCATCTCGCGAACCATAACCTCGACGGCGCGCTCATGCTTCTCGAGGAAGGGATGGCCAAGGTGGAGGGCAAGAAGCTGGAGGGGCGGGATTTGGGGAGGTTTGCCGCCGCGGTCGGCGGCGCGCGTGGCGCCATCGTGGCGCTCGGCAAGGATGCGCCGTGGACCTTCGACTGGGGCGTGATGCCGCGTTTCCCCCGAGGGGGCTGAGATGGGGATGGTTCGTCTCCTGACCGAATCCGAGGTGGCTCGCCTCCTGCCGATGTCGCTGGCGCTGGAGACCGTGGAGTCGGTCTTCCGCTGGCAAGCCACCGGGCAGACCGTCAATTGCCCCCGGGTGAGGCTCCGCGCCCCCCGAGGTCTCCTCCAGGTGATGCCGGCGTCGGTGCCGGAAGCGGGGGCCATGGGGCTGAAGGCCTACACGGTGGTCCAGGGGCGGGTGCGCTTCGTGGTGCTCCTGTTCAGGACTGAGACCGGTGAACTCGTCGGGATCTTCGAGGCCGACCGGCTGGGCCAGATCCGCACCGGCGCTGCCAGTGGCGTGGCCACGAAGTACCTGGCGCGTTCAGACGCCGACGTGGTTGGGTGCTACGGGACCGGCTATCAGGCTGAGACCCAGCTCGAGGCAATCTGCGCCGTGCGGGAGATCCGGCGGATCCAGGTGTATGGCCGGAACGTCGACCGGCGGCAGGGGTTCGCGAAGGCCGTGGCGGATCGCCTGAAGGTCCCCGTCCTCGCCGTGGAGCGCCCGGAGGAGGCCGCGCGCGGCGCCTCCATCCTCGTGACCATCACCAACTCGAAGACCCCGGTGCTGAACGGCGGCTGGATCGAGCCGGGCGCTCACGTCAACGCCGCCGGGTCCAACGCCCTCGACCGCGCCGAGCTGGACGTGGAGGCCTTCCGGCGCGCCGCCCTGGTGGTGGCGGACTCGCGGGAGCAGGCCGAGATCGAGTGCGGGGACCTCGTCGAACCGGTGAAGCAAGGGGTGGTCGCGTGGGAGCAGGTCCATGAGCTCGGCGAGGTCGTCGCGGGGCTGGGACCTCGGCGTCAATCCGCCGAGGCCATTACGATCTTCGAATCGCAGGGGCTCGCCATGCAGGACGTGGCGGTGGGCTCGCGGCTGCTCCAGCTGGCCCGTGCTCAGTCGGTGGGGCGCGAGATCGAGTTCGGGGCCTAGTGCCGTGCCGATACCCGTCGCATCTCGGCGTCCTCAGTCGTCGCCCATCCTCAACGTACGGGGAGTACGCCTGCGGTGGGCTCCTCCTTGCGTCCTTGATCTGCTCGGTTCTCAGCCCGGCACCGTGGGCCACCCGTGAGTAACTGTTCGATGGAGTTCGGGGCCTGAGGTGGGGAAGCTCTATCTCGTGGCCGACGGCGCGGAAATTGCCCGCCGCCGGAAGCGCGTCGCGCCGGGCCTCTTCGTGGAGGTGTGGGGTGACCTCTACGACGCCGGCCAGTTCTGGATGGGCGAGGCGGCGAAGCGACATCTGGAGAGCGTGGGGCCGCCGCTGGCGCCGCAGCTCGTCATCGACGCCGACCTCGTATCGGTCTACTACGGGCCGCGGCTCTGCGACGTGGAGTCGCTGCCGAGCGAGGAGTCCCTGAAGAGCCGCGTGCTTTCCGCCCACGGGGTCAGCGTGGCGTGGATCACGGTCGACCAGTTCGGGGAGCGGACAACATACGACCCCGCGTCGCCGGCGGACCCGATCTTCTACC
>JACQWA010000110.1 GCA_016209425.1 Candidatus Rokuibacteriota bacterium
CCAGGACGCGCCGGAGTTCCTTCCGGGCCTCGGCGTACTTTCCCCGCTTGATGAGCGCCCGGGCCAGGTCCACCCGGATCCCGGTGGCTTTGGGGTCGAGCTCCAACCCCTTTCGGAATTGCTCCTCGGCCTTGTCGATGCTTCCGCCGAAGAGCGCCGGAACCTCCAGGTTGACATTGCCGGCCAGCGCGAGAGCGCCCGGGTGCTTGGGGGCCAGGGTGAAGATGATGTCCAGCTCCTCGCGGACCGTAGGAAGGAGGAACAGGGAACGGAGCACGCCTTTGGTCTGGCCCCACTTGGCGGTATTCGTCGCATACCAGAAGTGGGCCTCCGGGTTTTGGGGCGCCAGCTCCACGGCCCGCTGGCCCAGCTGGCGGCCCCGGTCGAACGCCTCGAGCTTTTCGTCCGCGTCCCTGGCCCGCACATCTCCCCAGAGGTAGTAGATCCGCGAGAGGAGAATCATCGCCTCCACCTGGGAATCGGTTTTGAGAGACTTCTCCAGGAGGTCCCGGGTCCGGTCCAGCCGGGCAAGGTCCTCATGGTAGGTCGCGATCACCGCCCGCGCCTCGTCCATCGCGGACTGGGCGTGGCCGGGCGCCGGGGCGAGAAGGAACAGCAGGACTAGAGCCGACAGGCGCACGGGCCTCACTCTACCGACGCGACCGGCCACTGTCAACGGGCCTGCCTTGACTTGCCTTCCGCGATTGCCCATCATGAACGCGTGCGAAGCCCGCGGGAACTTCCGCCATGAAAGAACCCTGGAGCCACCGCTTCGTCGAAGCCAACGGCCTCCGCTTCCATTGCGTGACGGCGGGGGAGGGGCCGGTGGTGCTGCTCCTCCACGGCTTCCCCGAGTTCTGGTACTCGTGGCGCCACCAGATTCCGGCCCTGGCGGCCGCCGGCTTCACCGTCGTGGCGCCCGACCTCCGAGGGTACAACGACTCCGACAAGCCGGAAGGGATCGAGGCCTACCGGATCAGCGAGATCGTGGAAGACGTGGCCGGGCTGATCCGCGCGTTCGGCCAGGAGGGGGCGCTGGTCGTCGGTCACGATTGGGGCGGCGCGGCGGCCTACGCGTTCGCCATGCTCCACCCCGAGATGACGCGCGCGCTGGCGGTGTTGAACTGTCCCCACCCGGCAGCGTTCGGCCCCGCGCTGTTCGGCGGCAAGAACCTCGATCAGATGAAGCGGAGCTGGTACATGTTCTTCTTCCAGCTCCCCGGGCTCCCGGAGCAGCTGCTCGCGGCGAATAATTTCCGCCTGCTGAAGCTCTTCGCCTACGCCACCGCGCGCCGCGGCACCTTCACGCCCGGAGATCTCAAGGCGTATACCGAGGCCTTCGCCAAACCCGGGGCGCTGACGGCGGCGATCAACTGGTACCGGGCGATGTTCCGGCGCCCTCAGCCAGCGGTCCGGGAGTTTCCAAAGATCGGGGCGCCCACGCTGATCATCTGGGGCGAGCGCGACCACTTCCTGGGAAAGGAGCTCACCCGGGGGATGACACAACACTTTTCCGGCAAGTTCTCGATCCGCTCCCTCCCCGGGGTGAGCCACTGGGTCCAGCAGGAGGCCCCTGCCCGCGTGAACGGGCTGCTCCTCGAGTTTTTCAAGGAGTTCAAAAAGAGAGAGACGTGAACTCACTGAAAATTTTAACCATCTCGGCTGTCTCCATCTGGCTCGGCGCCATGGCCTTCTTCTCGCTCTTCGTGGCGCCTCAGGCCTTTTCGGTGCTGGACCGGGAGAGCGCGGGCCGGCTGGTGACGGCGGTCTTCCCTCGCTACTACTTCTTCGGGATCGTCCTGGGGGCGGTGGGCCTGGCGGGCGTGGCGGGGCAGATCCTCGGGGACGGGGGGCGGCGGGCTCCGTGGGGGACGCTGAGCCTGCTGCTGCTCATGCTCATCCTGACCTTCTACGCGATGCTGGTGCTCCTGCCCCAGATCGAGACCGCACGCCAGGCCATGAGGAGTGCCGGGGCGCTGCCGGGGAGCGCGGCCCCTGAAGCCCGGGCCTTCGCCCGGCTTCACCTCGTCTCCGTCGTCCTCAACGGGGTGACGCTCCTCGCGGGGCTCCTCCTGGTCGGTCTCGAGGCGGCTCGCGCCCAGAGGTGACCCGATGACCAAGGCCGCCCAACTCATCCGTGGGCTCAAGCGGGAGCTGAAGCCGGTGGAACGGGAGATTCTCGGCCACCCCTATCTCGACGAGCTGGACGCGGGGCGCCTGGAGCGGACGCAGTTGGCGATGTTCGCCGGAGAACAGTACCACATCATCCGCAGCGATCTCAGGAGCGTGGCGCTCCTGGTGAACCGGTTCGGCGCCGCCCCGAGCGGCCCGTTCTTCCAGGGCGTGCTGTCCGGCGAGGCGGCCGCGCTCGCCGCGCTCCGGGGCTTTGCCCGGGCGGTGGGGCTGAACGACGCGCGCCTGCAGGCCTACGAGCCGAACCCCGGGGCTCAGGCCTATCCCGCCTACATGGCCTGGCTCGCCCTCTACGGCTCCGACGCCGAGGTGGCCGCCGGGTTCCTCGTGAATTTCGCGGCGTGGGGGATCAACTGCGGCAGGATGAGCCGCGCCTTGCGAGCGCGCTATGGGATGGAAGCCTCGGAGACAGCCTTCTTCGATCTCTTCGCCAGCCCCCCCGCCGAGTTCGAGGCGGGAGCCCTGGCCGTGGTCGAGTCGGGCCTCGCGCGCGGGGCGGACCCCCGGCTGATCAAGCGGGCCGCGCGGCTGCTCCAGGGCTACGAGAAGCTCTACTGGGACACGCTGCTGACCCCGGCCGGGAGGTAACGCGTGGCGCACCGCTTCGAGCCGCTGGGGTTGGATCACGTCGTGCTGCGCGTCAGGGACCAGGCCGCTTCCCGGCGCTTCTATACGGACGTGCTCGGCTGCACCGTGGACCACGTCAACGAGAAATTCTCCCTGGTCCAGCTCCGCTTCGGCGGGGCGCTGATCGATCTGCTTCCTCTCGACCCGCGGGCGCCCGCGCCGAGCCCCGAGGGCGGGATGGATCACCTCTGCCTGTCGATCCGCTGCGGCGACCTGAAACAGCTGGCCGCGGACCTCCGGGCCCGGGGGGTGACCGTGGAAGGGGAGGTGGTCACCCGGCGCGGGGCCTTCGGGGAGGGGCCGTCGCTCTACCTGCGCGATCCGGATGGCTACCGGATCGAGCTCAAGCCCCGGTAGGTGCCCCGGCCGGCGATCCATCCGAGCGAGCACTTGCCGGAGGCGGGCGGGTCCCCACCGTGAGCGAGCGGGGAAGGGGAAACCGGACCGAAGGATAACCGAGCCGCTCAGGCGGATGGACTCACAACGGAGAGTCCGGAGGGGGATCCCCGCCCCGCGAGCCACGGAAGGGTGCCCGACGCAGGCTGGCGAACGAGCGATGGACGCCGGCCGGGGGACGCGAAGGACGACGCGAATCGGAGGAGCCGGAGGGGCGGGGGAGTGCAGGACGTTCAGATGAGCCGGACGTGGGAGCGGTCGCCCAGCATGAGGTTGTAGGACCGGGGCTTCGAGTCGGAGCGGTTGATCGTCACGTTCTTGCCCACCAGGCTCGACTCGATCCGCCCGCCCACGTCCGTGATGCTGGACCCCTCGAGGATAATCGAGTGCTCGACCTCGCTGCCCCGGATCACCACCTGGTCGCCGATCGCGGTGAAGGGACCGATGTAGGCGTTTTCGATCACGGCGCCCTTGCCGATGATGACGGGGCCGCGGACGACGCTCCGGACGATCTTCGCGCCGGCCTCGACGATGACCTTGCCGTGCAGCTCGGCGGCCTCGAGCTCGCCATCCACCCGCGTCTCGATCGTGTCGAGGATGATGCGGTTGGCCTCGAGCATGTCTTCCAGCTTCCCGGTGTCCTTCCACCACCCCTCGATCACATGGGGGCGCACGGTGAACCCGCGATCGATCAGCCACTGGATGGCGTCGGTAATCTCCAGCTCCCCGCGCCCGGATGGCTTGATGGCTTTCACGGCGTCGAAGACGTGCCGGTCGAACATGTACACGCCGACCAGCGCCAGGTTCGAGGGCGGGACCTTGGGCTTTTCGATGAGGCGGACGATCTTGCCGTCGCGCAGCTCGGCGACGCCGAACTCCTGGGGGTTCGGCACGCGCGTCAGCAGGATCTGGGCGTTCGGCTTCTCCTCCGCGAAGCGCCGCACCAGGCCGGCCAGCTTCTCCCGGATCAGGTTGTCCCCCAGATACATGAGAAAGGGATCGGGGCCCAGGTAGCGCTCGGCGATCAGCACGGCGTGGGCGAGCCCGAGGGGGGCCTCCTGCTCGAGATAGGTGACCGAGACGCCGAAGCGGCCGCCGTCGCCCACGGCCTCCATGATCTCCCGCTTGGTGTCCCCCACCACGATGCCGATATCGGTGATCCCCGAGCCCGCCAGCGCCTCGATCCCGTAGAAGAGGATCGGCTTGTTCGCCACGGGGACCAGCTGCTTGGCGAGGGTGTAGGTGATGGGGCGAAGCCGGCTGCCGCGACCCCCGGAGAGGATGAGTCCCTTCACGGTTGGCTGACCCTCCTACTCTATTTTAGCGTGGCTGGCCGCGAGGCGGAGCAGGGTTTTTACCAGCTCGTCGGGAGCGACGGGTCCGCCCTGGGACGCTGACTGGAGGAGGCATCCCTCCGCCGCGCCCAGACAGACCGCCGAGAAGACGACCGGATCCAGGTCCGCCCTGAACGCCCTCGCGGCGATGCCCTCGGCGACGATCTCCTCGACGGACAACCGGAGCTGCTCCCGGAGCCACGCCATCGCCAATCTGAGGCGCTTATCCCGCCGCGCCCGCAGCCACCCTTCCAGCAGGAGATCGCAGAATGGCTCGTCGCCCGCGCCGAAGGCCCCGAAGAGAATGTCCAACGCCCCCTCCAGCTTGACGGGCGGCGGGTCCGTCCCTCTGGCCAGCCTGGCCAGCTCCTTGACGAGCGGAAGCCCGCGTTCCTCGATGGCGCGGACTCCGACCGTCAGCCGGCGGCGCGCGGGAATCTTTTTCATCCGTCAGGCGAGACGCGGGAGCACCTCGGTGGCCAGCCGCTCGAGCTGCTCCGTGTCGAAGGACAGCGGGTTCAGCACCACCCAGTCCATTCCCCCCAAGGCCTCGACCCGAGCGCGGATCCGCTCCACCAGCTCCTCGGCCTCGCCCAGGAGGTAGTAGGTGCGCCAGTAGTCCAGGTCCATCCCGGAAAACGTCTTGAAGTGCGGCGCCGCGGCCTCGGGGCGTTCCCCCCGCCGGAGCACGTAGGTGAAGTTGGAGTAGACCTTGCGGAGCGGCGTCTTCCGCCCGACCTGGGCCGAGAAGCTCAGGATTTTTTCCCAGTCGCCGCGCACCATCTCGGGCGTCGCGGAGGAATGCGGAACCCAGCTGTCCGCATAGCGGGCGATCCGTTTCAAGACCGGATCGATGTTGGTCACCGTCTGGCCGTACACCTTCTCAAACGGCTGGCTGCCGCCCCCGATCCAGATGGGCGGGTGCGGCTGCTGGAGCGGCTTGGGCTCGATGGTCAGGTCCTTGAACTGGTAGAAGCGGCCCTGGTAGGTGACGCGATCGCGTGCCCACAGCGCCCGCACGATCTCCAGGCCCTCGTCCATCCGCCGTCCGCGCTCGCGGTAGGGGGAGGCCATGAGGGCGAACTCCTCCTCGTGCCAGCCGACGCCCACTCCCAGGATCGAGCGCCCTCCCGAGAGGACGTCCAGCGTGGCCCACTCCTTGGCGAAGTACACCGGGTTCCGCAGCGGGAGCACGAGGACCATGGCGCCGAGCCGGATCGTGCGGGTCACGCCGGCGAGCGCCGACAGCAGCGCCACGGGCTCGAGCCACGTGCAGGCGTACGCCGGCGGCGTGAGCAGCAGGTGGTCGATGCTGACCGCGCACTCAAAGCCGAGATCCTCGGCGCGCCGGAGATAGGTGCCCATCTCGTGGAGCGAGGCCGTCTTGGGGCCGAGGGCGAAGCTGGGGAGGCGTAGACCGAATCGCATCTCTCGTCGCTCCTTTGGCGATCTATCCGACGGACGGCGTGGAAAGAAGCCAGAGACCGAACACCGTGTATCCTACCATGAGCAGCGTCATGGGGACCTGGACAGACGGAGACCGGCCATCGCAGGCCGGCCGGGGCGACGAAGGCGCGCCTAGCGGAGGCCGTCCTCCTTCTTCGCCTCGGCGACCGTCAGCCCGCCGACGCGGGGGTGCGGGCGCCCGCCGTCGGTGACGGCGACAACGACGAGGATCTCATTGGCCTTCGGCGCATCCACGAGTCGCACCTCCATGGCGTCGAAGTGGGTGCGCACGAAGGCGGCGTCCTTGTAATGCAGCGGCACGTCGATGGGCGTGCCCGGGCCGCCGAGCTTCTTGGCCGAGGGGATGATGGCTTTCCCCCCGCCGACGGCGGCCCGGAACGGCGCCCCGAGCGTGGGATGAAGGATCGCCGCGGCATGCTCATACTCGCCGTTCTCCCCGACCACGGCCGCCTTGCCGTAGGAGTGCACGGGCCCCCCCAGGGCGGCGGCCGCGCGTCGCCCAAGCAGATCCCCGAGCTCCTCGCCCGTCTTGATCAGCTCCTGCAAATCCTCCACGAAGCGGCCCGCAAACGGATTCTCGATCACCGCCACCGCGGCGACCTTCCGAACAGGCCGCGCCGCCGGCTTTCCCCCGTCCTCGAGAATCTCCTCCGTCACCGTCACGAGCTTGCGGATTCTCATCAGTGCCCTCCTGCGGACGGCCCCTGGCCCTTGACCACCTCGGCGGCGCGCGCCGCCGGTGGCGTGTTCCGGCTCCGTCCGGTCCTGATCTGCCCGTCAATGAGGATCATCGAGATGCCGCAGAGGTCCCCGGCCTTCAGGGCCGCGAGGGCCGTCTTGCCCACGGACCCCGTCGGCGCGTCGACGATGCACAGATCGGCCTCTCGCCCCGGCGCAATCGCGCCCACAGGCAGGTGGTACACCCGCGCCGTGTTCCCGGTCGCCATGCAGATGGCCTCCTCGGCGGCGACCTCGCCCAGCGAGGCGAGATGGGCGATGACGCGGAGGATGCCGAGCGGCACCACCCCGGTGCCGGACGGGGCATCGTTGCCGATGATGATCCGGTGGAGCGCCCGGGCCTCCGTCGCGCGGCGGAGCGTATGGAGCGCGGTCTTGCCGTTGCCGCAGTGGACGATCTCGAGCGCCATCGCGGTGGCGACCAGCGAGTCGATCTCGCGCTCGCTCATCGAGGTGGTCCCGCCGTTGATGTGCCCGACCACATGGG
>JACQWA010000014.1 GCA_016209425.1 Candidatus Rokuibacteriota bacterium
ATGTGGTACCGGGGGAACGCCGACGCGGTGCTCCAGAACCTGAACCTGGTCGACGATTTCAATCCCGACCTCGTCGCCGTCTTCGGCGCCGATCACATCTACCGGATGGACGTGAACCCGATGGTGGCCTTCCACCGGGAGCGCGGCGCTGAGGTCACCGTCGCAGCGCGCCCGGTCCCGGTGACCGAAGCCGCGGAGTTCGGCGTTCTCGAGGTGGACCCCACGGGCCGGGTCCTCGACTTCGTTGAGAAGCCCGCCGCCCCGCGCCCGATGCCGGGGGACCCGAGCCGAGCGTACGTCAGCATGGGAAATTATCTCTTCTCGCGGGAAACCCTGGTCGAGGCCCTGCTCGCCGACGCCCAGCGCGACACCGAGCACGACTTCGGCAAGACGATCATCCCCGCCCTCTTTCCGACTGCCCGCGTCTTCGCCTACGACTTCCAGCAAAACGAGATCCCGGGACTGAAGCCCTACGAGGAGGCCGGCTACTGGCGGGACGTGGGGACCCTGGAGGCGTACTGGCGGGCGCACATGGACCTCCTGGGGGAGGAGCCGCGCCTGGACCTGGACAACCGCCACTGGCCCATCCTCACGGGGCCCTACCAGGGGCCGCCGGCCCGCATCGTCGGGGGGCAGATCGAGAACGTCCTGGTCGGCGCCGGCTCGTTCCTCAAGCACACCACGATCCGGAACTCGATCCTGGGCCGGGGCGTGTGGGTGAACGAGGGGGCCGTGATCGAGGACTCCGTCGTCATGGACTTCACCTCGGTGGGGAAGGGAGCCCATCTCCGCCGCGTCATCGTGGACCGCTTCAACATCATCGGCACCGGCAGGGAGATCGGCCTGAACCCGGCCGCCGACCGCCAGCATCACCACGTGGACCCCTCCGGCCTGGTGGTGATCCCGCGCGGAGGCCGGCGCGAGCTCCTGTGGAGCCGGGACGAGCCGTGAGGTGCCTGACCGTCCACGGCCACTTCTACCAGCCCCCGCGCGAGAACCCGTGGACGGAGAAAGTTGAGGTGGAGGAGGGGGCGGCCCCTTATCACGACTGGAACGAGCGCATCACCGCGGAGTGCTACGCGCCCATCGTCCGGAGCCTCCGGAAGATCTCCTTCAACTTCGGCCCCACGCTCCTGGGCTGGCTCGAGGAGCACCATCCCGAGCCCTATGCGGGCATCCTCGACGCGGATCGCGCGAGCCGCGCCGAGCGCGGCGGGCACGGCAACGCCCTGGCCCAGGCCTACAACCACGTGATCATGCCGCTGGCGATCTGGCGCGACAAGGTCACGCAGGTGCGCTGGGGGATTGCGGACTTCCGCCACCGTTTCGGGCGGGAGCCCGAGGGCATGTGGCTCCCGGAGACGGCGGCGGACCGCGAGACGCTGGCGGTGCTCGCGGAGGCCGGGATCAAGTTCACGATCCTCGCCCCGTGGCAGGCCCGACGCGTCCGCCCACTCGGAAACGGGGACTGGGACGACGTGGACGGCGGGCGTATCGATCCGACCCTGGCCTACCGCTGCACCCCTGCGCCGGGCCGGAGCCTCGCGCTCTTCTTCTACGATGCCCCCATCGCGCGGGCGATCGCCTTCGAGGGCGCCGCGGCGGACGTCGAGACGCTGAAGGAGCGGCTGCTTTCGGGATTCTCAGTCGCGCGCGACCGGCCTCAGCTCGTGAACATCGCCACCGACGGCGAGTCCTACGGCCACCACACGCGCGGGGGCGACCGGGCTTTGGCGGAGGCCCTGGAGGCCATCGAGCGGGAATCCGAGGTGACGCTGACGAACTACGGCGTCTTCCTCGAGGCCCACCTCCCGACGCACGAAGTGGAGATCGTCGAGCGCACCTCCTGGAGCTGCGCCCACGGGGTCGAGCGCTGGCGGGCGGACTGCGGCTGCCGGGTGGGCCATCCCGACTGGCACCGGCGCTGGCGGGGTCCTCTGCGGGAGGCGATGGACTGGCTCAGGGACCAGCTCGACCCGTTCTACGAGCTGCGCGCGAAAAAACTGCTGCGGGACCCGTGGGAAGCCAGAGACGGGTACATCCATCTCCTCCTCGACCGCTCGGATGAGGCCCGGAGGGCCTTCCTCGCGCGTCACCAGCGCGATTCGCCCAAGGCCGCCCGCCAGCGGGAGATGTGGAGGCTCCTCGAGATGGAGCGTCAGCGCCTCCTCATGTATACCTCCTGCGGCTGGTTCTTCGACGACATCTCGGGCCTCGAGGCGGTCCAGGTGATGAAGTATGCGGCGCGGGCGATGGAGCTCGCCAAGAGCCTCGGGTTCCACGGTCTCGAGGAAGAGTTTGTGCGCCGCCTGGCCGCGGTGTCCTCGAACCTTCCCGAGTTCGGCACCGGGGCCGAGGTCTATCGCCGCCTCGTCCTCCCCGCCGCCGGACGGTGAGGCGGGGAACTCCCCGTGGTGCGCGCCACGCGGGGACTCCCTTTTCTACGCTCCGGCGATCTGGCTGAAGCGCCGGGGCTGGGAGGGCTGATGGCCGCTGAGCTGACCGAAGACCTCCGCAACACCCATGCGTACCTCAACACGCTCAACGCGGTGTTCCAGGGCGCCTACGTGGCGAGCAACGTGCTCGAGCAGCTCGGATACGACCGGTCGGTGGACCCGGGCCGCCTCGCCCAGCAGATGGAGGGCTTCTCGGCGGCCCAGATCCGGCACGTGGTGGACGCGGCGGCCATGGCCGCGCTGGAGGCCGACGCGCCGATCTCCGACGGCCATTTCCAGCGCGCGCTCCAGGAGCGGATCGCCGAGGACCGGTACGGGGGCGCCCCGCTCGGCTGGGACGACCTGATCCTGCCCGAGGCCACCAGGCGCAAGCTCCAGTCCATCGAGCGGTTCATCGAGAACCCCCAGCTGGCCGACGAGCTCGGCGTGGACCTCCCGACGGGGGCGCTGCTGCACGGCCCGCCCGGCACCGGCAAGACCACCATCGCCCGGGTCCTGGCCTCCCAGACCGACGCCGCGTTCTTCACGATCAATCGCCGCGACGAAACGGGTGTTCGTCATCGGCGCCACCAACCGGCCGGACCTGGTGGACGAGGCGGTCCTCCGGCCGGGTCGGCTCGGCGAGAGCATCGAGATCGGGCTGCCCGACCAGGCGGGCCGGCTGGCGATGCTGCGGCTCTTCACGAAGAAGATGCGCCTGGCCCCGGCGGTGGACCTGGCCCGGATCGCCGGCGGCACGGAGGGCGCCCGCGGCGCGGACCTCAGAGGGCTCTGCACCGCGGCGGGGCGGAACGCGCTGCTGCGCGTCGTGGATGCCGGTGGCGACGAGGACCGGATGGTCCTCCCCGAGGACTTCGAGCACGCCCTTGCGGAGCTCTTCCCGGAGCGAAGCCTCGGGCGGCCCACGGGGTTCCAGAAGCCGCCGGCCGGGCCTGGCGCGCCCCGCTGACGCTCCGCCGGCCAGGCCCCGGACCGGGCCGAACAGCAGCGGCTCCGGCACCGGCCCCACGCGGCGCTCGACGAGGGCCGCCGCGCTCTCGAACTTCCCGAGTTCGGCACCGGTGCCGAGGTCTATCGCCGCCTCGTCCTCCCCGCTGCGGTGCCCGTCGCTCCACGCCGGATCGAGGATGGCTGAGAGTGGGGCCTTGATTATCAAGCCCATCTTGACAAGCAACCAGGGATGACTACAATGTAGTCACCCAAGAGGAGGTGTGCCGATGGCGACCGCGACCGCCAAGAAGGGTAAGAAGGAGCCCACGCCGATCCCGGTTCGATTCGGCCGCGACGAGGCGTGGCTTCTCCGGCTTCTGGAGGTCCGCGCCCGGGCCCAGGCCCGGTCCCTGTCGGGGCAGCTGAAGTACTACGCCCGGTTGGGGATGATCGCGGCGGACAATCCCGATCTGCCCCTTTCGATGATCGAGGGGATCCTCGAGGCCAAGGAAGAGCTGAAGGCCGGTCTCGGCCAGCCCTATGAGTGGGGGGTCCTCGAGGAGCCGCGTGCCCGATAGGCCGCCGCCCCGGGAAAGGGCCAGACCCGACCGCCAAGTTTTCCAAGCTCCCCGGTTTGGGAAGTCCAAACGGCGACTCCCGGACGCCGTCCAGCTCCAAGTCGACGAGGAGGTCAAGAAGATCCGGGAGAACCCCCTTCTGGGGGAGCCAAAGGTAGGGGCCCTCAAAGGCGTTCGGGTGGTCAAATTCAAAGCCGGCTCACAACAACTCCTCGTCGCCTACCAGTTCGACGAGAAACGGAACGTCATCGAGGTCCTGGACGTCGGGCCGCATGAAAATTTCTACCGGGATCTGAAAAATTACCTCGATAGCCGCTGAGTGCCGGCGATCTCGGACCGCTTCCCCGTCGGGTTAGGATCTGCTGAGTCGCCTTTTGACCAGTGAATGAATTCCGAAGAGATCGACGCCAGGCCGCACCTTACATCACGCCGAAGAGGGGGCAGAAGACCCGCAGGCCCAGCCAGATCAGGACGGCGCCCGTCAGGTCGAGCCAGAACCCGGCCTTGATCATCTCCGGGAGGGGAACCAGGCCTGAGCCGTAGATGATCGCGTTCGGGGGAGTCGAGACGGGCAGCATGAACCCGAAGCTCGCTCCCAGCGCCGCCCCCAACGCCGGGGGGATCGGGCTGACCCCGGCGCTCTGAGCCAGCGCGATCACCACGGGGATCACCATGCTGGCCGATGCGGTGTTCGACGACACCTCCGAGAGAACCACGCCGATCACGATGGCGACCGCCGTCAACGCCCAGAGGCTCTCCGCCCCCGCCGTGCGGACCATCCGGGCCCCGATCGCCTCGGCGAGCTTCGTGTCGAACATGAGGCGCCCCAGCGCCAGGCCCCCGCCGAACAACAGGATCGTTCCCCAGTCGATCCGCGCGGCCTGCCGCCACCCGATCGTGAACTCCCCGCGCTTGAGATCCGTCGGAAGCGCGAAGAGGAGAATCGCCGCGGTCAACGCGATCACGGATTCGGGGAGGTGAGCCTCGAAAAACCGGGGGAGCGGGGCGTGGGGCGAGGAGATCAGGGCGACGGCGCCCGGGAGCATCCAGAGGATCGCGGCCAGGACAAACACGAGGGACACGTTGATCTCGGCCCGGCTCCAGGGGCCCAGCTTCTGGCGCTCCTCGGCCACATACCGCTGAATCTCTCCCGCCGTGTCCTGGGCTCTGGTGTAACGGGCGCGCAGGATGAGCCAGGCAAGGATCAGCATCAGCACAGTCAGGGGCATGGTGACGGCGACCCAATCGAAAAAGGACAGGCGCCGGTCCGTCAGCTCGCGGATCATCCCGATCGCGATCAGGTTGGGCGGCGATCCCACCGGGATCCCGACGGCGACGGACGACGACCAGGTCAGCATCAGCAAGAGCCCGACCGGGAACCGGCTCCCCCCCGGCGGACCCCCGGCCGAAGGCCGGGGAGTGGCCAGCCCCAGGGCGCTCAGGATGCCGAGGCCGACGGGAAGCATCATCGCCGTCGTCGCCGTGTTGCTGACCCAGGAAGAGGAGGGGGCCCAGCACCAGCCCGACGTAGCGCTTGGTCAGCTCGGGCGCGACGGTCAGAGCCGGCAGGCGCCCGGATCGCACTTGGCGAAGAATTCCCGGCTCGTCGCCTCCTCACCCGCCCCGAGGGTGAGGACCTGGGCGTCCTTCGAGCCGGAGCGGAAGATCGTGATCCCCTTGAGCCCGAGCCGCCAGGCCTCCAGGTAGGCGTGAGCCACCTCCTCCGGGTCCGACTCCTCCGGGAGATTGATGGTCTTGGACACGGCATTGTCCACGTGGCGCTGGAACGCCTGCTGGAGCAGGAGGTGGCGGCGCGGCGAGATCTCGCTGGCCGTCACGAAGAGCCGCCGCACCGCCTCGGGGATGCCGGCAACGCCCCGGAGGTGTCCTCTGGCCAGGATCTCCTCGAGCAGGCGCTCCCCGTTCAACCGATGCGCCTCCGCGTAGCGACGGAAGATGGGGTTGATCTCCGTCAGCGGCTCACCGCCCAGCGTGTGCGCCCGGCGGTAGGCGAGGGCGAACAGCGGCTCGATGCCGCCGCTGGTCCCCGCGATGATGCTGATGGTGCCGGTCGGCGCCACCGAGAGCCGGGTGGCATTGCGCATCCGTTCCCCGCTGGCCGCGTAGACACTCCGGCTCCAGTTGGGGAACACGCCGCGGCGCTCGGCGAGTTCCCGCGAGGCCTTTGAGGCCTCTTCGGAGATGAACGCCATCAGCCGGTCGGCCCAGGCGATGGCCTCCTCCGAGTCAGAGGAGACCCCCAGGAGGATCAGGCTCTCGGCGAACCCCATGACGCCCAGGCCGATCTTGCGGTTGCCCCGCGTCATCTCGCCGATCTCCGGCAAGGGCTCGCGGTTCACCTCGATCACGTCGTCCAGAAAGCGCACCCCGGCGTGAACGGCGTGACAGAGCCGCTCCCAATCCACCTCCGGCTCCGCGCCTTCCGTCCTGACCATGTTGGCCAGGTTGATCGAGCCCAGGACGCAGCTCTCGTAGGGCAGGAGCGGGACCTCGCCGCAGGGATTGGTGGTCTCGAGCTGGCCGAGTGCCGGGGTCGGATTGGCGCGGTTCACGGCATCCAGGAAGAGGAGGCCCGGATCGCCGGTCCGCCAGGCCGCGTCCACGATGCGATCGAACACCTCCCGCGCCCTGACCCGGTTGACCACCCGGCCGCTCCCGGGATGGACGAACTCATACGACTCGCCGGCCTCGACGGCCTCCATGAAGCGGTCGGTGACCCCCACCGACAGGTTAAAGTTCTGGAGGGTCCGCCCGTCCAGCTTGGCGTCGACGAACTCCAGGATGTCCGGGTGATCCACCCGGAGCAGTCCCATGTTCGCGCCGCGCCGTCGCCCGCCCTGCTTGATGTTCTCCGTGGCGCAGTCGAAGACCCGCATGAACGAGACGGGGCCCGAGGCCTCCCCGCCGGTCGAGGCGACCACCTCGCCACGGGGCCGGAGGCGGGAGAAGGAAAACCCGGTCCCGCCTCCCGTCCGCTGGACCAGGGCCATGGCGCGCAGCGCGTCGAAGATCCCTTCCATTGTGTCCTCCACGGGGAGGACGAAGCAGGCGCTGAGCTGGCCCAGCGGTGTCCCGGCGTTCATCAGCGCCGGGGAGTTCGGCAGGAAATCGAGCGAGGTGAGGAGGCCGCCGAACACTTCCTGCCAGCTATCGGCATCGCGCGCCGTCCCGAGCAACAGCTCCGCCTGGGCGACGGCTCGGGCCACCCGGAGGAAAAGCTCGTCCGGGGTCTCGACCACCCGGCGGGCTGCGTCACGCCGCAGATAGCGGGCCTCGAGAACTCGCAGAGCGTTGGACGAAAGCTGAGCCATGTCCGGTCAGCACAGGTGCAATGGCGATGCCAGCGCCAAACGACGGTAGTTCGCCTGGTTAGGGGACGGCGGCGCCGGTTGGTGGGACACCATCGCCCCATTGCCGACCATGGGCGCGCTCGATAGGATAGAGAGCCCATGATCGTCGGCGTTCCAAAGGAGTCCTTCCCCGGAGAGCGGCGCGTTGCCCTGGTGCCCGCCGTCATCCCGGCCCTCGCCGGCGCCGGCTACGAGGTGCTCGTGGAGTCCGGCGCCGGCGCGGCGGCGGGCTACCCCGACGCGCTCTACGCCGACAAGGGCGCGCGGCTCGCCCCCTCTCGCGCGGAGGTCTTCGCCGCGGCGGACGCCGTCTTCCAGGTCCTCTGCCACGGCGCCAACGACAGGACCGGGCGGGCCGACCTCCCACTTCTGCGCCGCGACCAGGTCCTCATCGGCTTCCTCCGGCCCCTCGGATCGCCGGAGACGGTGAGGGAAATTGCGGCGACGGGCGCCATCGCCTTCGCCGTCGAGCTGATGCCCCGCATCAGCCGGGCCCAGAGCATGGACGCCCTCTCCGCCATGTCCACGGTGGCCGGCTATAAGGCCGTCCTGCTCGCCGCCGCGACCCTCCCCCGCATGTTCCCGATGCTGATGACCGCGGCCGGCACCGTCACGCCCGCGCGCGTGCTCGTCATCGGAGCAGGGGTGGCGGGGCTCCAGGCTATCGCCACGGCCCGGAAACTCGGGGCGGTGGTGTCGGCGTACGATGTCCGTCCCGCGGCCAAGGAGCACGTCCTGAGCCTGGGCGCCCGGTTCGTCGAGCTGCCCCTCGAGGCCGCCGACGCCGAGGACGCCGGCGGGTACGCCAGAGCCCAGGACGCGTTGTTCTACCGGCGGCAGCAGGAGCTTCTGGCGCGCACCGTCGCGGAGAGCGATGTGGTGATCACCACCGCCGCCGTCCCCGGCAGGAAGGCCCCGGTCCTCATCACGGCGGACATGGTCCGTGCCATGGCGCCCGGCTCGGTGATCGTGGACCTGGCCGCCGAGCGGGGCGGCAACTGCGAGCTGACCGGCGCCGAAGAGACCGTGGTCAGGCACGGCGTGACGATCGTCGGCGCCGTGAACCTGGCGGGGACCGTCCCATATCACGCCAGCCAGATGTACGCCCGAACCCTCACCGCCTTCTTCCTCCACCTCCTGAAGGACGGCAAGATCCGGGTCGACCTGGAGGACGAGATCACGCGCGAGACGCTGCTGACGCGCGGGGGCGAGGTGGTCCACCCCCGCGTCCGCGACGCCCTGGCGGCCAAAGGCTAGCTCAGGCCTTCCACCTCGGCTCGAGGAGGATCATGATGGAAGCACTGGCGATCACGCTGACGGTTTTCCTGCTGGCGATGTTCGTGGGCTTCGAGGTCATCACCAAAGTCCCACCCACGCTCCACACGCCGCTGACCTCGGGGTCCAACGCCATCTCGGGCATCACCCTCGTCGGCGCGATCCTCTCAGCGGGGCTCCAGCTCACCACGCTCACCACGGTCCTCGGCTTCCTGGCGGTGGTCTTCGCCACGATCAACGTGGTCGGCGGGTTCCTCGTCACGCACCGCATGCTCAGGATGTTCAAGCGGAAGTAGCCGTGCGCCTGGCCCTGGTCAACCTCTCCTACCTGGTGGCCTCGGTCCTCTTCATCCTGACCTTCAAGGGGCTGAGCCACCCCCGGACGGCCGTGCGCGCCAACCTCATGGGCTCAGTCGGCATGCTCATTGCCGTGGTCGCGACGCTCCTGCTCCTCGACTGGAGCCAGGGCGTCCAGCGCTACGGGGTGATTTTCGCGGGCCTCGCGGTGGGCTCGGTCGTCGGCGCGCTCCTCGCGCTCAAGATCCGGATGACCGCCATGCCGCAGATGGTGGCGCTCCTCAACGGCTTCGGAGGGGCCGCTTCTACGCTCGTCGCGGGGGCGGCGCTCTTCGAAGAGCTGGCCCGGGGCCGGATGCCCTCCAACCAGTTCACCGTGGCGACGGTCGCGTCGGGGATCATCGGCGCCGTCACCTTCTGGGGGAGCCTGGTCGCCTTCGCCAAGCTGGAGGAGATCCTCCCCGGCCGTCCCATCCTCTTCGGGGGCCGGCAGGCCGTCAACGTCGCGCTGCTCGCGATCTCCCTCCTCCTGGGCGCCGGGCTCGTCGCCCGGCCCGACCTGGTCTGGCTCTACTGGGCGATCGTCGTCTTCTCCGCCATCCTGGGCGTGACGAGCGTCATCCCCGTCGGGGGCGCCGACATGCCCGTGGTCATCTGCCTCCTCAACTCCTACTCGGGGCTCGCCGCCTGCGCCACCGGCTTCGTCCTCGACAACAACATGCTCATCATCGCCGGCTCCCTCGTGGGCGCCTCGGGGATCATCCTGTCGGAGATCATGTGCCGAGCTATGAACCGCTCGCTGGGCAACGTCCTCTTCGGCGGGGTGGGGGCGGAGATCGTGACGGGCGCCGCCGCCGACGCGGTCTACGCCGGTCGCGTGAAGGCGGCCTCGGCGGAAGTGATCGCGATGGTCCTGGCGTCGGCGCGGCGCGTGGTGATCGTTCCCGGCTACGGAATGGCCGTCTCCCAGGCCCAGCACGCCGTGCGCGACCTCGCGAACCTCCTCGAGTCGCGCGGGGCGGAGGTCGAGTTCGGCGTCCACCCCGTGGCGGGGCGCATGCCCGGCCACATGAACGTCCTCCTCGCCGAGGCCGACATCCCCTACGACAAGGTCAAGGAGATGGACGCCATCAACCCGTCGTTCGCTCAGACCGACGCCGTCATCGTCATCGGCGCCAACGACGTGGTGAACCCGCTGGCCCGTACCGACCCGAAGAGCCCCATCGCCGGCATGCCGATCCTGGACGTGGACAAGGCGCGCACGGTCATCGTGATCAAGCGGAGCCTTTCCCCTGGCTTCGCCGGGATCCCGAACCCGCTCTTCGCCGCCGACACTACCCTGAGGTACTTCGGCGACGGCAAGAAGGCCGTCCTCGACCTGGTCGACGCCCTGAAGCAGGAGAACCACCTCGTCCGTCCGGACAATCAGGCCTCCACCCGCGCCCAGTAGCGGTCCACGTCCTCCTGGATCCGCGCGATGAGGGCCGCCTGCTTCACCGGCTCGAAGAGGTGGCGGAAGCGGCCCTGGCCCCTCAGGTATTCCTCCACGGGCCGCCGCTTCGCGGGGGCGTAGGTGTGCACCACCGGCCCGTCGCCGACCGCCTCCTTCAGGGGGAACAGTCCCGTTTCCACCTGAAGGCGCCCGTAGTCGAGGGTCTTCGCCGGGTCGAATTCCCAGCCCGTCGGGCACGGCGCCGCCGCCAGGAAGAGCTTCGGGCCCTTGAAGCGCTTGGCCTTTTCAAATTTACGGGAAAGGTCCACGGGATAGCGCGGCGACACGGTCGCGAGATAGGCGGGCCGGTGGGCGCGCCAGATCTCGAAGAGGTCTTTGCGCCGCTCCGCCCCGAGAGTGGTCGGGGTGCGCGCCCCGTACGGCGTGGCGCTGGATGCCTGCGCCCCGGTGTTGCCGTACGACTCGTTATCGTAGCAGAAGTACCAGAAGTCGAGGTTCCGCCAGATGGCGCCGGAAGTGGATGAGAGCGCCATGTCGTAGGTGGCGCCGTCCCCCGCGACCACGACCACCTGGACGTCGTCCTCCGGCCGCACCTTGCCACGCGCGATCAGCACGTCGAGGGCATCGCGCACCCCCTGGGCCCCGGCCGGGGCGCTCCCCATCGTGGTGTAGAGCCACGAGCCGCGGAACGGCGTGTACGGGAAGACGGCGAGCAGCGTGAAGCATCCGGCCGCGTTGACGTACACCACACGGTCGCCCAGCACCTTCGCGGCCAGGCGAAGGGCCTCCATCCCGCCGCAGCCGCCGCAGACGGAGGTTCCCGGCAGGATGAACTCCTCGCGCGAGATATCCTTCAGATTCCGGTAGGCGGCCAGCTCCCGGCTCATCCGGCGCCCTCCTTGCCCGCGATGCTGAGGAGCGTCTGCATCTGCCTGGCCTCGGCCGCCGTGAAGAGGAGCCGGGGCGGCGGCGTCTCGCCCGTGGCGGCGGCCAGCATGAGGTCCGAGACAATCCGCCGGAACTCCTGGTCGCTGATCTCCTTCCCGCCCAGCCCTCCCACGTACGAGAGGAGCGGGGGGCGGTCCCGCTCGGCATAGAGCGCGTGGGCGACCTCGCCGACCGTGATCCCGCCCAGGCCGATCGAGAGGTTCTGGTCGATGACGGCCACCGCCCGTCGCCCGGCGAGCGCCCGACGGATCGCTTCCCGCGGGAACGGCCGGAGCAGTCTGAGCCGGAGGAGGCCGAGCCTCACGCCTTCGCTGCGCGCGAGGTCCACAGCCGCCCGCCCCTTGGTGGCGAAGGAGTTGGACATGACCAGCACCAGTTCGGCGTCGTCCAGCCGGTATCCGTCCACCAGGCCGTAGCGGCGCCCGAACATCGTCTCGAACGCGGCGGCCGCCTCTTCGTGGACGGTGAGCGCGTTCTCAGCCGCGAGCTGCATCTGATACCTGAAGTACGAGTAGACCGCCCCGCCCAGCACCGCCACGCCCTGGGCCATCGGGCGCTCGCCACGGATCCAGGCGTGCCCAGGGGCATACTCGCCGAGGTAGATCGACGCGGCGGCGACAGCCGGGAGCTCGACCGGCTCGCGGGTGAACGAGAGGCTGAAGCCGTCCAGATTGACAATGACGGGCAGGAGCACGCGCGGGTCCTCGGCGATCCGATAGGCCATGAGGATCGAGTCGAACACCTCCTGACAGGTCTCCGCATGGATCTGGAGGCAGCCGCTGTCGCGGGCGGCCAGGACGTCGTTGTGGTCCGGTTCGAGCGTGATCGGCGAGGCGAGCCCCCGCGACACGTTGACGAGGACGAAGGGGACCCGCCAGCCCGCCACCGTGTAGAGCAGCTCGAAGCCGTAGAGGAGCCCCTGGCTCGAGGTCGCGGTGAAGACGCGGGCCCCCGCCGCGGCGGCGGCGCCGCCCGCCGTCAGCATCGAGTGTTCGGAGTCCAGCGTCACGAACCGGGCGGGGATCTCCCCGGCGGCCGCCCACTGGGCCAGGGTTTCGATGATCTCGGTCTGGGGCGTGATCGGGAACGCAGGGATATAGTCCACGTCGGCAAGCCGGGCGCCCCAGGCCGCCGCCGTGTTGCCGGTCAGCATCTGCTTCATCGGGTCACCTCCGACGGGGCCCACTCGCGCATCTCCCGGACCTTGGCGATGGCGCCGGTGGGACACTCCTCGACGCAGATGAGGCATCCCTTGCAGACCTCGTAGTCCAGGTGGGGGTTTTCCTCGGCGTCCAGCTCGATGGCCCCCTCCGGGCAGCGGACGAAGCAGACCCAGCACTGGGTGCACTTGGCCGGGTCGATCACCGGCCTGAAGACCCGCCAGTTGCCGGTCCTCCTGAGCGGCGTGTTGGGTCTCGCCGTCACGCTGGGCGTCCCCACCTCGGGGGGCGCATAGGCCACATCGACGACCGGCGAGCCGGCCCTGGGCGCGGCGAGCGATCTCACGGGAAGCTCGACCCGCTGAATGCCGGCCCGCGCGCTTTCGGCAAGGCGGAGGTTGGCCCGGATTGAGTCGGGGGACAGGCCGATCGCTTCAAGCTCTGTGCCGATCGCCGCGACGACCGCAGGGCCGGAAAGCCCGAGCATCGCACAGGCCGCCGAGGCCAGGGCCGCCGAGACTCCCGCCGCGCTCCCCACCTGCTCGAGGGCGAGGGTGAGGAAGTCGCGCGCCACGAGGGCCCCCGGGTGTCCCGTGTGCCGACGCGCCTCCTCCTCCGAGTGGGCGGTGGCCATCAGGAGCCCCCCCGTCGGGGGGAGGCCGGCGAGGGGCTGGACGGCCGGGTCGTCGAGGAGCGTGTCATCGGCGACGACGACCAAGTCGGGCGCGGGGATCACCCCGCGCTCGAAGATCGGGGCCTCCGCAATCCGAACGGAGGCAACCATGGGCGCCCCGCGCCGCTCGGCCCCGTAGACCGGCGAATCCTGGGCAATGAAGCCGTCGAGGAGCGCAGCCGTCCCGACGATGCGGCTGGCCGTCTTCATCCCCTGGCCGCCCCGTCCGTGAAAGCGGACCCGGATCATTTGACCCCCCTGCTCGCCAGAAAGTGCAACCGGAGTGCCAGGGGAAAAAATAGGCGAATTAGCAAGTTACGCTGACGTGGCGGGGCGAAGGTGAGGCGACAACGCCTCAGTGCCAGGTTCGGCTCACCTCCGGACGATGAAGGCGCCTTTGGCGACCATCCACTTGTGGCCCCAGCCGCAGGTGCCGGCTCCGTCCATGCCCGAGTCCACGCAGAGCACATCGAAGGCGCCCACCCGTTTGGCGGTGAAGGTGACGGTCTTGATGGTCGGGTCGCCGCGCTCGACGGCCTCACGGAGGGTCGGCGGGCCGCCTTCTCTGAAGGGCCGGCCGTTCAGGGCCGCCGTGACGTTCGTCGTGACGTAGACGGGAAGCCCGCTGATGCCGATGATGTGCTCGACGTTTCCGAGGGCGAAATCCTCCAGGATCTTCTGCCGGATCCTGGGATCCCCCGGCGCGAGGCCGCCGATGGGCGCTGCGAGCGTCCGCTCGGCGTACTCGAGGGCCACCTCGCGGGGCAACGCCTGGGACGGCACGATGTAGAGCGTGACCGGTTCGCCCTCCTTCACCTCCATCGCCTCGACTTCGCTGAAGTTCCGGTCGTAGAACGCGTAGCCGTAGTGGTAGGCCACGACGTAGAAGACGGCCCCCGCTCGCCCCGCTCCCCGGGGCGCGGGCGGGAACTTCCCCAGGAACGCGAGAATCACGACCGTGGTCAGGACGGTCAGGCCGAGCGCGGCGGCCGCAGTGAGGGCCGGATG
>JACQWA010000117.1 GCA_016209425.1 Candidatus Rokuibacteriota bacterium
CCGCTTCATCCGCGCCACGAGGTCTTCGGTCAGGAAGATCCCGTGCTCGATGGAGGTGATCCCGGCCTCGACGCAATGGGCGATCCCCTGGGTGGCCTGGGCGTGCGCCGCCACGCGGCGGCCCGCCTTCGTCGCCTCTTCGATGGCCGCCCGGATCTCGTCCGGCGTGAGCTGGGACGCTCCGGGTTCCACCCCCGGGGTCATCACACCACCCGTGGCGAAGATCTTGATGACGTCGGCGCCGGCCTTGAGCTGCTCCCTCACGGCCTTCCGCACCTCGTGGGGACCGTCGGCCTCGCGGCCGAACCACCAGCCGTGCCCGCCGGTCATGCAGATCCCGCGGCCCGCCGCGCGGATCCGCGGCCCGGGGATCAACCCTTCGGCAATAGCGCGCCGGACGGCGAACTCGCAGTACTCCCGCCCCCCCAGATCCCGCACCGTCGTCACTCCCGCCTCGATGGTCTGCCGCGCCCGCACCGTCGCCTTGATCGCCGTGAGCGCGGGCGGCTCCTCCCGGAGCGGGCTCAGGGGGTCAGCTTCTCCCCCAAGACACAGATGGACGTGGCAGTTGATGAGCCCGGGCAAGAGCGTCAGCCCGTCCAGGCGAAGCAGGGTTCCGGGCGGCGCGGCGCCCTCGGCGACCACCGCCCTGATGCGCGTCCCCTCGACCACCACCGCCATGCCCCTGACGGGCTCGGTCCCACTCCCGTCGACGAGCATCGCGCCGCTGAGGATCAGTGGGTCCATGTTCCCCTCTACAGTTTCAGGCGCGGATCCAGCGTATCGCGCAACCCGTCGCCCTCTCGGAGGGGGGCTCCGCCCCCCTTCCGAGGCCTCCCCCCGGAGATTGCGCCGGCCAAGCCGGCGCTCGAACAAGCGCCGGTCGCATTCACAGTTTCAGGCGCGGATCCAGCGTATCGCGCAACCCGTCGCCGAGCAGGTTGATCCCGAGAACCGTGAAGAGGATCGCGAGCCCCGGAAAGGTGGCGAGCCACCACGCCGTGGTGAGATACACTCGCCCGTCCGCCAGCATCCCCCCCCAGGTTGGTGTCGGAGGCTGGACGCCCAGGCCGAGGAACGACAGGGCCGATTCCACGACGATCACTCGCGCCATGTCCAGGGTGGCCACGACGAGCCACGGCGTGAAGGCGTTGGGCAGCACATGACGGACCAGCACCCGCCCGTCCCGGCTCCCCAGCGCGATCGCGGCCTGGACGAATTCCCTCTCGCGCAGGGAGAGGACCTCTCCCCTCACAACTCGCGCGTACACGACCCAGCTCGACACGCCGATCACCACGATGATGTTCTGGAGGCTGGGGCCGAGCACGCCGATCACGGCGATCGCCAGCAGGATGAACGGGAACGCCAGCTGGACATCGGCGAGGCGCATGAAGAGATCGTCGATCCGCCCGCCGAAGTAGCCCGAGACGAGCCCGATCGCCATCCCCAGGGCCCCCGAGATGGCCACCGCGGCACAGCCGACCAGGAGCGCGATCCGGGCGCCGTAGATGCTCCGGGCCAGGATGTCCCGCCCGAGGTGATCCGTCCCCAGCGGGTGGACACTCCCCAAGGCATCCTGCCACCCCGGGGGACGGAGCCGCTGCGTGATGTCCTGCGCCAGGGGGTCGAACGGAGAGATCAGCGGCGCGAGGAGGGCTGCCCCCACGACGAAGACGACCACGGCGAGGCCGAAGAGCGCGGTCCGCCGGCGGACCAGGCGCACCAGGAGCGCGAACCACTCGCGCTCGCTCCACGGCGTCGGGCGAATGAGGACGAGGGAGCCCGCGGCTTCCTGGTGGTTCACCGGAACCGGATGCGAGGGTCAAGATACGTGTAGACCACGTCCACCAGGAGGTTCACGAGCACGAAGGTGGTGGCGAGCAGAAAGACCGCCGCCTGCACCACCGGGAAGTCCCGGTTGTAGATCGCCTGGACCGAGAGCCTGCCGACCCCCGGCCAGGCGAAGATCGTCTCCGTGATCACGGCCCCGCCCAGGAGCGTCCCCAGCTCGATCCCGACGATCGTCACGATGGGGATCGAGGCGTTCTTCAGCGCGTGCTTCCAGACAACAGGGGGCTCGCCCACCCCCTTGGCCCGAGCGGTGCGGATGTAGTCCTGCCCGAGGACCTCGAGCATGCCCGAGCGGGTCAGGCGGGTGATGCGGGCGGTCGTGAAGAGGCCCAGGGTGATTGCGGGGAGGACCAGGTGCATCAGATCGCCGCGCCCCGACGACGGGAAGAGGTTGAACTGGACCGAAAAGACCAGGATCAGCATGATCCCGAGCCAGAAGGTCGGCATGGACTGGCCCAGAAGCGCGACCACGGTCGAGACGTAGTCCAGGAGGGTATTGCGCTTGACCGCGGACAAGATTCCGGAAGGAATCGCCACGCAGAGAGCGATCAGGAGGGCGGCGGCCGAGAGCTCGAGCGTCGCGGGCAGCCGTTCGACCACCAGGTCGAGGGCCGGCTCCCCGTGGCGCAGGGACTCGCCGAAATTCCCCTGCACCGCGCCCCTCAAGAAGCGCACGTACTGGACGACCACGGGATCGTTGAAGCCCATGACCTGGCGAAAGCGCGCAATCTCCTCGGCGGTGGCATCGGGCGGCAGGAGGAGCAGCGTCGGGTCCCCCGTGAGGTGGAGGATGAGAAAGACGATGGCGGACACGCCGAAGAGCACGAGCAGCGACTGGAGGAAGCGCCGGATGAGAAAGGTCTTCATCAGTCCTGGCCCAGCGACGGGCTCGATTGTATACTCAGCCTTACCCGCAAGCAACCAGCCCCGAATGAGGGGCCGGCCCCAGGTGAAGGAGCGAGCCATGCCAACGGAGGAGAAAGTCGGGAGCGTCGTCGGGTACTACGCGAAGATCGGCGTGGCGGCCATCCACCTCACGGACGGCCCGCTTCAGGTCGGCGACCGGATCCGGATCCACGGCCACACCACCGACTTCACGCAGACGGTGGAATCCCTGCAGCTGGAGCACCAGCGGATCGAGCGCGCTGAGCAGGGGACCGAGGTGGCCGTGAAGGTCCGAGAGCGGGTCCGCCAGCACGACCAGATCTTGAAGCTCCGCGAACCCTAGGCCCCCTCACCTCTTCTCCTCTCCCCCGCGGGGAGAGGCAGGGTGAGGGGCAGCTCAGCCTCGCTGGAGCCGCGCCATCGCCTCGATGTGTGGCGTGTGGGGAAACATATCGAGCGGCTGGACCCACTCGACCCGGTAGCCGCCCCGCGCGAGTTCCCCCAGATCCCGAGCCAGCGTGGCCGGATTGCAGGACACGTAGACAATCCGCCGGGGCCCCAGCGTCAGGAGCCCCCGAAGCGCCTTGGGATGGAAGCCGGCGCGGGGGGGGTCGGCCACCGCCACCTCCGCCCGGATCCCGCGGCTGATGAGCTGGGGCAGCACCGCCCGCACCTCCCCGGCCAGAAAGGTACAGTTGTCGATCCCGTTGGCCTTGGCGTTTCGTTGGGCGTCGTCCACCGCGGCCGGGGACACCTCGATCCCGTAGACCCAGCGGCAGCGACGCGCCAGAAGCAGGGTGATGGCGCCGGTGCCCGAATAGAGATCCAGCACGGTCTCCGTCCCGGTCAGTTCCGTGGACTCCTCCACCAGCCCGAACAGCCGCTCCGCCTGGAGCGTGTTGGTCTGGAAGAACGAGTTCGCCGAGATCTGAAACACGAGCCCGCCGAGGGCCTCGCGGATGTGGTCACGGCCGGCCAGCAGGTGCTCCTCCACCCCGACGGCCACGCTCGCCTTCTTGGGATTGACGTTCAGGATGACGCTGGCGGTCTGGGCCACGCGACGGCGCAGGCGCTCGGCCAGCGGGGCCAGCTCGCTCACCTGCGGGGCGGAGGTCACCACGTTCACCATCGCCTCGCCGGTGCGTTTACCCTCGCGGAGCACGAGGAAGCGCAGCAGGCCCTCCCCGCTCTCCTGCTCGTACACGGGGAGCTTCCGCTCGGCGAAGAAGGCCCGCGCCTCGGCGAGCAGCTCGTTCATCGCCTCCGACTGGAGCAGGCAGCGATCGATGTCCAGCACCACGTCGTAGCGATCCGCCTCGTGAAGGCCGACCACCACCGCCCGCGGAGAGGACGGCTCGGCGCCGGCCACCGTGAATTCCATCTTGTTCCGGTAGCCGTACAGCTCCGGGGCGCCGATGATCGGCCGGATGGGGACCTCCGTGACCCCGGCGATTCGCGTCAGACAGTCGGCCACCTGCTTGGCTTTCAGCCGGAGCTGGGCGGGATAGGCCAGATGCTGGAGGCGGCAGCCGCCGCAGGGGCCGAAGTAAGGGCAGGGTGCCTCAACGCGATCGGGCGAGGGTTCCAGAACGGCCTCGATCACGCCCCTGCCGTAGCGAGCGCGCGCCTCTGTGAGACGGACCCGGAGGCGATCGCCGGGCAGTCCTCCGCGGACAAACACGACGTAGCCGTCCGCCCGGCCGACGCCTTCGCCGCCAAAGGCGAGGTCGTCCACGGTCAGTGACAGGGTATCGCCGCGTCTCGGGCGCGCCATGGTAGGGCCACTATAAACCCCGAGCCGAAAAAAGACCAGAGCATGTCGCTGGCGCGAAGGGGCGTGGCGCGCTATCATAGGGACCACTGATGACCCGTAGAGACGCTTCCACTCCGACGCCGGTCGGCGCACTGCTGACCGCCGCATTTCCACCGCTCGCCGACCGGCTCCTCGCCCTCGCCATCCGGCGCGACTGGCCGAGTCTCGTGGGCCCGCAGATCTCCCGGCGCTCTCAGCCGGGGGACCTCCACGGAGGGACTCTCACCGTGGTTGTCGACAATTCCCCCTGGCTTCAAGAGCTGACGCTGCGCGAGGCCGAGCTTCTCTCCCGCCTTCAAGGGCGCTGCGGCGTCGAATCCATCCGGGCGCTTCGCTTCACCCTCGGAGCGCCCCCGCGGGAGCCCGAAGCTCCAGACCGGCGCCTGCCCCGCCGGGACGACGCGCTGACTCCCCCCGATCCGCTGACTCCCGAGGAGGAGGCATGGGTGGCGCAGGCCGCCGGCCAGATCCGCGAGCCGATGCTGGCCGACACGGTCCGACGTCTCCTCGTCAAGGACGCCCTGTTCCGCCGGCTCACGCGGGGCCAGCCATGACCCGGCTCGCGGCCCTCGTGCTTCCAGTCCTGGTGAGCCTGACCGGCTGCACCAGCCTGGCTCCGGTCGTGGACGCCCAGCCGCCTAATCCGCCTGTCACGCGCCCCGTGGCCGGCGACCTCTCCGCCGAGGCTTACTTTCACTATGCCCTGGCCCAGCTGCACGCCCAGGCCGGCCGCCTGAAGGAAGCCATCGCGGAACTCAGAGAGGCGATCAAACGAGATCCGACGACGCCCTCCCTCTGGACCCAGCTGGCCATCTGGCTCTCCAAGAGCGACGCCCCCGAGGAGGCCATCGAGGCCGGGCGCAAGGCGGCCGCGCTCGCACCGAACGAGATCGGCGTTCATTTGACGCTGGGGGAGATCTACCGGGGCCAGAAGCGGTATGCGGAGGCCGAGGCAGAGTTGCAGAAGGTCATCGCGCTGAATCCGCAGGCCCCCGAAGGCTACCTCACGCTGGCGCGCTACCATGTGGAACAGCGGGCTCACGACCGGGCTCGGGCGGTGCTCCTGCAGCTGGTCCAGCTCAGCCCGAACCAGGCGCAAGCCCACTTCCTGCTGGGTCGGCTCGCCATCGAAACGGAGGCGTGGGACGAGGCCGTCGCACGCCTGACGAGGGCCGTCGAGCTGGACCCGGACCACGACGGAGCCTGGACGGCCCTCGGCTACGTCTACGAAACCCGCCACCAGCCCGAAGAGGCCATCAAGGTCTATCGGCGCGCGATTGAGGCCAACCCCAACAACCCCACCTTCGTGGAGCGGCTGGGCGATCTGTTGATCCGCCTCGGCAAGTTCCAGGAGGCCCAACAGGAGATCGAAGCCCTCGCGGCCCTGGCGCCCCGAGACCCGCGGATCTGGATGAAGCTCGGCGCGATCTATTACGAGCAGAAGGCCTGGGAGAGAGCCGCCGAGGCGTTCACCCGGGTGCTGAGCCTTGAGCCGAACAACCTGCGCGCCCGCTACTTCCTGGCCACCACCTACATGGACGCGGGCAAGGACGCCGAGGCGCGCCTCCAGCTGGAGCGCATCCTCAGCGCCGACCCCCGCTCCATCGACGCCCGGGTCCAGCTGGGTTTCCTCCACGGCCGCGCGAAGCGCTACCCCGAGGCCATCGGGATCCTTCAGGAGGCGGTGAACCTGGAGCCGCGGCGTCCGGAGCTCTTCCTCTATCTCGGCACCGCGTACTTCCGGGCCCAGCAGTACGACCGGGCGGTGAGCACGCTCCAGGAAGGGCTCTCCATCGACGACAAGAGCAAGGAGCTCCACTTCCAGCTCGGCGTGGTGTTCGAGAAGCAACAGCGCTTCGAGGACGCGATCCGTGCCTTCCGGCGGGTGATCGCGCTCGACCCGAAGCACGCCGAGGCCTACAACTATGTGGGCTACATGTACGCGGAGAAGGGGATCAACCTGGACGAGGCCGTCACGCTCATCTCCAAGGCGCTCGAGTTCGAGCCGGAGAACGGCTACTTCATCGACAGCCTCGGCTGGGCCTTCTACCAGCAGGGGCGCTATCCCGAAGCGCTGCGGGAGCTCAAGCGGGCGGTCGAGCGGGCCAAGGAAGACCCGGTGATCTTCGACCACCTGGGCGATGCGTACATGAAAAACGGCCTCCCAGAGGAGGCGCTCACCGCCTGGGAGAAGTCGCTCCGGCTGGATCCCGCCAACGAGGCGGTGAAGCAGAAACTCCAGGAGACCCGGGACAAGCTTCTCAGAGTCAAGGGTGAGCGGTCCAAGGCCCAGCCTTAGCCGCGGCGCAGCGCTTCTGGCCGCGGCGGGGCTCCTGGCCGCGGGGTGCGCCGCCCTGCCGCCATCCCGCGGGCCGCTCGCCCCGGAGGCCCTTCGCCTGATCGATCTCCTCCACCGCCGCTGGCAGCAGTTCGACGACCTCCGAACCCTTGCCGACATCACCATCCGCCGCGACGACCGGGTCCAGCGCCTCTCGGGAGTCCTCCTTCTCAGAGCCCCGGCCTCGTTCCGCTTCGAGGCGCTCACACCGTGGGGGCAGCCGTTCCTCCTCCTGGCGGGCAACGCCGAGACCGTCACCCTCTACCGGGTGGCCGACAACCGCGCGGCAATCGGCCCGGCCTCAGCCAAGGCCACCGAGCAATGGCTCGGCTTTGCCCTCGAACCGGACGAGCTGGTCGGGCTCCTGGTCGGCCACGTGCTTCCGATCAAGGAGCCGTATTCCGCCGAGCTCATGCCGGCCGATGGGCTGGGGCCCTCGATCACGCTGACCGGGGGGGCCGGGGTTCAGCGAATCTGGGTTGACCCTGAGACCGGCGTGGTGCGACAGATCGAGCTGTCCGGCGCGAAGCACCACGCCAGAATCACATACGCCGGCGGCGACAGTGCCGATCTCCCGGCCGCGCTCACGCTGACCGCCCTCGACTCGCCGCTCACGGTGTCGGTCCAGTACCGGGAGCCCCAGCTCGGAACAGGGCTCTCCCCCGACCTCTTCACCCTGAGGATCCCGGAACACGTAAAAATCCAACGGTTCCGTTGACATCCGCCGACGGGGCATGATACGGTTTTATGCCTTGTCGAGACGGTCGAGAGCGGCCCGGTCGCTGACGCTTCGGACCTCGGCTAAAGTGAATTTGGTGCTCGAGGTCCTGGGGAAGCGGCCAGACGGCTACCACGAGCTCTCCACCGTCCTCCAGGCGGTCGACCTGTTCGACCGACTGGTCCTGGAAGAGGACGAGGCCCTCACCCTCAGGACCAGCGATCCCGACCTCCCCACGGATGAGGCGAACCTGGTGGTGAGGGCCGCGAGGCTGATCAGGGAGGCCGCGGGGGTCAGCCGGGGGGCCAGGATCACGCTCGACAAGCAAATTCCCGTGGCCGCCGGGCTGGGGGGAGGCTCCAGCGACGCCGCGGCCACACTCTGGGGGCTGGCGCAGCTGTGGGGCCTCGGCTGGGGCGGCGAGCGCCTCGCCGAGATGGCGGCCGAGCTCGGGATGGATGTCCCGTTCTTTCTCCACGGGGGTCGGGCGCTGGCCACCGGACGTGGCGAGCGGCTCAGGCCGCTCCCCGCGGCCCCCGCGATGTCATTGGTGCTGGTGAAGCCCCGCTTCCCGCTCTCGACACGGGAGGTCTATGGCCGCGTGCCGCCGGGGTTGAGGGACGATGGGGCGAGAACGGGCGCCCTGATCCGGGCGCTGGCCTCGCGCGATTCGTCACGCGTGGCCGCCTGCCTGTACAATGCTCTCGAGGTCGTGGTGGGGCCGGCGTATCCCGAGATCAGCCGGATCAAGCGGGCGCTCCTCGGCGCCGGAGCGCTGGGGAGCGTGATGTCGGGGAGCGGGCCCACGGTGCTCGCGCTCGCCCGGTCGGCGGAGCACGCGCGCCAGCTCCGGAGCCGCGTGACCACCACGGCGTGGTCGGCGTGGGCCGTGCGGACACTTGCGGCACCGGCGATCCGAGCGGTGAAATGAGGGGGAGATGATTGTTTGTTGGGGCGTGGCCAAGGGGTAAGGCGCGGGACTTTGGATCCCGTATTCGGGGGTTCGAATCCTCCCGCCCCAACCATTTCCGACGTACCCTAGCGGGCACCCTCGCCGCTTCACGTGGCGAGGGTCGGAGGAATTATGGCCTACGAGCTGAAGCTCCTCACCGGCAACGCCAACCGGCCGCTGGCCGAAGAGATCGCCCGGGACCTCCGCCTGTCGCTGGCCGATGCGGAGGTCTCCCGCTTTTCGGACGGCGAGGTTTTCGTTCAGATCAACGAAAACGTGCGGGGCGCCGACGTCTTCGTGATCCAGCCGACCTGCCCGCCGGTGAACGACAACCTGATGGAACTCCTGGTGATGATCGATGCCCTCAAGCGGGCCTCGGCCCGGCGGATCACGGCGGTCCTTCCCTACTACGGCTACGCCCGCCAGGACCGGAAGGTGCAACCGCGGGTGCCGATCACGGCCAAGCTGGTGGCGGACCTGATCACCGCCGCCGGCTGCCAGCGGATGCTCGCGCTGGATCTTCACGCGGGCCAGATCCAGGGCTTCTTCGACATCCCGGTGGACCACCTCTTCGCCGCCCCGGTGATCATCGACTACCTCGGCAAGAAAGACCTCACCGATCCCGTGATGGTCGCCCCCGACGCGGGGGGCGTCGAGCGCGCCCGGGCCATCGCCAAGCGGGTCCGGGCGGGACTGGCCATCATCGACAAGCGGCGGGAGGGGGCCAACATCTCGGTCTTCATGCACCTGATCGGCGAGGTCAAGGGCAAGGACGTGGTCATCATCGACGACATGATCGACACCGGAGGGACCATGCTCCAGGCCGTGGAAGCGCTCGAGCGCGAGGGCGCCCGGCGGATCCTGGCCTGCGGCGTTCACGCCGTGCTCTCGGGCCCCGCGATCGAGCGCATTGAGCGCTCCCCGCTCGAAGAGGTCGTCGTGACCAACTCGATCCCTCTCAGCCCGGAGAAACGCATCAAGAAGATCGCAGTCCTCACGGTCGCCCCGCTCCTCGCCGAAGCCATTCGGCGCATTCACGACGAAGAATCCGTTTCGACGCTCTTTGTGTAATCTTCCGAGGGAGGCGAGCACGTCATGGAGTTTCGCGAGCTGAAGATCACGAAGCGGGAGGCGACCGGCAAGCAGGCCGCCAAGCACCTCCGACGTCAGGGCCTGGTTCCCGCCGTGCTGTACGGAGGCAATGCGCCCGAGGCGCTCACGGTGGATGCCCGCGACGTCCTCAAGGTGATCCACGGGCGCGAGGGGAGCGCCACCCTCCTGAACCTCAAATTCGAGGAGGGGAGCGACAGTGCCCGCGCCGCCATCATCCGCGACATGCAGTTCGACCCGGTCACCGAAAAGCTCATTCACGTGGACCTCCAGGAGGTCTCGATGGACCGGCCCATCACCGTGGGCGTGCCGGTCCAGTCCCAGGGAGAAGCTGAGGGCGTGAAGGACCAGGGCGGGATCCTCGCCATGATCCTGCGCGAGGTCCAGGTTTCCTGCCTGCCACGGCTGATTCCCGAGCGGATCACCGTGGATGTTTCCGGCCTCAAGATCGGCGACGTGCTGACGGTCTCCATGCTGACGCCGCCCGAGGCCGTCCGGATTCTGAACGATCCCGGCCAGGCCGTGGTCACCGTGTCCCCGCCCATGGCTGAAGAAGTGGCGGCGCCCGCAGCGGCCGCCGTGGAGGCTGCGCCGGCCGAGCCCGAGGTGCTCACCGAGCGCAAGCCCAGGGCCGAAGAGGCCGAGGCCGCGGAGTCCAAGCCGGAGTCGAAGAAAGAGCCGAAGAAGTAGCCGAGGTCACGCCGCGTGGCCCAGGCGGTGGTGGGGCTCGGCAATCCAGGCCCGGAATACCGGGGCACGCGCCACAACGTGGGCCAGCGGGTGGTGGACCACCTGGCCAAAAGTCTCCGAAAGCGCTGGAGCCGGGAGGGCCCGAGCCAGGTGGTGCGGGGCCGCTGGCGCGGCGAAGCTCTCTTCCTCATCAAGCCCGCCGGGTTCATGAACGTGACCGGCCCTGCCCTGGCGCGGCTGCTCTCGCGCCTCGGCCTCGCGCCCGCGGATCTGATTCTGGTCTACGACGACCTGGACCTGCCGCTCGGCAAGGTCCGCGTGCGGATGAAGGGGAGCCACGGCGGCCACAAGGGCGTGCGCTCCGTCATCGAGACCCTCGGCACCGACCAGCTGCGACGCGTCAAGGTGGGAATCGGCCGTCCGGAGGGGAAAGACGCGGTAGTCGACCACGTCCTCTCTCCCTTTCTCCCCGACGAGCTGCCGCGCGTCGAGGCGGCCTGCGCCGAGGCCGCCCTGCACGTGCTCACGCTGGTCGAAAGTCAACATCGACCGGATCGATAGGAGGCGCCGAATGCCCTGGATTCCCCTTGCGCCGCTCCTCGGCATCCTCGGGCTTGCGATGGCGTTTGGCATCTACCGGTATGTCGTCGCCCAGCCGCCGGGTAGCGGCCTGATGACCGAGATCGCCGATTCCATTCAGACCGGCGCCATGGCCTTCCTCAAGAAGGAGTATTCGATCCTCGTCTGGTTCGTCGTGGTCGTCGCCGTACTGCTGGCGCTCGGCATTGGACGGTTCACGGCGCTGGCGTTCGTGTCGGGCGCCATCTGCTCCATGCTGGCCGGCTTCATCGGCATGAAGGCCGCCACCAAAGCCAACGTGCGCACGGCCCAAGCGGCCCGGTCGGTTGGGCGCGACAAGGCGCTGTCGGTGGCCTTCTTCGGCGGTTCGGTCATGGGACTCACGATCGCGAGCCTGGGGATCCTGGGCCTCGGGATCTTTTACTGGGTCTTCGGGAACCCCCTCGTGATCAACGGCTTCGCCATGGGCGCTTCCTCCATCGCCCTCTTCGCCCGCGTCGGGGGCGGAATCTACACCAAGTCGGCTGACGTAGGGGCCGATCTCGTGGGGAAGATCGAGGCGGGAATCCCCGAGGACGACCCCCGGAACCCCGCCGTGATCGCGGATAACGTGGGGGATAACGTGGGCGATGTGGCGGGCATGGGCGCCGACCTCTTCGAGTCGTACGTGGGCTCCGTCGTGGCGGCCATCGCCATCGGCGCCACCCTGCCGAACCCCGAGCGCTGGATGCTGCTTCCCATCGTGGTGGTCATGGCCGGGCTCTGCGCCTCGGCCGTCGGCGTGCTCTCCATGGGACTCCTCCAGCGCATGGATCCCCAGGCCGCGCTCCGCAACGCGACGCTCATCGCCGGGGCGATCCTGATCGTCCTGAGCTACGGCGTCGTGCACCTCCTCGGCGCGGGCATGGGCCCGTTCTGGGCGGTGCTGTCAGGCCTGGTGGCCGGCGCGATCATCGGCTACCTGACGGAGCTGTACACGTCCGGGAAGCGCGTGGTCGGGATCGCGGAAGCGTGCCAGACGGGAACGGCTACGAACATCATCTCAGGCTTCGCGGTCGGACTCGAGTCCACCGCGCTTCCCGTCATCGCCATCTGCGCCGCCATTTTCGTCGCCTTCCACACGCAGGGCCTGTACGGCATCGCGCTGGCCGGGGTCGGGATGCTCGCCACCATCGGAATCACGATGAGCGTGGACGCCTACGGCCCCGTGGCTGACAATGCGGGGGGGATCGCGGAGATGGCCCATCTGGGGCCGGAGACGCGAAAAATCACCGATCGGCTGGACGCCCTCGGCAACACCACCGCGGCCATCGGCAAAGGGTTCGCCATCGGCTCGGCGGCCCTCACGGCGCTCGCGCTCTACGCGGCCTACACCCAGAGCGTGGGGCTCCAGACCATCGATCTCACGGAATCGCGGGCGGTGATCGGTCTCTTCCTGGGTGGCATCATGCCCATGATGATCGCCGCGCTGACGATGAAGGCCGTCGGGCGCGCCGCGTTCGGCATGGTGCAGGAGGTGCGCCGCCAGTTCCGCGAGATCCCGGGGCTCATGGAGGGCACGGCCAAGGCCGACACCGCGCGCTGCGTGGCGATCGCCACGGGCGCCGCCCTAAAGGAGATGATCGTTCCCGGGCTCTCGGCCGTCGTGCTCCCACCCGTGATCGGGGTCGCCCTCGGCAAAGAAGCGCTGGGCGGGTTCCTCGCCGGCGCCACGCTGATGGGAGTGTTCCTGGCGCTCTTCATGGCCAACAGTGGCGGCGCCTGGGACAACGCCAAGAAGTACATCGAGGAGGGCCACCTCGGCGGGAAGGGCTCCGACGCCCACAAGGCCGCGGTGGTCGGCGACACCGTGGGCGATCCGTTCAAGGACACCTCCGGCCCCTCCATGAACATCCTGATCAAGCTCATGTCGGTGGTCTCCCTGGTCCTGGCCCCGCTCTTCCGCTGAGCGGCGTTGGGCTTCACCTGCGGGCTGGTCGGCCTCCCCAACGCGGGAAAGTCCACGCTCTTCACCGCTCTGACGGGCGCCGTGACCCTGATCGCCCCGTACCCGTTCTCAACGCTGGACCCGCGAAAGGGCGTAGTGCCGGTCCCGGATGAGCGCCTGGACCGGCTCGCCGCCGCGCTCCGGCCGGCCAAGGTCACCCCCACCCACCTCGAGGTCATGGACATCGCCGGCCTGGTCGAGGGCGCCAGCCGCGGCGAGGGGCTCGGCAACCAGTTCCTCTCCCACATCCGCGCCGTCGAGGCGCTGGCCCACATCGTCCGCTGCTTTCGGTCGGCCGAGATCCCGCATGTGGGCGGGGAGCCGGACCCCCCTCGCGACGTTGGCATCGTCAACACCGAGCTGCTCCTGGCCGACCTCGAGGTCGTGGAGCGCCGGCTCGAGAAGGTCACGCGGGCCGCGCGCGCCGAACCCAAAGCCACCCGCGGGGAGCTCGCCCTCCTCGAGCGCTGCCGGGAGGCCCTGGCGCGAGCCACCCCCCTCCGGAACCTGGAGACCGCAGTCGTGCAAGCCGCGCTCATCCGCGAGCTGGGACTTCTGACTTCCAAGCCGACGTGCTACGTCGCCAACGTTGACCGCGCCGATCCGGGGAGCCTGGCCCTCGCCGAGCAACTCGAGGCCGTCGCCGGGGGAGCGCCGGTGGTGACCGTGGACGGAAAGCTCGAGGGGGACCTGGCCCAGCTCCCCCCCGAGGAGGCGCGTCAGTTCCGCACCGAGCTGGGACTGGGGGAGTCGGCGCTCGTCCG
>JACQWA010000119.1 GCA_016209425.1 Candidatus Rokuibacteriota bacterium
GATCATCGCCAAGGCCCTGGGCTGGCACGAGAAGGAGCTGGGGGTCAAGATCGACTGGAAGCAGTTCGATTCGGGGCGCGACGTCAACACGGCCATGGCGGCCGGGAGCATCGACATCGGCCTCGTCGGCTCGAGCCCCGCCGCGGCGGGCATCTCGGCGGGAGTCCCCTATGAGGTCATCTGGCTCTACGACGTCATTGCGGAAAACGAGGCCCTGGTGGTCAAGAAGGGGAAAGGGATCAAGGCCGTGAAGGATCTCGTGGGGAAGAAGGTCGCGGCTCCCTTCGGCTCCACCACCCACTATCATCTCCTGGTGGCGTTCAAGGTCTTCGGCGTGGATCCCAAGAAGGCCACCATCCTGGACATGCAGCCTCCCGACATGCTGGCCGCGTGGCAGCGTGGCGATCTCGACGCGGGCTTCGTCTGGGAGCCGACCCTGATCAAGATGGTGGAGGCTGGAGGGGAGATCATCCTGTCGAGCCGGGCGTTGGCGGAAAAAGGCTTCCTCACGGCGGACGTGGCGGTGGTTCGAAAGGGATTCGCGGAGAAATATCCGGCTCTGGTGGTCAAGTATCTCCGGACCCTGTCGCGGGCCGTGGATTTCTACCGGAAGGATCCCGCGGCGGCCGCGAAAGCCGTCGCCAAGGAATTCCAGATTCCCGAGGCCGAGGCCGGAAGGCAGATGAAGACCCTGCTCATGCTCAACGGCAAGGAGCAGCTTTCGGACAAGTACCTGGGGACCTCGGTCAAACGGGGCGCCCTGGCCAAGGCGCTCAAGGACACGGCGGACTTTCTGCTGGAGCAAAAGACCATCCGCTCGGCGGCGACCCTCGGCGGCATCGAGAAGGCCGTGAACCCCTCCTACCTCGAAGGGGCCGTGAAGTAAACGGGGGAAGCCGTGACGCGGCCGATTCTGGAGATCCGTGACGTCACCGTGGAGTATGCTTCCCGGGATGGGCCGGTCGCGGCGCTGGAGCAGGTGGACCTGATCATCGAGGAGGGGGAGCTGGTCTGCGTCGTGGGACCTTCCGGCTGCGGGAAGACGACGCTGCTCCGGATCATTGCGGGCTTCATCCCGCCGACCGAGGGGAGCGTCCGGTTGGATGGAAGTCCGATCGAGCGGCCGGACCACCAGCGGGGGGTCGTGTTCCAGCAGCCCGCCCTCTACCCCTGGCTCACGGTCGAAGAAAACGTCGCGTTCGGCCCGAAGATGCGCGGAATCCAGAAGGACCGGCGCCGGGAGCTGGCAGAGTCTCACCTCCGCCTGGTGAGGCTTTGGGAATTTCGCCACAAGGCGCCGTATGAGTTGTCGGGGGGCATGCAACAGCGAGTGGCCATCGCGCGCGTCCTGGCGAACGATCCGCGAATCCTGCTGATGGACGAGCCGTTCGGCGCCCTCGATGCCCTGACCAGGGAGCATTTGCAGGAGGAACTGCTGAAGATCTGGAAGACCACGGGCAAGACCGTCTTCTTCATCACCCACAGCGTCGAGGAAGCGTGCTACCTCGGCACCCGAATCGTCGTCATGTCCCCGCGGCCCGGGCGCATCCTGACGGCGCTCGAGGCGCCGTTCAGCCGTCAGGCGGGGACCCAGGACAGCCGGACCGTGAAATCCAGTCCCGAGTTTGTGGCTCTCCGCGAAGCGGTCTTGAAATACATCTGGGCCGTCGAAACCTGACGGCCTCCGCCGGTTCGGCGGCGACGCACGTGTTTCCCTCACCGGCAAAAGGAGGCGCGCTATGAAAGGTCATCAGCGGGTAGTGGGGGTTCTTCTCATCGCCGTGAGCCTCGCATCGACGATCGGCGTGGCCGGCGGCCAGGAGAAGTATCCGTCGCGGCCCATCGACTTCATCGTCACGTGGGGCACCGGGGGGGGCGCCGACGCCATGGCGCGCACGATCGGCCAGCACATGCAACCCTTTCTGGGTGTCGCCATCCCCGTCTCGAACGTCCCGGGGGCTTCGGGGAACACCGGGCTCGGCCAGCTCCAGGCCGCCAAGGCCGATGGCTACACGATCGCCACCTACATCATGGACACACTGGCCACGATCCCGATGGGGCTGTCCAAGTTCGGGGTGGACGACTTCGAGTGGGTCGTCCGGACTCAGGTGGCCGATTCGTTCTTCTTCGTGAAGTCCGACGGCCCGTACAAGACGATCCAGGAGCTCCTCCGTGCCGCCAAGGACAGCCCGGGCAAGATCCGGGTGGCCGCGACGGGCTACGGCACGGTGGACGACGTCACGGTCCGCTTCTTCGAGAAGGTGGGGATCAAGCTGACGACGGTCCCGTACCCCAAGCCCGGCGAGCGCTACGCCTCCACCCTCGGCGGCCACTCGGAACTGCTCTACGAGCAGGCGGGGGACATCCTCCAGTATCTCAAAGCCGGCCAGCTCCGTCCGCTGATCATCTTCGCCGATAAGCGCCACCCGGCCTTCCCCGAGGTCCCCGCCTCCGTGGAGCTCGGCTACGACATCCAGCTCCCCCAGTTTCGGAGCATCGTGATGCGGAAGGGAGTGCCGGCGGATCGGGTGAAGATGCTGGCCGAAGCCGTCCGAAAGGCCATGGAGACGCCGGCCTACAAGAAGTTCGCGGAGGAGTGGCACTTCCGCCCCGCCAGCTACATGGGTCCCGCCGAGTTCGGCCCCTGGGTGCGGGAGCAGGTGCAGATCCTCGACCGGTACGTGAAGGAATTCGGCCTGAAGCGGTAGGGGGGCCCCGATGCGGGTCGTTCGCAGATCCGTCGGCCCCGCCCTGATCTTGTTCGCGGGGGTGGCGCTCTTCGTGGCCGCGGGACGGCTTCCCGTGGTGCCGGTCCCCGGTCAGCTCGGCCCTGACTTCTGGCCCCGGCTGATCCTGGTCGGCCTCATGGGGTCCTGCGTCCTGAAGATCCTGGAGGTGGCGCGGGCCAAGGGGGTCGGGTCCGAGGCCGTGTTTCTACCGCTCAGCCGCCCGAAGCTGGTGGGCGGGATGGCGCTCGTCCTCGGCTATCCCGCCCTCGCGCCGCTCCTCGGCTTTCCCCTGACGAACTTCCTCTTCCTCCTGGCCTTCATGCGACTGGCCGGGACGCGCCGCCCCCTCGTTCCGGTCGTGATCGCCGCCGCGGGGACGGTCGCGCTTCTCTACCTGTTCGTCAAGGTCGTCTACCTCCCCCTCCCCAAGGGGGCCGGCGTCCTGGAGGACTTCACCATCTCCCTCTATCGGCTGCTCAGGATTTTCTGAGGGGTCCCGTATGTGGGAGACCGTCGCCAACCTGGGGGCCGGCCTCGCGGCGTCGCTTGAGCCCCTGAATTTTTCCATGATCCTGGCGGGCCTCGCCATCGGGATCGTGGCCGGAGCCCTTCCCGGCATCACGATGCTGAACTCCATCGTGCTGGTCCTTCCCTTCACCTACCTCATGGGGATCGTCCCCTCGCTCCTCCTCATGACGGCCATCTACATCGGCGGGGTGTTCGGCGGGTCGATCACGGGGATCCTGTTCAATATCCCCGGGGACCCCATGAACGTGCCGACGACCTGGGAGGGCTACCAGCTGAACCGGCAAGGCCAGGTGCGCCTGGCCCTCGGAATGGCCATCATGTCCTCGGCCATCGGCGGCTTTCTGTCGGCCATCATCATGACGTTCGCCTCCCCGCCTTTCGCCCGGGTGGCGCTCAGCTTTTCCACCGTGGAGTACTTCTCCGTGGTGCTGCTGGGGCTGGCCAGCGTGGTGGTGATCGGCCAGGTCTCGATCCCAGGCGCCCTCATCTCGCTGTTCACCGGGATGTTCCTGGGGACCGTCGGCACGGAGGCCCAGTACGGCATCACGCGCTTTGCCTTCGGGATCAAATTCCTGGAAACCGGGGTTGATTTCGTGACGGTCCTGATCGGCCTCTTCGCCATCGGGGAAGTCCTGGACCAGCTCTCGGCGCCCAAGGACGCGGGGGGACCGGGCGCGACGCCCGGGTCGGCGGCGCGGGCGCGGCTCCCGTCTCCCCGGGAGCTCTGGCAGCTCCGCGGTTCACTCCTTCGCGGATTGGGAACCGGCGTCGTGATCGGCGCCATCCCGGGAACGGGTGCCACCGTCGCCTCCTTCGTCTCGTACGGCCTCGAGAAGCAGGTCTCCAAGCATCCTGAACGCTTCGGGACGGGGGTGCTCGAGGGACTGGCGGCCTCGGAGACGTCGGTGAACGCCTCCACCGGGGGGGCCATGATCCCGCTCCTCACCCTGGGGATTCCCGGCAGCGGCGCCACGGCGGTGATGATGGGGGCCTTCCTCCTCCACGGGGTCCAGCCCGGTCCCCTCCTGTTCACCAAGAGCCCCCACGAGGTCTACACCATCTTCGTGGGGATGCTCCTGGCCAACCTGATCATGATCGTCATGGGGCTCCTGGCGGCCCGTTGCTTCGCCCAGCTCATGAAGGTTCCGGAGC
>JACQWA010000141.1 GCA_016209425.1 Candidatus Rokuibacteriota bacterium
CAGGACCCGGCCGGCACGTTCAGGCTCAATACCTCCGTCCTCGAGACGAAGGACTATCTCTACGTCGGCAGCCTGGTGACACCGGCGATCGGGCGTTTGCTGAAGGCCAAAGTGGGACTGTAGCTTGAAGAGAGGCCCCGCATCGTGAAACAATCCCGCGCATGGACGCGCGCCGCGCGCGGGGCACCCTCCTGACCACCTGCGCGACCCATTTCCTCCACGACGGCTTTTCCGAACTGGTCTACGTCCTGCTCCCCGTCTGGGCGGCGGAATTCCGGCTCACCTTCGTCCAGGTCGGCCTCCTCAGGAGCGCCTACAGCAGCGGCATGGCCAGCTTCCAGATCCCGGCCGGCATCCTCGCCGAGGGGTGGGGGGAGCGAGGTCTCCTGGCCGCGGGCACGGCGGTCACGGCGCTGGGGTTCGTGGTTCTGGGGCTTGCGGGTGGCTTCGCGAGCCTCCTCCTGCTTCTGCTCCTGGCGGGGCTGGGCTCGGGAGTGCAACATCCGCTCTCCTCCTCGCTGGTCTCCAAGGCCTACGAGACCGGCCCGCGGAGAGTCGCCCTCGGCACGTTCAATTTCTCCGGGGACCTGGGGAAGGTGACCGTCCCGGCAGCAGTCGCCCTGGCCACGGCCGTCATCGGCTGGCGCTGGGCGGCGGCCGGGTACGGAATGCTGGGCCTCCTGGGGACGTTGGGGATCTTCCTCGTGCTAAGGCGGCTCGCGACGGGCGCGATGGGCGGCGAGGGCCTGGCTCAGGATTCCCGCGGCCCCGGACGAGGGTGGGGAATCCGGGACCGGAAAGGGTTTCAGGCCCTCTCGGCCATCGGGATCATCGACAACTCCACCCGCACGGCGTTCCTGACGTTTCTTCCGTTCCTGCTGATCGCCAAGGGGTCCACCGTTCAAGCGGTCGGGCTGGCGCTGGCGCTGGTCTTCGCCGGGGGGGCCGTGGGGAAATTCGTGTGCGGGGCGCTGGCGGAACGGGTCGGCGTGATCCGCACGGTGGTCCTGACCGAGCTCGTCACCGGCGGCGGGATCCTCGCGCTGCTGGCGCTCCCGCTGGCTCCCGCGCTCGTCCTCCTCCCGATCCTGGGCGTGGGGCTGAACGGCACATCCTCGGTCCTCTACGGGACCGTTGCCGACCTCGTGACGCCCGAGCGCCGGTCGCGGGCGTACGGGCTCTTCTACACGCTCGGGATCGGCTCCGGCGCGGTGGCCCCGTCGGTCTACGGCCTGGTGAGCGACTGGGCCGGCGTGCCGGTCACGCTGACAATCGTTGGGCTCGCGGTCCTCACCACGATCCCGCTGAGCCAGCTCCTGCGCGCGCCGATCGCCGGCGAGGTCACGACCCACCCGCTCTGAGAGCGCTCAGGCCCAAGGGTGCGTTGAGCATGCCGGAGCTCCCCGACATCCTGGTCTACCTCGAAGCGCTCTCATCGCGGATCGTCGGCCTGCCGCTCGAGCGCGTTCGCCTCTCGAGCCCGTTCGTCCTTCGCTCCGTCGATCCACCCCTCGAGGCGGCGGTCGGCAGGACCGTGGTCGGCCTCCGCCGTCTCGGAAAGCGGATCGTCATCGCGCTCGACGGGGAGCTCTTCCTCATCGTCCACCTGATGATCGCCGGCCGACTCCGCTGGAAGCCCGCCGGCTCGAAGATCCCGGGAAAGGTCGGGTTGGCCGCGTTCGACTTTCCGTCGGGGACCCTCCTGCTGACGGAAGCGGGCTCCACGCGACGCGCATCGTTGCACCTCGTCCGCGGGGAGCGCGCGCTCCGTGAGTACGACCCCGGGGGCCTCGAGGCTCTCGAGGTGGATCTGCCAGCGTTCCGCGCCGCGCTGACGCGGGAGAACCATACCCTGAAGCGGGCGCTGACGGATCCCCGGCTCTTCAGCGGGATCGGCAACGCCTACTCCGACGAGATCCTCCACCGGGCGCGCCTCTCGCCCGTGAGATTGAGCCGGCAGCTCGCCGAGGAAGAGATCGCGCGGCTCTTCACGGCGACGCGGGAAACCCTGCTCGAGTGGACCGAGCGCCTTCGCCGCCAGACGGGGGAGGAGTTCCCCGAACACGTCACCGCGTTCCATCCCGGGATGGCCGTCCACGGGCGCTACCGAAAACCGTGCCCGGACTGCGGGTCGCCCGTCCAGCGGATCGTGTACGCCGAGAACGAGACCAACTACTGCGCCGGGTGCCAGACAGGGGGGAAGCTCCTCGCCGACCGCGCGTTGTCACGGCTTCTCAAACAGGACTGGCCCCGAACGCTGGAGGAGCTCGAGGCGCGACTGTCGCCGGCCCCGCGCTGACCGGACCGCCCGCTCAGCTCACGCCAGGAGCAGCCTCAGCGAGCCGACCAGCGCGATGAGGATCAGCGCCAGGGCAAACCAGGTACGCGGGATCCAGCGGTTGAGCCGGTAGCCGAGCCATGCACCGAGGTAAAGGACCGGCGTCGAGAGCAGCGCCACGCCCGCCAGCGGCCAGCTGAGGAAACCGATCCCCCAGTACGTGATCAGCTTCAGCACGTTGGACACGGCCACCAGGGCGGAGCCTGTCGCCACCACGGCCGCATTGGACAGCCCGAGCCCGACCAGGTACGGGCCGATGACGATCCCGCCCGAATGCGCCACCGCCGAGGCCACACCCGCCACCAGCCCGAGGAGGCTCGCCACCGACCAGTGAGAGCGGCCCCCGCCGAGGGAGAGCCACCTCCGGAGGATCGCGAGCTGGATCAAGGCGCCGGCGAACGCCGTGGCGCCGATCGTCTTTTTGAGGGCGGTGTCCGACAGGCCCGAGAGCGCCCAGCCGCCCACCAGGATTCCTCCAAGCAGGGTCGGCAGCATGAGCCGGAGCTGGCGCCCGTCCCACTCCCGCCAGTAGTAGCGCAGGGTGATCGGGTCGGAGAGATTGAGCTGCACGGCGGTGAGGCCCAGGACGACCTGAGCGGGCAGGAAGAGGCTCAGCAGAGGCGTCAGCACGAGGCCGATGCCGCCGCCCACGCTGGTCTTGAGGAACCCCACGACGAGCGCCGCCACCCCCGCGGCGGCCGCCAGCGTGATCAGCGAGGGCTCACTCACCGGGCGGCCCTTGCTAGGCGAGCGTGAACGTCTGCGCGGCCAGGGCGGCGATGTGGCGGCCGATGGCGAGCGACGCGGTCGCGGCGGGCGACGGCGCGTTGATGACGTGAATCGCGTCCGCCGCGGCGAGGATCCGGAAGTCGTCGACCAGGGAGCCGTCGGCGCTCACGGCCTGCGCGCGGACCCCGGCGCCGCCCCGAGCGACATCCCCGGCCTTCAGCTCGGGGACGAGACGCTGCAGGGCGCGGACGAACGCCCGCTTGCTGAGGGAGCGGAACATCTCGTACGTCCCCATGCGCCAGTACCGGCGCGCCATCGCCCAGAACCCGCGGTATCGCAGCATCTCCACGAGCTCCCGCGGCTGGACCCGGCCGCGTCGATAGCCCTCGCGCGCCAGCGCGAGCACCGCATTGGGGCCCGCTTCGACGTCGCCGTGGACGGTGCGCGTGAAGTGGACGCCCAGGAACGGGAACTCCGGGTCGGGGACGGGATAGATCAGGCCGCTCACGAGATGGCGCCGGTCGGGCCGGAGCAGGTAGTACTCGCCGCGGAACGGGATGATTCGGACGTCGGGCGCCGCCCCCGCCATCCGCGCGATCACATCCGAGTAAAGACCGGCGCAGTTCACGAGCCGTCGGGCCCGCACCGTCCCGCCCGGGGTGACCAGCTCGAGCTCCCCGCCGGCGCGCGCGACGGATGTCACGCGGGCCCGGGTCACGATGCTGACGCCCCGCCCGGCGAGCTCGCGCGCGAGCGCGGCGGCGACTTCCCGGAAATCGACGATCGCCGTGGTCGGGGAATAGATGGCCTGTCCGGCCGCCGCGTGCGGTTCGATCTCGCGGAGCCGGGGCGGGTCGAGCAGCTCGAGGCCGGGCACTCCGTTGGCGACCCCCCGCTCGTAGAGCGCCTGGAGCCGCGTTAGCTCGGTCGCGTCCGTCGCGACGATCACCTTCCCGCACCGCTCGACGCGGATCCCGTGGGCCTCGCAGAACTCCAGCATGAGCCGCACGCCGTCCACGCACAGCCGGGCCTTGTGCGAGCCGGGTCGGTAGTAGATTCCCGAGTGGATGACGCCGCTGTTGTGGCCTGTCTGGTGGGAGGCGAGCTGCGCTTCCTTTTCCAGGATCACCAGCCGGGCGCGCGGGGCCCGCTCGCACAGGGCCCCTGCGGTGGCGAGGCCGACGATGCCCCCGCCGATGATCGCGAGGTCGTAGGGGTCAGGCACGCAACGTGTCGTTGAGGATCTTCGCGCCCACGGTGCGCCCGTCAGCTCCCACGTATCAGCGCGCCGGGTGGGCGCCCGGCGGGAGGAGCGTCTCCAGGAGGACGACCATCTCCTTGCCGTCCCACTCGCGCGCGCCGTGGGAGACGCCCGCGACCTCCCCATCGGGCCTGACCAGGAACGTGGTCGGGATCGCGGTGACCCGCCAGGCTTGCGCCGTACGCATGTCCGGGTCGAGAAGGATCGGGAAGGTCAGCTTCTTCCCCTTGACGTACGGCTCGATGAGGGAGCGGGGGCCACCCCGGTCCACCGTGATGCCGACGACCACGAGCCCCTTCTCGCGATGGCTGACCCAGAGGTTCTCGAGGGCGGGCATCTCGACCTCGCAGGGCGTGCACCAGGTGGCCCAGAAATTCAGGACGACGAGCTTGCCCTGGTAGTCCTTCAGGCTGACGCGCTTGCCCTCGAGGCTCTTGAGCCTAAACTCCGGGCCCCGCTGCCCCTCCTTGAACTCCGTGACCCCCGCCTTTTCATAGGGGTCCAGGGTCCTGGCGTGGTGGTACCTGCTCCCCTCTTCCCCGACCTTGCGGGTCGGCAGGAACCACCACACCGCCCCCATCAGGGCCAGGAAGAGGCTGAGCATGATCAGGGTTTCCCGGCGGTTGGTTCCGAGAAAGCGGTGAGGCGCCCAGGCGCGCATCACACCCCCAGCTTCTCGCGGGTGACCGGGCTGTCGCGGAGCGCGCTGGAGGCGCCCTCGAAGACGATGAGGCCCTTCTCCATGATGTAGCCGCGGTCGCAGACGGAGAGAGCCATCCGGGCGTTCTGCTCCACGAGAAACACGGTGATCCCGAGCCGCTTGACCTCGGCGATGATCTCCCGGATGTGGCGGACCAGGGCCGGCGCCAGCCCCTGGGTGGGCTCGTCCATGAGGATCAGCTTGGCGCCGGCCATCATGACGCGCGCGATGGCGAGCATCTGCTGCTCGCCGCCCGACAGGGTTTTCCCGGTCTGATGCAGGCGCTCCTTGAGCCGCGGGAAATGCTGGAAGACCTGCTCGAGCCGTTCGGCGCGGATGGCGGGCGTCCGGGCGCGCTCAGCCGACAGCCCCAGCTCCAGGTTCTCGCGCACGGTCAGGCCGGGGAAGATCCGGCGGTTCTCGGGGACGTACCCCACGCCGAGCTGAGCGATCTCGTGCGGGGTGAGGCGCGTGAGGTCCTGGCCGTGAAATTCGACCTGCCCCCGGGTCGGCTTGAGGAACCCCATGATGGTCTTGAGGAGGGTCGTCTTTCCCATGCCGTTGCGGCCCAACAGCGCCACGGTTTCCCCGTCGTTGACCGCCAGGGAGACGCCGAACAGGATCGGCGTGGCCCCGTACGCCGAGTGAAGATCCACGAGCTTCAGCATGTCACTCGGAGGGGGGCTCCGCCCCCCTTCCGATTCCTCCCCCCGGAAAGATTGCGCGGGCGAAGCCCGCGCTCGAAACAGTACATCGGGTACGCGGAAGCGTCACGGCGATAGTTTCTCGCCCTCACGTGGCTAGTCGGCCCCGCCGAGGTAGGCCTCGATCACCTTCGGGTCGCTCCGGATCTCGGCCGGCGTGCCCTCGGCGATCTTCTCGCCGAAGTGCAGCACCGCCACCCGATCGGAGATCCCCATCACCACGCTCATGTCGTGCTCGATGAGGAGCACGGTGAGCGCGCGCGCCGCCGCCACCTCTCGAATCAACCCGGTCGCATGGCGCGTCTCCCCCGGCGTCATCCCGGCCGTGGGCTCGTCCAGCAGGAGCAGCGTGGGCCGCGTGGCCAGGGCCAGGCAGATCTCCAGGTAGCGCTGCTCGCCGTGGGAGAGATTCTCGGCAAGCTCGTCGGCGCGATCCGCGAGGTCGAAGGTCGCCAGGAGCGCCATGACCTCATCCTGCACGTCGGCCGCCCGCCAGAGGGAGGCGAGCCGTCCCTGCTCGGGAGACCGGGACTGGGCGGCAACCCGCACGTTGTCGTAGACCGAGATCTCCGGAAAGATGTTGGTGATCTGGAAGGTCTTAGCGAGGCCCTTCCGGTTCACGGCCTCGGGCGAGAGCCCGGTGATCTCATCGCCCCGAAAGCGGACGCGCCCGCCGGTCGGGGGGTAGAGGCCGGTGATGACGTTGAAGAG
>JACQWA010000142.1 GCA_016209425.1 Candidatus Rokuibacteriota bacterium
CTTGAGGTCACGCAGCTCTTCAACGGCTTCACCAAGATCGCCGACACCCTCCGCCTCACCCCCGACTTCACCGCGTAAGGAGCCTCCAGCCATGGCGCGCCGAGTATACACGGTTGGCATCATCGGTCTCGGATTCGGGCGGGCCCACATTCCGGCCTTCCAGGCTCACGGCTGTCAGGTCATCGCGCTCTGCCAGCGCAATACGGCCCAGGCCAAGGCCGTCGCCGACAAGTACGGCATCTCCCGTATCTTCGAGCGGTGGGAGGAGATGCTGGAGCAGGCCAGGCCGGAGATCGTGGTGATCACTACTCCCCCGCATCTGCATCATCCGATCGCCCTCCGGGCCCTCGCCGGGGGCGCCCATGTCCTCTGCGAGAAGCCGCTGGCGATGACCTCCCTGGAGGCGCAGGCGATGGCGGAGGCCGCCGGGCGGGCCAAGCGCGTGGCAATGACCAACTTCAACTGGCGCTTCCCCGCCGCCATGCAGCGGCTCCACGCGATGGTCGAAGAGGGGGTCCTCGGCAGGCTCTTCCACGCGAGCTGCCGCTACCTGGTTCCGCGTTGGGCCGACGAGTCGCTCCCCCCCACGTGGCGGATGGACCGGGCCCAGGCCGGGCACGGCGCCATGGGCGATCTGGGGGTTCACGGAGTGGATCTGATTCGCTGGAACTTCGGCGAGATCGTCCGGGTCTCGGCGCGGGCCGGTATCGCGTATCCCTCGCGGACCGTGCCCGGAGGGGGCAAACCCGCCGACGCCGAGGACTTCTGTGTGGTGACCGGAGAGCTCAAGTCCGGCGCCCTCGTCACGCTCGTGGTGAGCCGGGCTGCCCGGGCCGCCAACGAGCAAACCCTCGAGGCCTACGGCAGCCAGGGCGCCCTGAGCTATCGGCTCGTCCGGGGTGGATCGCGGTGGTACACGGGCGAGCTCCGGGCCGCCTCGGGGAGCACGGGATTCGAGCCGGTGAAGGTTCCCTCGGGGCTCCCACGCTCAGCAGGAGAAGGGGATCAGCTCGAGGTCACGGGGAAGACGACCATCGCCCCGCTGATCAAGCGCTTCCTGGCGGGAATCCGAAAGGGCGAGACCCCGTCGCCGTCCTTCGAGGACGGGAGGCGGGCCCAGGCGGTGCTCGACGCGGTGCTCGAGTCGGCGTCCCGCGGCGGCTGGGTCGAGGTCGCCCAGACTTAGCCCCCTCATCCTGCCCTCTCCCCAGTCCTACTTTCCCCCGATCAGCGCGAGGGCGGCGTCGTGAAGTCTGCCGTTGCTCGCGAGGGCGGTCCCTGAATAGATCGAGGAAACCCCCACGAAATCGCTGAAGCGCCCTCCCGCCTCTTCCACCAGGAGTTTCACCGGCGCCAGGTCCCAGGGCTTGAGATCAGGGGCCTCCAGCGCGATCTCGGCCTTCCCCTCCGCCACGACCGTATAGCCCATGAAGTCGCCGAAGCCCCGCTGCCGATCCGTGGCGTCCACCAGGCGGGTAAACGCATCCCAGTGGCCGCCCCGGCGGAGGAGGCCGAGGCTTGCATGAACCAGCGTGGCCTTGTCGAGCGAGGAGACCTGGGACACTCGGATGCGCTCCGTACCCAGGAATGCTCCCCTGCCCTTCCGCGCTGTCCACAGCTCGCCGCTCACCGGGTTCAGGATTACGCCGGCGGTGATCTCCCCGCGCTCCTCGAGCGCGATCAGCACCGCCCACATCGGGATGCCCCGGACAAAGTTCCGCGTTCCATCGATGGGATCGACAATCCAGCGCACCTCCGTCGACCCCCGGGCGCCCAGCTCCTCGCCGAGGAAGCCGTGCTCCGGGAAGGCCCCGGTGAGGATCTCGACGATGACCTGCTCGGCTTCGCGATCCGCCTGCGTGACCGGCGACCGGTCCGCCTTGAGCGTCACCTCCAGGCCCCGCCCGAAGTACTTCAGCGCGATCTCGCCGGCCGCCCGCGCCGCCTCCACCATGACCGCGAGTAGCCTACTCAACCCTTCCCCCTCTCAGGACGTACGAGAGCTCGTCGTATACACGTATCTTCCAGGCCCAGTCCTCCATGTACGGGATATCGAGCTTGTCGCGGTGTCTCGACAGCACCGAGACCACATCCTCGAAGTCACGCGGCCGGCCGGCCTTCAGCTTCATGAGAATCAAGTCCTCGGGCGACACGAACCAGAGGGCCCGGCCCTCGATCTCCAATGCCCGGCGGCGGTGGATCGCCGCCTCATCATGCCGATCTCTCGGGCGGGATACATCGATCAACACCTCACCGCTCGTCAAGCGGATCTGAAGGTCCCGCTGGAGTGGCTGCCATTCAAGCCACTGTCGGTCAATTGTAAATCCCTGGCGTTCGGCTTCCGCCCCGATCGCCGCAAGTCCATCGATGCCGGTGAGAACCGTAAAATCCAGATCCGCCGTCGCTCGCGGCTGCCCCCACATGGCCACTGCCATCGCGCCGATGATCATGTATGGGACGCCCTGCGACTCCAGGATATCGACGGATCGGAGAAGAGATTGCCGGAGTTGGTCGGGGTGAACGGGGGTGGACTCAGGTGGCACGAGAACGGAACCGTTCTATAGCCTGCTCGTACCTGTATAACAGCTCGCCGACGCTACAGCCATCTTCCTCCGCCTGGCGACGCAAACGGGTGAGGGCGAAGGCCATCAGGCTGCACACGACCCCAAATCTCTCGTCTGGCGACATCTCCTGCCACGAGACCTGCTCATGCTCCGCCCGCACGAGGTCGAGCTTGCGGAGCCAGAAGGGAGGGATCCAGGACACGGCTAGCCCTTGGGCAACCCCAGCAGGCGCTCGCCGACGATATTCTTCTGGATCTCGGTCGTTCCGCCGGCGATCCCGAACCGGAGCGCGAACAGGGTCTGAAAGGCCCAGCGCCCGCCGTCCGGTGCCCCCGGGGCGCCCCGCCAGAGCTGATCGGCGGGGCCAAGGATCCGGGCTGCTGCCTCGGCCATCTTCTTGTAGGTGTCGGTGAACGCGATCTTCAACACCGAGCCCTCGGGCCCGGGCGCCTCGCCTCGGAGCTGCCGGGTCACATAGCGGAGCCCCGTGAGCCGGAGCGCCCGTCCCTCGATGTACACCTGGGCCAGCGCCTGGCGGAGAACGGGATCTGCCGACGCCATCCCCTCCCCCCGGGGCCAGCGCCGGGCCAGTTCGAGGACCCGGTCAATGTACTGATGGAGGATGACCGTGTTGCCGATCGCCATCCGCTCGTACATCAGCACCGTGATCGCCACATCCCAGCCGCCGTTCAACGGCCCGAGGAGGTTCGCCCGGGGGACGCGGACCTGATCGAAGAACACCTCGCTGAACTCGGCATCCCCGGTGATCTGGACGAGCGGCCGGATCGTGATGCCGGGACTCTTCATGTCCACCAGGAGGCAGGAGATCCCCTTGTGCTTCGGCGCATCGGGGTCGGTCCGCACCAGCAGGATGCAGGAGTGGGAGCGATGGGCGTTGGAGGTCCAGACCTTCTGCCCCGAGACGACAAAGTGGTCGCCGTCCTCCGCCGCGCGCGTCGACAGATTGGCCAGGTCGCTTCCCGCGCCCGGCTCCGAGAAGCCCTGGCACCAGATCTCGTCGGCGGAGAGGATGGGCGGGAGCCAGCGCGCCTTCTGCCCCTCCGTCCCATGACGCATGAGGGCGGGCCCCACCATGGTGAGGCCGATCATGTTGACGCCCGGGGGAGCGCCGGCGCCGATCATCTCCTCGGCGAAGATCATCTGCTCCAGGAGGCTGGCCCCGCGCCCTCCGAACTCCTTCGGCCAGTGGACCCCCACCCAGCCGCCCCCGTGCAGGCGCTTGTGCCAGGCCAGGCTCGAATCAAAGGCTTTGTCCGGGTGGAAGGTCAGCTCGTCGTCGGCGGGCGGGAATTGCTTCCGGTGCTCGGGCAGGTTTCGCTGGAGCCACTCGCGCAGCTCCCGGCGGAACCCTTCCTCCCGCTCGTTGTAGGCGAAGTCCATGGCAGGGCTATTCTAAACCATCTTTGCCGAGGGAAGGTTGTGCGTGCACATGCTCGTAATCATGGAGCAGCCAGCCCGATATCCGCACGCGCGCCTGGCGGAGACAGAGGGAGAGCAGGGCTCCGAATGACCAGCCCCTCGCCGGCGGCTGGAAGTGGGGCGTCACCTCCACGACGACCTGGTCGGCGCGCGGGCCCACGGGGAAGCACTGCGATGGACGGGCCGCGCGCAGGTGAAGATGCACATCCCCGTTCGCGGGGGGGCGCCCGTACGTCGCGCCGTCCGGCACGGGCAGCACCTCCGCGAGGTAGCCGTCCAAGCTCACCGGCTGTCGAGTATAGGCCGCGACGATTTTCCAATCGGGCACGGTGTACTCTTCCGGAAGCGCGGGGAGGGCGAGGAATTCCGCAAACTCCAACGGCTCGTAGTGCGACGGGACCTCCACCCGGTTCTTCTTCTTGGTGAGATACGAATGCTGGATGGTGTGGGCGGCAGTCGCGGCGGAGAACGCCGACAGGGCTCCCCCACCTAGCCCGAGGAGGACTGCGACGAGGGCGAAGCGGCGAGCGCGCAGCATCCCCTGTCTCTACGCCTGTTCCTCCCACTCGCCGCGTTCGACGAGGACCTCCTTGAAGATCGTGAGGGCATCCACGACGACGGGCATCCCGCCGTAGGTGACCATCTGGAAGATGACCTCCGTGACCTCCTGGCGGGTCGCCCCTACATTGAGGGCGGCGTGGATGTGGGCGCGAATTTCCTGGACCCGGTTCAGCACGGTGAGCGCGGCCAGCGCGCAGAGCTCCCGCTGCTTCTGGGAGATCACCTCACGGCTGTAGAGCTTCCCCGTGAAGAACATGGAGAGCTCGCGGGCCAGATTCTTGTCGAACTTCTTCCACAGCTCGAATCCCGTCCCGCCCTTGAGCGTGTGAAAAAGCATCTCGGCGGTCTTCTTCGTCTTCTCCCTCAGTTCCTCGTCCATAAAGCCTCCCCTCACCCTGACCCTCTCCCCGGCGGGGAGAGGGACTCGAGGATGCGGACCAGTAGCTCCGGTGCGGAGAGCATGACGTCGTGGGCGGCATCCAGGTCACGGGGTTTCACGCCCAGCCTCTGGGCGTAGCCAAGGGCACGATCCGGCGGCACCGCCACATCCTTGAGGCAACGGATATACGTTCGCGGCACGGACATTGCGTAGAAGCGCTTCAGGTCCACCGGTTCCACGAACGGGCGGAGCGGCTGGGGCGTGAGGCGAGTAAGCGCCGCCTGGACCGTCGGGTGATGACGCGGCAGGTCGTTCATCCACCGGGCCCACGCCATCTCTGCCGGGTAGCGAAATGTTCCGTTACCGCTCGCCTGAGCCATCCCGCGGATGAGAGCCCTCAGGGGCGGGGCCAAATGGGTCTCCAGGAGACTCCCGCCATCGGGAAGCGCCACCGCGGCCAGGAAGACCAGCTGCGCCACGCGCTCCGGAGCCAGTTCCGCCACCTTCGGGATCACCAATCCACCCATCGAATGGCCCACCACGATCCCGCGGCTGATTCCCTCCAGCGCCATCGCGTCCACCACCGCCCGGGCGTAATTGACGACGGAGGCCCGGCCGTACTCACTGGCACGACGGCCGTGACCCGGCAGGTCGAGAGTGACCACACGGTGGCCCTTGGCGCTGAGTCTCTCCGTTACCGCCTCCCAGCACCAGGCCCCGTGGGCGGCGCCGTGGACGAGCACGAATTCTTCGCTCGTCACGGGCCGGACCAGCGGATGGGAGCGTAGTGGCCGTTGCGCCCGGTGTTATCGAAGGTGAAGGCATGATCGCGGTAGCGGCTGGAAGTTCCCCGGGCGGCGGCCAGGCGGCGGGAGGCGAAGTGACCCACGTTGTCCAGCCAGACCTCCTGATCTCCCACCCCGATGATCCCCTCCACGGTCACGTCCATGATCCCGGGGACCTCGACCTTGCGGCTCTTTCCCTGGCTGGCGAAGCTGATGGGCACGGCCTTCGTGGGCATCCGCCTGGCAATGAGCGGCGCGAACCGCCCGAGAGGCCCGCCGGCCTGTCCCGAGCAGACGGCCTCCAGACCTTGACGCTGCGCCCCACTGGCCCGCTCATCCACGTAGCAGGCCACGGTCCAGTCGCCCTGGGCCATCACGCCGGGCGTGTAGACGACGAGGACGGCATTGAGGCCGTCGAGCGGGGTGTCGCCGAAGCGGCCGGAATCCACGTGGACCGCCACGACCACGTCGCAGTGCCCCTCCGTGGGGCGCCCCTGAGCCCGCGAGAGCAGGCACGGGCACAGCACCTCACAGTTGCAACTCTCAAAGTACTCGCCGCTGATCTGCCAGGAAGGGTGCGCCATATCCTCGGAGGGCGCTCCGCCCCCCCTCCGATCCAGGGTTGACTCCGAGCGCTCCGCGCCCTATCGTCTGAAAGGTCCGCCCCACCATACCCCAGGACGGAGGGAGAACACAATGCCGGCCATGAAGGCCTCGATCCTCCCGGATCAAAACACGCCCCTGGTGATCGAGGAGGTCACCTTGGACGCGCCCAAGGCGGGGGAGGTGCTGGTGAGGATCGCGGCCAGCGGCGTCTGTCATTCCGATCTCTCCGTGATCGACGGGACCCTGCCGCTGCCCACCCCGATCGTCCTGGGCCACGAGGGCGCCGGCGTGGTTGAAACCGTGGGCCCGGGGGTCACCTCGGTGAAAGCCGGAGATCACGTCGTGCTCTCCTGGCGCCCCCAGTGCAGCCGGTGTGCCTACTGTCTTCGCGGCCAGCCGTACCTCTGTGATGTCGCAATCCAGACGGGCCTGGCGGGAGCGATGCTGGACGGCACGCGGCGACTCAGGCGCGGGGCGGACGAGCTCTTCCACATGACCCAGACCGCGTGCATGGCGGAGTATGCCGTGGTCCCGGAGAGCGGCGCGATCGCCATCGATCCCGACATCCCGTTGGACAAGGCGGCCCTCGTCGGCTGCGCGGTCACCACGGGCGTCGGAGCCGTCTTCAACACCGCCAAGGTTGAGCCGGGAGCCAGCGTCGCCGTGTTCGGTGTCGGGGGCGTGGGGCTCTCCGTCGTCCAGGGCTGCCGGATCGTAGGGGCTGATCCCATCGTCGCCGTGGACCTGCTCGACGCGAAGCTCGAGGCCGCCGGGCGCCTGGGTGCCACCCACACGGTCAACGCTCAGTCCGGGGACGCGCCGGCCCGCATCCGAGACCTCACGGGCGGCCAGGGAGCGGACTATGCCTTCGAGGCGATCGGCAACCCGGATGTTGTGAATCAGGCGTACGACAGCGTCCGGCGAGGCGGCAAGGTCGTCGTCATCGGGGTGGCCAACATGATGGCCCAGATCACCGTGCCCCACCTTACGCTGGTGCTCCAGGAGAAAGCGGTCCTGGGCTCGTGTTACGGCTCGGCGCGCCCCCAGGTGGACATGCCGCGGCTCCTGAGGCTCTACAAGGCGGGACGGCTGAAGCTCGATGAGATGGTGACGCGCACCTACAGGCTCGAGGAGGTGAATCAGGCCTTCGAAGATCTCAGGAAGGGTGTGAACCTCCGCGGCGTCCTGGTCTTTTCCTGATCCTCAACCGAGAGGAGAGCGGCCATGGCCAAGATCGAGAAGTACTGCGCCAAGTCGGTGTACGACCCCCCAGCCTACAGCCAGGGCGTCAAGGTGACCGGAGCCCAGACGATCCTCTTCCTCTCGGGTCAGGTGGCGTACGAGAAGCAGGGCGGCGTGGCCCACAAGGGGGACTTTCAGGGACAGGCCCGAGCCGTCTTCAAGAACATCAAGGCGATGGTGGAGGCGGGCGGCGGGAAGCTCTCCCACGTGGTGAAGCTCAACACCTACCTGACGGATATCCGCTACCGCGCCGATCTGGTCCCGATCCGGCAGGAGTTCTTCGGCAAGAAGCTCCCCGCGTCGACCCTCATCACCACCCCCGCGCTTGCCCATCCCGACTGGCTCATCGAGGTCGAAGCCATCGCGGTGATCTAAGACCGTGAACTTGGCCGCGGCGCTCGAGAACGTACTGGCGTTCTTGGCGGGCCGACCCGTCAACGTCGTCAACCCCGAGGTCCTCCAATGAACCCCGAGATTTTTCGCGCCTACGACGTTCGCGGCCAGGTCGGGAGCGACATCACCCCCGAGGTGTTCCGCCGGATCGGGCGCGCCTACGCCAGTGTGATCCGGCGAAGGGGCGGGAAACAGATCGCCCTCGGCCGCGACAACCGGCTCTCCTCGGCGGACCTCAAGACCGCGTTCGCCGAGGGGGTACTCGCCGCCGGGGTCTCCGTCGTGGACATCGGGCTCTCTCCCACACCGATCCTCTACTTCGCCACCGCCCACTGGAAACTCGACGGCGGGGCCAACGTCACCGGCAGCCACAACCCCATCGAGTACAACGGGGTGAAGATGGTCCACTCCAGCGCCGTCCCGCTGGCCGAAGAGGAAATTCAGGATCTCCGCCGGATGATCGAGGCCGACGATCTGGAGGCGGGCTCGGGTACCGTGAGCCGGCGAGACCCCAAGGAGGACTACGTCACCACCATTTCCGAGCGCGTCCGGCTCCACCGCGGCTTGAAGGTGGTGGTCGATGCGGGGAACGCGGTGGCCGCCCTCTATGCTCCCGACCTCCTGCGCCGGCTGGGATGCGAGGTGGTCGAGCTCTACTGCGAGCTGGACGGACGCTTCCCCCATCACCTGCCCGATCCGGAGATCGAGGCCAATACCCGCGACCTCCAAGCGCGCGTCGTGGCGGAACGGGCCGACCTCGGGATCGCGTATGACGGGGATGCCGACCGCGTGGGCGTCGTTGACGACAAGGGACGGCGGCACGAGGCCGATCTCGTCCTCATCCTCCTGGCCCGCGACCTCCTGGCCCGGCATCCCGGGGCCAAGATCGTCTTTGACGTGAAATCCTCGCAGACCCTCATCGAGGACATCCGGGCCCACGGGGGAGTGCCCGTGATGCACAAGACCGGCCACTCACACCTCAAGCTCAAGATGCGGGAGGACGGTATCCTCCTCGGGGGGGAAGTCAGCGGCCACATGTTCTTCGCCGAGAACTATTACGGCGTGGACGACGGGATCCTCGCCTCCGCGAAGCTGATCGAGATCGCGACCCGGAGCCCGGAGCCGCTGTCGGCCCAGTTCGACGCGATTCCCCACCTCCACGCGACCCCCGAGCTCAAGGCGATGTGCCCGGACGCGGAGAAGTTCCGCGTGGTGGAGGAGCTGGCGCGCGAGTTCAAGGGGCGCTACGAGACCATCGACATCGACGGCGCGCGGATTCTTTTCCCCGGCGGCTGGGGGCTGGTCCGCGCCTCCAACACCAACCCGTACCTCACGCTCCGCTTCGAGGCCCGGACCAAGGCGGAGCTGGAGGAGATGAAACGGATCGTCTTCGACGCCCTGTCCCGTTACACGTTCGTGACGCTACCGTCCGAGGGCTAGCCTGACGGCGTCGCCGAGACTTCGCGCCGTCGGGCAATCCGGCTTCCCCCAGACGCCGGCGGGATCCAGGAGCACCGCCGCCAGCCCGGCCCGCCGGGCGCCCAGGACGTCCACGGAATACAGATCCCCGATGTACACGGCTGCGTCGGGCTCAACGCGCGCCGCGGCCAGCGCCAGCTGGAAGATCCGGGGATCGGGCTTTTCCACCCCCACCACCGCCGAATCCAGGATGAAGTCCAGGTAGGCGGCCAGCCCCGTCTCCTCCAGGATCGAGCGGACCGATCCGTTTGAATTCGAGATGACGCCGGCCGCGCACCCGGTCGCCCGGGTCAGCTTCAATGCAGCCTCGGCCTCGGGATCCGGAACGTGCCAGAGGCCGACGGGGGGATTGTAGTGCGTGCGCCACTGGGCGAGGGCCTGGCACGTCTGTCGGTCCGTGATGCCCAATCCCTCGAGGATGTACCGGAAGTAGTAGCCCGCCACCGAGTGGCTCTCCGTCGAAGCCCCCGGAGCCAGATGGGGATCGAGCCGCACGCGCGCCCGATACTCGGCTTGCGCCACCGCCTCGTGGCTGCGCCGGATGCCGTGGAGGTTCAGCTGCTCGGCGATGGCGGCGTAGTTGATCCGGAGGAGTGTGTTGCCGGCATCGAAGAACACGGCCCGGACCGGTCGGGATTTTTTCGGAAGGCTCGCGGGTTTCATAGTCGGCAACTCCTATTATAATAAGCCGAGGTATGACCGCGCTCGGGCTGATCTCCCGCTGGGTTCACCTGGGGGCCGGCGTGTTCCTAGTCGGAACGTTCGCGTTTCTCCTCCTGGCGGGCCGCTCGGACCGCCCCACGGCGCTCACCTGGGAGCGAGGCCTCCTCCGGTGGACCCGCTGGGCTGCGGGGCTGCTCCTCCTCTCCGGACTCCTGAGCCTCTCCTACCAGGCCGCAGTCGTCACCGGGCATTTCGGCGACGCGCTGTCGGCCTCGACGATGCTGCGGCTCATCAGTGCCACGCAGTTCGGCACGGTCTGGCTCCTCCGCCACGGTCTGCTCCTCCTTCTCGCCGCCGTGATCCTGCTCAGAGAGCGCGAGGACTCGGGTTGGGATTGGGCCGCCTTCCGAGGCGAGGGGATTCTCCTTGGCGCCACCGGGCTCGGACTCATGGCCTGGGCAGGCCACGCCGCTGCAGTGGAGCCCTGGGGACTCGCGGCCACCGGCGCCGACGCGCTGCACCTCCTGGCCGTCGGTGTCTGGCTCGGCGGGCTCGGTCCGCTCTGCCTGCTGCTTCGCATGGCTGGGCAGCCGGCGGGAGCCGACGCCCGGCCCTTTGCCGTCCTTGCTGCACGCAGCTTCTCTCAGGTCGCTTTCGTGGCCATGCTCACCCTGGCGGCCACCGGGGTCTGGAACAGCTGGCACCAGGTCGGGAATTTCGCGAGCCTGGCCGGCACCCGCTACGGGCGCCTGTTGCTGCTGAAGCTGGGACTGCTCCTCCCGATCGTCGCCCTGGCCGCAGTGAATCGGCTCCGCCTGCTCCCCGCGCTTTCCGGCGAGGTGGACGCGGTCGGCCGCCCCGCCATGAGGCGTCTCGCCCTCTTCGTCGGGATCGAACTGGCGCTTGGGGCCGCGATCCTCGCCGTCGTGATCCTGATGGCCAGCACGCCGCCCGGTCGCCATACCCAGCCTTGGTGGCCCTTTCCGTCTCGCCTCACCTACCCGCCTCCCCACGAACTGCCCGGTACCGGGACGCGGCTCCTGATCGGAAGCCAGGTGGCTCTCGTCGGGCTGCTCGGCGCGGTGGCGGGATGGTTCCTTGGCTGGCGTCGGCGGCTCGTCGTGAGCGTGGCCGCCGCGGTTCTCCTGGCGGGGCTTGGCATCGCGCTGCCTCCCCTTGTGGTCGAAGCCTACCCGACCACGTACCGTCGCTCACCCGTCCCCTACCACGCCGCCTCCATCGCCGACGGCCGTCACCTCTACACGACCCACTGCGCCACGTGCCACGGACCGGCGGGGCGAGGAGACGGGCCGGCGGCTGGCGGGCTTCCGCGGAGGTCCGTGGATCTCACCGACCCCCACCTGGCCCACCACACCGCCGGCGACCTCTTCTGGTGGGTCACCCACGGCATCCCTGGGAGCGGCATGCCGGGATTCGGCGGCCGGCTCTCGGAGGGCGAGCGCTGGGACGTCGTGAACTTTCTCCGGACCCTCTCCGCGGTCGCGCGCGCCCGAGCGCTGAGCGAGGTCGTGGAGCCCGCCCGTCCCTGGCTCGCGGCTCCTGACTTCACCTATGCGGTCGGTCCCGGCGCCCAGCGATCGCTGAAGGACTTCCGGGGCCGGCGCGTCGTGCTGCTGGTGCTGTTCACGCTCCCCGACTCGCGCCCGCGCCTCTCTGAGCTCGCCCGGAACTATGACATCCTCCAGACCATGGGGGCCGAGGTCGTGGCCGTCCCGGCCGATCGACAAGAGCGGATCATCTCCCGCCTCGGCCCCGCCCCCCGGATCCTCTTTCCGGTGGTCACCGAAGGCGGCAGCGAGGTCGCGGAGACCTACTTCCTCTTTCGGGTTCCACCGGCTTCCGGGACCGAAGCCCCGTCTCACGTGGAGTTCTTGATCGACCGGCAGGGGTATCTCCGAGCCCGTTGGACGCTCGATGGGAAGGGCTGGACGGAGATGACCGCGCTCCTCGCCGAGATTCAGCAGCTCAACCAGGAGGAGACCACCGCCCCGCCTCCGGAGGAGCACGTGCACTGACCATGAAACTCTGGAAAGCGATCGTGCTGTTGAATTTGGCTGTCGGCGTCGGGCTCCTGATCGGCTACCTCTGGTGGGGACGCGAGGTGGCACGACTCCGGCAGGAGACAACCCGGAGCTTGCAGGCCGCAGTGGCCTCGGGAGAGGAGCGCCAGTGGACGGTCCGCGGTGTGGTGCGGTCGGTGATCCCCGAGATCAACGTGCTCGTGCTGACTCACGAGGAGATCCCGGGCTTCATGCCGTCCATGACCATGGGATTCAGGACCGCCACCCCTCAGCTCTACAACGGCCTCGAGGTGGGGGACCGGATCCGCTTCACGCTGAAGGGGGTCCCCCCCAATGTCACCATCGTAGCGATCACGCGCGAGGGAAAATCCTGACCAAGTCACGGCCGGCCCCTCCTCGGCAACTGACCATGAGAGACTTCAAAGCGGTGGGTCCCGCCCTGGCGGTCCTCCTCTGGGGAGCGGTGGGGGCAGGAGCCCATGCGTTCCTCGAGCGCGCCGACCCCCGGGTCGGGAGCACGGTGAGAACGCCGCCGGCTCAGGTCAGGCTCTGGTTCACCGAGAACCTGGAGCCGGCCTTCAGCTCGGTTCAGGTCGTCAACGAGGCCGGTCAGCGGATGGACAACGCAGACAGCCACGTGGATC
>JACQWA010000124.1 GCA_016209425.1 Candidatus Rokuibacteriota bacterium
CGAGGCAAGTTTCGCCAGTGGGTCGCTCCGCTCGGAGAGTTACGCCCGACCCGGCAAGCTGTTCACCGCGAGTCGAGACCTCATGGTGGCTCATGTCGGCAGCCTGCGGCCCGAGGCCCGCGCTCAGATCATCGAAGCGGCCGTCAGCATCTTGCGCGGGTGACGTTGCCATGGACCTGTCCAGGCCGCAAGTGGCGTCCAACCACGGCATCCAGCCGCCGGCCTCCGGCCGCGGCTGATACCGGGCGTTAGCGCACCGAACTGAAAGTGTCTGAAAGTGTCAGCGGGCGCGAACCATGTACTTCGAGATCGTCGGGGAGATCGGCGATGTCGAGCTCATCGCGAGGGGTCCATCCGTGCGTGAGCGAGCTCGCCTGAGGACGCAGTTCGGTGCGGGACGCTGGAGGAAACTCAAGGGAACGGCGACCGTTCGCTTTCGGGATGGGACGGTCTGTCGTGCCGAGGTACACTGGTATGAAGCGCACGGTGTCGGGCGAAAGAAGCTCAAGATCAAACGCTTCTTGGAGTAGACCATGAGCAAGCCAAGACGTAGGTATGTTGTCTGCATCCACACAGCAGGAGCGGAGGATCTCGAACTGCGGAAACTCTATGAGGTTCGTGAGGATGAGGCTGCTGCCAAGAGAGGGCATCTCCGCGTCGTGGACGAGTCGGGCGAGGATTATCTCTACCCGAAGGAGTTCTTCGCGCCGGTGGAGCTGTCCGAGGATAGCGAGCGGGCTCTCGCAACTGCGGGTACGGCAAGGTCGAGCCGCGTGCGCTAACAACGGCATGCAACCGACGGCCTCCGGCCGCGGCTGATACCGAGCGTTAGGCCGAAATATGAGCGAGCGGAGACGATGACAGAAGCAAGTATCATCGTGGCGATCTGCGCGCTGGTTGTGTCCGTTGCCTCGCTTGCCGCCTCGATATACTTCAGCTGGTGTGCGAGGGATCACAACCGCCGGTCGGTGAGACCCCTGCCCTTCGTTCTGCAGTCGGACTTCGAGGATCGTATAGCCGTGGTAATTCGGAACAACGGCACCGGCCCTCTGATTCTAAAGAAGGCCGAGGCCAGGAACTCCACCAACAGCCGGTCCGGTCACCTGATCGATTTGATACCAGACCCCCCGCCGGAGCTGGTCTTCACCAACTTCAATAGGGTCCACCAAATCAGGGCCATCCGGCCGGGTGATCAGGTTGACCTCCTCGATCTTGCCGTCGGCGAAAGTGACCGCAGGGCTGCTGCATATCGTGATGAGCTTCGGCGCGCGCTCGGGAACATGACGGTGGAGCTGACGTACACGGACATCTATGACACGTGCTTCCCTGTTTACGCCATCAAGCTGGCGTGGTTTCATCGACACTGTGATGCGTCGGCCTAACTCCGCAGTCGAGCAGACCGCTGGCTCGCATTCGCTCGCCGCGGCTGCTCACCGCGAGCGTTAGACCAACAACCGTCAGAGCTCGGGATGCCAACCGAATCACGAGGACAGTTCGGCCCACGGCGAAGGGAGTCTTATGGCCCAACAAAGGGATGATCGAGCAGTCGTGAAAGAGCTCGCCGCCGCCGTATCGACCCAAGCGCAAGTGTCCAACCGAACGTGGACCGCGCTCGTGACAGTTGCTGTTGTTGCGGTACTGCCGCGTGCGTCCTCTGGAGTCGGGCGTCAAGAGGTTGCCCTACCGCTCGGTCTTGGTGTTGTTGATGCCGCTTGGTTCGATCTCTTTGCCTTCGCGCTGCTTGTCATACTCACCATTGCCTTTTCAGCTGCGCATGCACAGCAGGTCCGTGCTCAAAAGCTGGCCCAAAACGTCGTTGATTCACTTGCGGCAGACTCCAGCGCGGAATCGCGGACAGACTCGGCTTGGATTCACCCCCGCGAACTGTTCGACATGTTGAGATTGCCGAGTGTCAACCGAGTGGCGCCACTCGCCCAATCACTACGTGGACCCTATCAGTTTTACGCAACCGGCGATCGATGCCCGGCGTGGCTGCGTGTCGTGAGTACGGGGTACTATGCGGTCCTGAAATTGGCCTCGGTCTTCGTCTATATCGGCGTACCTGCTTGGGCGCTTTGGAATGTTCATAGTCGCCTGACCTTGACCGGCAGCTTAAGTTGGCTCGCGACGCTTGCGGCACTTCTGGCCGGCGCGACGCTCCTTCAACTGTTGCTCACAGACACGTGGTACTCACTCAAAGTGCTGCAGGTAGTCTGGCGTGGAACCGCATCTGTCCCCAAGACCCGAGTGGTCTAACTCCACGTTCGACCGGGCCGCTGGCTCGCATTCGCTCGCCGCGGCCGGTCAACGTGAACATTCAGCTCACTTCTTGTGACGCGGATGCGGCTCTGTTCATACGTGGTCAGGGACGACAGGGGATTCGCGCCGAATCCGTTCGGGGGCTACTGCACGCTTGCGGCCTGCACCCCGAACCACCAAGGGCTTCGGCTTGAACCCGGAGATTGGGTGGTCGGCACGAGCGCGGTCGCAGCCGGCAACCGCCTGATCGACGCGATGCGAATTTCTGAGGTGCTCGGTTTCGACAACTATTACCGAGACTCCCGATTCGCAGCCAAGAAACCACGCGCCGGAGGCTGGCAGGACCAATGCGGCGACAACGTCTATTTTCGGGATGCTGCTGGCCAGTGGGTACAGGGCCTAGCATTCCACCATACGCGACCCGACGACATCAAGAAAGACACGCGCCATCCGAGGGTCTTCATATCTGACCACTTCTTCTATTTCGGCGAGAAGGCGCCTCCTTTCCCTGGTCGGTATGCAGCCCTGATTCAGACTCGCCAAGGGTGCCACTGCTCGCACGAGCCAAAGACGGTCCGCGCGTTCGTGAAGTGGCTGGAGAAAACGTATTCACCGGGCAAACACGCGGAGCCACGCGACCGAGACAAAGCCGGGGGTGACGGCGTAACACTCGGCCTTGGAACTACCACCCCTCGACGGAGCCGAACAACGCAATGGAACCGATGGCGGCTCCGCCGCCGCGGTTCATGGTGTCGTTCGCCAGACAAGAAGGAACGGCGAGCGAGGACCTGATGCCGCGGGGAGAGAGAAGCCAGACCTGGTTCCCTGAGCTGGTGGCCGAGTTGCGCCAATGCTGGCGGGCGGACCCCACCTGGGAGGCCGTGATCGAGCTCCGCGACCAGCTTCAGCGCAGCCTGGAGTATATCCTGAGCTCCCGAGGGATCAAGCCGGCTACAGTACGATGCTTGCACTGTGGCCACGTGGGGCCTGGAACGCCACCAGCGATCTCGGTGCGCGCCGTACTGCTTGCCC
>JACQWA010000127.1 GCA_016209425.1 Candidatus Rokuibacteriota bacterium
CCCTCACCCCGCCCTCTCCCCCGCCGGGGGAGAGGATAACCCCCTCACCCTGCCTCTCCCCGCCGGGGAGAGGAGAAGAGGTGAAAGGCACTTTGAGGAGGCCTACCCGACGGCGCGAATGACGAGCCAGATTCCCAGGAGCCCCAGGAAGCCCAGCACCGCCCGGTTGAAGGTGGCCTGATCCACCCGGTCCTGAGTCTGGAGCCCCAGCCAGAACGTCCCGAGCCCGAGCGCGGTTGCCAGCCCCGAGAGGCCGAAGAGCGGCCACGTCAAGAGGCCAAAGTAGATCACGGACGCCAGCTGAGCTGCCTTGTAAATCAGGAACGACAGGGCGATGGAGCGGACGAACTCGGCCTTGTCCATGCCGAGGGCAAAGAAGTAGAGCGCCAGCGGGGTACCGGGCACATTGGTGACGCCCCCCAGCACTCCGGCAAACAGGCCGATCGGGGGCGAGAGGTACCGCTCGAGGGCAGGCGCCACATGGAGCCTCAGCCGGCTCACGTTCACCGCCACGAAGACCAGCACGAACCCCCCGAGGATCAGGAGGAGCTTCTCGGAGGAGAACGAGACGAGCAACCGGGTTCCGAGAAAGGTCCCCCCGACTCCGCACAGATAGAGGACCACGTGGCGCCTCAGGGTATCACCGAGACCGGGCTTTCGGAGGACCTGGATCCCGTCCATGACGAGGTTGGGGAGGATCAGGACCACGATGGCTATCCGGAAGTCGACGAACAGCGCCAGGAACGGCGTAGAAATCGTCGGGAAGCCGAAGCCGATGACGCCCTTGATGTAGGACGCCAGCAGGACCGCGAGAAGACTCAGCCCCGCAGGGACTCCCACAGCACCTCGGCGGGATGCTTGGCCCGGCGGCCGGCCAGATGCTCGATCTGCTGGCGGCAGGAGACCCCGGGAGCCACCACCTCGACGTCCATGCCCGCGGCCGTCACCGCCGGGATGAGACGGCGGTTTCCGAGGGCGACAGAGAGATCGTAGTGCTCCCGTTCGAACCCGAAGGCCCCGGCCATCCCGCAGCAGCCGGAGTCTACCTCCTGCACGTCGAAACCGGCCCACGTGAGCACGGCGACGGTTGGAGCCGTCCCCACGAGGGCCTTCTGATGGCAGTGCCCATGCAGCAGCGCCTTCCGGCCGTTCCCGCCAAACGAGAGCGTGAGCCCGCCTCGTCGCTCACGCTCGAGAAACTCCTCCAGGAGGAAGCTCTGTTTCGCCACCTGTCGCGCCCCGTCGGTTCGGAGCAGATCGACGTACTCGTCCCGGAACGTCAGGAGGCACGAGGGCTCGAGGCCCACGACCGCGACGCCGCGCGCGGCGTACGGCAAGAGTCGCTCGACGTTCCAGGCCGCCTGGACTCTGGCCTCGGCGAGCATCCCCTTGGAAACCAGCGGCCGACCGCAGCAGCGCGTGTCGATCACCCGGACGCTGTAGCCCGCGCGCTCCAGCAGGCGAACCGCGGCCATCCCGATGTGGGGCGCGTTGTAGGTGACGAAGGTGTCGTGGAAGAGGACGACCTCCCCCCGCGTGGGCGCCGGCGGTGTCCGTCGGCGGCTGAACCACTCGGTGAACGTCTGGCGCGCGAAGGGTGGGAGCGGCCGGCGGCGGTCGATCCCGACGGCCATCTCGAGCACCCAGCGGTGGAGCCGGGAGCCGGCGACCCAGTTGGACAGCGGCGCCAGGCGCGAGCCGAGCCGGTTCAGCGTATCGATCCGCCCAAAGAGCTTGTTCCGGAGCGGGAGCCCATTCGCCCGATGGTAATGGGCCAGGAACTCGTACTTGAGCTTGGCCATGTCCACGTTCGAGGGGCATTCCGCCTTGCACGCCTTGCACTCGAGACAGAGGTCCATGACCTCGTGAAGCCGGCGCCCCGTGAAGTCCGAGGCCGGCAGTTGCCCGGACAGGACGGCGCGGAGGGCGTTCGCGCGCCCGCGCGTGGAATGCTCCTCATCGCGAGTGACCATGTAGGAGGGGCACATGGTCCCCTCCAGTTTCTTCCGGCACACGCCCACGCCGTTGCACATCTCGACGGCGGCGGCAAAGCCACCTTGCCCGGAGAAATCCAGCAGCGTGGTGGGCTCCCAGGTCTTGTAGTCCGGTCCGTAGCGGAGGTGCCGGGTGATCCCGGGGCTGTTCACCAGATTCCCGGGGTTCATCAGATTCTTCGGGTCGAAGGCGTGCTTGAACTCTCTGAACGCCTGAAACAGGCGTGGTCCGAAGACGCGCTCCAAAAACGGGCTTCGCGCCCGGCCGTCACCGTGCTCGCTCGAGATGGCGCCGCCGAACTCCAGGACGAGGTCGAAGATCTCCGCGGCGATGGCCTGGACCTGTTCGAGACCCCGCGGCGTTTTCAGGTTGATCACCGGCCGGATGTGCAGACACCCCACCGAGCAGTGCCCGTAATAGGCGCCCTCGGCGCCGTGCTTGGCCATGATCTCGCGGAAGCGCGCGACAAAGGACGGCAGGTGCTCGGGGTCCACCGCCGTGTCCTCGATGAAGGCGATGGGCTTGGCGTCGCCCTTCATGCCGAGGAGGAGCCCGAGGCCCGCCTTGCGGAGCTTCCAGATGGACTGCTGCTCGCCAGGGTCGTAGGCGACGTGGGAGGCGTAGCCGAAGCGATCGCGCGCGCGCCGCCCCTCCAGCGCCTCGACCTTGCTCTTGACCTCGGCGTCACTGTCGCCCGCGTACTCCACGATGAGGATCGCCGCCGGGTCCCCCTGGACAAAGCCCATGCGCGTGGATTGCTCGATGTTGGCCCGCGCCAGATCGAGGATCATCTTGTCCGTCAGCTCGACGGCGTAGGGGCCCGTTTCCAGGATGGCCTGCGACGACTCGAGCGCCTCCTGGATGGCATGGAAGTGAACCACGTCCAGGGCGGTCTTCTTCGGCCGCTGTACCAGGCGAAGCGTGGCCTCCACCACGGTGAGCAGCGTGCCCTCCGACCCCACGACGAGGCGCGCCATGTTGAGCGGGCGGCCCTTGACCAGCTCGTCCAGGTTGTAGCCGCAGACCCGCCGCCAGTATTTGGGGTAGCGCGCGAGGATCTCCTCGCGGTACTGCTCCCGCACCCGCGCCACCTCGCGGTAGATTTGCCCCTCCAGCCCGGCCGACTGCATCTTCGCCCGAAAGACCTCCGGGGTCACCTCCCCGAAGATCACCCGGCTCCCGTCGGCCAGGAGCGCGGTCAGCTCGATGACGTGCTCCACCGTGAGGCCATAGGCGATGGAGTGGGCGCCGCCCGAGTTGTTGCCGATCATCCCGCCGAGCGTCGCCCGGTTGGACGTCGAAGTATCCGGCCCGAACAGGAGACCGAAGGGCCTCACGTGAGCGTTCAGCTCGTCCTGGACCAGCCCGGGCTCGACCCGGCACCAGCCCTCCTCGGCGTTCACCTCGAGCAGCCGGTTCATCTGCGGCGAGAAGTCGAGGACGACCGCGTGGTTGACGGCCTGGCCCGTGAGCGAGGTCCCCCCACCGCGCGGGAGGATCGGAACATTCTGCCGGTTCGCGACCTCGATCGCCGCCTGCACATCCCCCGCGTGGCGCGGGATCACGACGCCGATGGGCTCCACCTGGTACATGGAGGCATCCGTCGCGTACAGCAGCCTCGAGTACCGGTCGAAGCGGACCTCGCCCTCGACGACGCGTCGGAGATCGTGTTCGAGGTCGGTCACGCAGCCATTATACCCGGTCTCCCGGACGGGGGTATACTGGCCCCGTGCTGCGCGCCCTCGGCCTGTCGCTCGTCCTCGCACTCGCCTGGACTTCGCCGGCAGCGTGGGCCGCCCCCTCGGCCCCCGCCTTCACGCTCCGGCTCCTCGACGGCAAAAAAACGCTCGATTCCCGCTCGTACCTCGGGAAGCAAGTCCTCGTGGTGCGCTTTCAGGCGTCCTGGTGTCGGCTGTGCGTCCGGGAAGCATCCGGCTTCGAGAGGGCCTACCGGAAATACAAACCGCGCGGCGTGGAGTTCGTCGGGATCCAGGTTCAGGACACCCCGGGCGACGCCCGCAAATTCCTCCAGGCCCATGGAGCCACTTACCCTGCCGGCCTCGACCCGACCCTCAAGATCGCCAACCGTTTCGGCTTCAAGGGCACCCCCTACACGGTCGTGATCTCCCAGAAGGGAAAGATGGTGGCGCGGATCCACGGCCCCGCAGACGAGGCCCGCCTCGGGAAGGCGATCGACCCTCTCCTCAGCCCAAGACCACGCCCGAGTCGCTGAGCGGGCCCTATACCTCCAGCCATTCCTTCCGGACGGCGTCGGTTCCACGCAGGTCGGCGGGCGTCCCCTCGAACACGATCTTGCCGTGGCCCATGACGTAGACTCGCCTGGAGATATTGAGCGCGATGGTCAGCTTCTGCTCGACGAGCAGGACGGAGATGCCGCGCTGCGCGATCTCCGCCAGGAAGTCGGCGACCTGCCTGACCAGCAGCGGCGCCAGCCCCTCCGTCGGCTCGTCGACCATGATGAGGTCCGGGTCGCCCATCAGGGTCCGGCAGATCGTCAGCATCTGCTGCTCGCCGCCCGAGAGCACGCCCCCGGGATTGTCCGCGCGCTCGCGGAGGTTGGGGAAGAGCCGGAACATGTCCTCCATCGACCGGCGCCCGGGGTGCTTGAGGTTCTTCACGCCGAGCAGGAGGTTCTGCCGCACCGTAAGCGTCGGGAAGATGTCGCGGTTCTCGGGAACGTAGCCGAGCCCCCGGCGGGCGATCGCCCCCAGAAGCCCCGTCAGGGTGTCAGGAGAACTTTGATCGCCCGGTCTTCCTTCCGGTCGAAGATCGCGTAGCCGCGGGGCCCGTCTTCTACCGCTGAAAGACAGTAGGACGGTAGCCGCGTCTACAACGATAAGGATCAGCCAAGATCGTCGGGGGGGATTGCCGTGAAAATTATCAGCGCGAAGGTTCTGGACGAGACTCACTTGGAATTGACCCAACCGATTCCAGCAAAGAAGGGAGACCTGATCGAAATCTCCATCGCATGGACCGTCCCCCCGTCCAGGGCATGCTACAGTGAGCGCGATCGCCGCGCAGTCCCTCCCGAACGTGGACGAGTGTGCGGGAACACACGAACGCCCGCCGACCATTCGCGTGGTCAACGAAGACGTCGAAAGGCTGTCCAGGAACCCGATTCAGGGGCATCCTGCCTCCCCCGAGGGCCGGACGGTTGGCGGCTGAGACTTGGCGGGAGTCTAACCAGTCTAACCGGGGTTGAGGGGGGGTCAAGGCCATGCCGTGCTAGAATCAAGGGCGTTGAAGGCGCGCTCGCGCCGTTGGCGGCCAAGGCACGCCCAATTCGATCTCTGAAGGCAACGACGATGGCGCATAAGCCCGCGGGCCCCGAGGAGAGGACGAGGGTGATCGATCACCTCCGGAGACAACTCGAGGGACGGCCGGAGATCCTCTGCGCCTACCTCCACGGTTCGTTCCTGAAGGGTGACCCTTATCGGGATATCGATGTCGCAGTGTGGGTGGACCCGACCCGCCGAGGCGCCAGGAGCCGCGCTCAGTACGCACTGGACCTCTCGGTGGCCCTTCACGTCGCTCTCCGGTGCCCGGTGGACGTGCAGGTGCTCAACGACGCTCCCCTGGCCTTCCGCTACCACGCCCTCAACGGGCACCCCCTCGTGGTGCGCGACTGGGAGTGGCTCGATGAGGTGCGGGCCCGGATATGGGATGACTATTTCGATTTCGCGCCTTTCGCCCGCCAATACCTCCGGGAGGCGCTCGGTGCGTGAGGTCAACCTGGACCGGGTCCGCCATCTCGCCGGGCATCTCCGAAACGCGCTCCGGGAGCTTCAGGAAATCGGCCAAACCCCGAGGGACGTCTTCCTGAGAGATTCACGAGCGATCAACAGCGCGAAATATCTGTTAATCGTCGCCGCCGAAGCCGTGCTTGATATCTGCAACCACTTGGCGGCCCGGAAGGGAGGACGGAGCCCGGAGGACTACGCGGATTGCATCGCCATCCTCGCGGAGATCGGCGCGATTGACGAGGAGCTGAAAGTCCGCCTGATCAGGATGGCGAAATTTCGAAACCTTCTTGTCCATCTGTACTGGAAAGTCGAGGATGATGAGATCCATCGCGTCATCCAGGAAGATCTTGCCGACTTCGATCGGTATCTCGCCAGTGTCGGCCA
>JACQWA010000033.1 GCA_016209425.1 Candidatus Rokuibacteriota bacterium
CCCTCGAGACAGCGTTCCGCTCGCTCATGGAGTTCAACCGGAAGGACGCCGAGGGGCTCCGCGACCTCAAGGAGAAGCACAAGGTCACCCTGGTGCGGACCCCCGAGGATGTCCTGATCGAGCACTGGAAGGCCTGGGACAAGATCGCCCAGGAGGAGGCTGCCAAGGACCCATTCTTCAAGAAGGTGCTGGATTCCCAGCGGGCGTACGCGGCTCTGGTGGTCCCGGCGCGGCGGTTCATGAACTCCTACGAGATCACCGGGAAGTATTACTACGGAGAGATGAAGTAGAGCCGTCCCTCAGACGAGAACGCCGGAGCCCTCTGATCCAGCCCTCCCCCCCGGGGAGAGGAGAAAGGTGAGGGGGCCCGGCGTTTCGTTTCTCCGGCCGCCTGCGCGAGTCGTGGGGCTACCGCCTACCCGCGGGCCGCCCGCGGTGAGGACGCGACGGGCCGCCGCGGGCGTGGAGGCGCCGGCGGCGCTCCTCCGCGTAGCGACGCCGCTCCTCGGCGGTGGGTTTGATCTCGGGGAGGAAGAGGTCGTCCTGCGCCCATTCGACCGAGATCTTCTGGTTGACGAACTTCTCGATGGGCTCGAGCAGGAGGGCCGTCGCCTCGTCGACCAGGCTGATCGCTTTCCCCGTGGCTCCCATCCGGGCGGTCCGACCGATCCGGTGGACGTAATCCTCCGGGTCCTGGGGGAGATCCCAGTTGATCACATGGCTCACCCCCTCGATGTGGAGGCCCCGCGAGGCGACGTCGGTGGCCACCAGGACGGGGAGCCTGCCCGCCTTGAAATCGTTCAGGATCCGGAGCCGTCGCCTCTGGTCCACGTCCCCGGTCAGGGCCCTGGCCTCCCAGCCGTTCCGGCCCAGGCGGTCCTCGAGCCGCCGGGCCTCCTCCCGGGTGTTGGTGAAGATCAGGATCCGGCTGCCGCCCTCCCGCCGCAACAGGCCCAGGAGCAGGCTAAACTTTTCCTCGCGTCCGACGTGATAGAGGAGCTGCACGACCTGCTCGACGGTCTTCTGCTGGGGGGTGATCGTGATCTGGGTCGGGTTGTTCATGAACTCCCAGGTCAACTCGAGCACGCGAAACGAGAGGGTCGCCGAGAAGAGGAACGACTGCCGCCGCTCAGGAGGCGGCAGCCGTCTGAGGATAAAGCGAAGGTCCGCGATGAACCCCATGTCGAACATCCGATCGGCCTCGTCGATGACCAGCACCTCCACTCGCCGGGCCGACCAGACGTGCTGCTTGAGGTAGTCGATGAGGCGCCCCGGGGTGCCGATCAGCAGATCGCAGCCGGCCCGGAGGGCTTCCCGCTGCTCGGCATAGTCGATGCCGCCGTACACGGAGAGGATGCGAAGGCCCGTCTGTTGCCCGAGGAGCTTCGCATCAGCCTGGATCTGAACCACCAGTTCCCGGGTCGGGGCGATGATCAGCATCCGCGGAAGTCCCACGCCTTCGGCGCGGGGCCCCAGGCCCGCGCGCGCGGACTCCCCGGGCCGGAGGAGGCGCGTGAATCCGGCGATCAGAAAGGCCGCGGTCTTCCCGGTCCCGGTCTGCGACTGGCCGGCCACGTCCTTGCCCTTGAGCGCCACGGGCAAGGCAGCCTCCTGAATCGGGGTGCATTCGACAAAGCCGGCTGCCCGGATCCCCGCGAGGACCGCGTCAGACAGGCCGAGCGCGGTGAAGGGAAGGGCCAGAGCTACCTCTCCTCGGTCGGGGCCGCGGCAAGGGCGTCCCGGTCGATCAGCTTCGCCTTGAGCAGCGCTGCCTCCAGCGCCACCATGGCCTTCTTGAGGTCGGGGAAGAACTCGGGGTTCAGCGTGACCCCCTTCTTGGTGGGACCCGGCTCGCCGTCGGGGGGTTTCCAGTAGACGCGGATGTCGATGAAGGGGTGCCCCTTGTACTCCCGCAGGGAGACGCGGATCTCCTCGTCCGGGTTCTTCGCGATCGTGGCAATCAGCTGATCCATGGTTCCACTCCCTTTCGAGCGACGGCTTTGCCGGCGCAACCTCCCGGGGGAGGCCGCGGAGGGCGCCGTCGAGGCCCCCTCCGATTCTTTCACGGCGCCGCCTCCGGGACCGCCTCGGTGGCCGGTCGCCGCCGCCGGCCGAAGATCCGCGCCGCGATGATCCCCACCTCGTACAGCACGATCAGCGGCCCCGCCATCAGGGCCTGGTTGAAGATGTCCGGCGTGGGCGTCAGGATCGCGGCAATGACGAAGTTGATGAGGATGGCGTACTTCCGATTCCGGGCGAGGAACTGGGGGGTGACCATCCCCATGCGCGAGGCGAGCGTGATGGCCAGCGGCAGCTCGAAGATCACGCCAAACGCCAGCGTGAACTTCAACACGAAGTCCACGTAGCTCCCGACCGAAATCATGGGCGCCAGATCCGGCCCCGGGAACGTGACGAGAAAGCGCATCGCAAAGGGAATGACGACCAGCTGCGCAAATGTCGCGCCGAGCAAAAAGAACAGGGAGCCGATGATCACGAACGGCACCGCGAACCGCTTCTCGTGCGCATGGAGCCCCGGCGCGATGAACGCCCACACCTGGTAGAGCACCACCGGCATCGCCAGCACGCCGCCCGCAATGAACGCGACCTTCATGTAGACCCAGAAGGCTTCCGTGGGGGAGAGGAAGACGAGCTTTGTCCCGGGAATGGCCGCCTCGAACGGGTGCCGGACGAATTTCATGAGGCGATCGGTGAAGTTCAGCGCGATGGCGAGCCCCGCGAGAATGGCGACAAGACTCCACAGGATGCGCCTGCGCAGCTCCCCCAGGTGCTCGAGGAACGACATCTTCGTCTCGGCGTCGTCGCTCATCGTTCCTCGGAGGGGGGCTCCGCGTATGACCTACCAGTCGGCGAGGAAGTGGCGGAGCACGCCCACCCCCCGCCCGGGGGAGAACCCCTCGCGGATCGCCCGGGTCACATAGGCCTTCGCGTCCCGGACCGCCTCGGAGAGCGGCCGACCCTTGGCCAGCCCGGCGGCGATGGCCGCCGAGAAGGTGCACCCCGTGCCATGGGTGTGGGGGGAGTCGATTCGGGGCACCGCGAAGGCGGTGAACTCCCGGCCGCTGAACAGAACATCCACGGCCTCCCCTTTGAGATGGCCACCCTTGATGAGGACATGCCGCGGCCCCAGCTTGCGAATCCTCCGGGCCGCTTCCTCCATGTCCTCGCGGGTGGCGACGGCCATCTCCGCCAGCGCGCTGGCCTCATGGAGGTTCGGCGTGACGACCAGGGCAAGGGGGAGCATGTCGGCCACCAGGGCCTCCCGGGCGTCGGGCTGGAGGAGCGGATCGCCGGACTTGGCGATCATCACGGGGTCCACAACCAGCTTCTCCACCCGGTGCTCCCTCAGCTTGGCCGCGACGGCTCGGACGATACCGGCCGTGGAAAGCATCCCGCACTTCGCAGCATCGGTCCCGAAGTCCGAGAGCACCGACTCGAGCTGCCTCGCGACAAACTCGGGGGGCAGGTTCTCCACACCCTGCACGCCGACGGAGTTCTGGGCGGTGATCGCGGTCAGGACCGACATCCCGAAGACCCGGTAGGCGGAGAAGGTCTTCAGGTCCGCCTGAACGCCCGCGCCCCCGCCCGAGTCAGAGCCGGCGACGGTCAGTGCCCGGGGAATCGTCATGCGACGGCTCCTCTTCGCCCTGGTTTCCAGGGAGCGGACCGCCGGCGACGACGGATGCCGGCCGCCGGGCCTGCTCCCACGTCTTTCCCAAGTCCAGCAGGTGAATCACTCGCCAGCCTCGCGACTCGAGGGTCTGAGCGATGAATCGCCGGTGGCACCGCCACGGCCACCGCTCAGCTCAGAGGACGGCGACCCGATGCCGGCTGGCCAACTCCTCGAGCGTGGCGACGCCTCCGGCGAATTCGGCCGTTTCCAGGTGGGCCGCATAGCCACCTTCGCGATAGCCTCCCAGCGCGGCTCCGAGGTACCGATACGCGATGCCGGCCCGAGCCAACGCCGTCTCCAGCGGCGCGCGGGTGAAGTGCGGGGACCGAGAGGAAACCGGCCAGCGCCTCACATCGGCGACGGCCTCAACGCTCGATTCCTGGAGCAGGGCGATCAGGTCCTCAGCGCTCCGCGTCGAGTGTCCGACCGTGTAGATGCTCCGCACGACAGCTCCCCACAACCCGCTCAGTATACGCCGGGGGTCCCACCCGGACAACCCCGGGCGATCACCAGCGTGAACTCCCCCCTCACCGCCTGCCCCGCGAAATGGCCGAGGTGCTCCGAGGGAGTCCCCGAGCGAATTTCCTCGAACTGCTTCGTCAGCTCCCGGGCCACGACCAGCTGCACTTCCCCGAATACCTGGACGATCGCCTCGAGGGTCTTGAGCAACCGATGCGGCGATTCGTAGAGAACAACGGTCATGTCAAGATCCCGAAGGGCCTTCAGCCGGCTGAGCCGTCGCCCGGGTTTGCTCGGGAGGAACCCCTCGAACACGAACCGGTCGGCGGGGATCCCCGCCGCGGCGAGCGCCGCCACCACGGCCGACGGGCCCGGGATCGGGACGACCTTGGCACCGGCAGCGCGCGCCTCCTTCACGAGGAGGAAGCCCGGATCCGAGATGCCGGGCGTGCCGGCGTCGGTCACCAGCGCGATGGATTTGCCCTCCGCCAGCAACCCGAGGAGGTGCCGCCCCTTCTGGAGCTTGTTGTGCTCGAAGTAGCTGGTGACCCGGGTGGTGATCGCAAAGCGTGCCAGGAGGGTGCGGGTGCGGCGGGTGTCCTCGCACGCGATCAGATCCACTTCGCGGAGCGCCCGGAGGGCGCGGAGCCCCATGTCCTCCAGGTTCCCGATCGGGGTGGCCACGACGTAGAGCGTCCCGCTCATTGCGCGCGTTCGAGCGCGGGCTTGGCCCGCGCCACCGAGGGGGGAGGCATCGGAGGGGGCCCGGCCCCACGCGGAAGAGTGGGTGGGGGCCCCCACCGACTACTTAGGCGGACTCGGCCTTCTGCTCCATGATCAGGATGGGGCGGTCGTGATTCAGGATCACTTCCCGGGTGACGATGCACTCCTTGAGCCCCTCGATCGAAGGGAGCTCGTACATCACGTCGAGCATGACCTCCTCCAGGATCGCCCGAAGCCCGCGCGCGCCCGTCCCCCGCTTCAGCGCTTTTTTCGCGATGGCCACCACGGCGTCGTCCGTGTACTTGAGGCGCACCTTTTCGAGGTCGAAGTACTTCTGGTATTGCTTCATGATGGCGTTCTTCGGCTCGCGCAAGATCCGCACGAGGGCGGCTTCGTCAAGATCGTCGAGCGTCGCCACCACCGGCAGGCGCCCGACGAACTCCGGGATCAGCCCATACTTCAGCAGGTCTTCCGGCTGCACCAGAGCCAGGAGATCGCCGATCTGCCGTTCCTCCCGGCCTCGGATCTCGGCCCCGAACCCCATGCCGCTCTTCCCCACCCGGCTCTCGATGATCTTGTCCAGCCCCACGAAGGCCCCCCCGCAGATGAACAGCACGTCGGTGGTGTCCACCTGGATGAACTCCTGGTGCGGATGCTTGCGCCCGCCCTGGGGCGGCACATTGGCCACCGTCCCCTCCAGGATCTTCAACAGCGCCTGCTGGACGCCCTCCCCCGAGACGTCGCGCGTAATGGAGGGATTCTCCGACTTCCGCGCGATCTTGTCGATCTCGTCGATGTACACGATCCCCCGCTCGGCGCGCTCGACGTCGTAGTCCGCGGCCTGCAACAGGCGGAGGATGATGTTCTCCACGTCCTCGCCCACGTAGCCCGCCTCGGTCAGCGCGGTCGCGTCCGCGATCGTGAAAGGAACCCGCAGCATCTTCGCCAGCGTTTGCGCGAGGAGCGTCTTCCCCGACCCCGTGGGGCCGATGAGCAGGATGTTCGACTTTTGCAGCTCGACCTCGCCCACCTCGCCGCCCGCCTCGATCCGCTTGTAGTGGTTGTGAACGGCCACCGCCAGAATCTTCTTGGCGCGCTCCTGACCCACCACGTACTGGTCGAGCACGTTCTTGATCTCGACGGGCTTCGGGAGGCTCCGGATCTCCCGGCTCTTCTCCTCCTCCCACTCCTCCGCGATGATGTCGATGCAGAGCTCGATGCACTCGTCGCAGATGTAGACCGTGGGCCCGGCGATGAGCTTGCGGACGTCGTTCTGGCTCTTGCCGCAGAACGAGCACTTCAGCGCCCCCCCGCCCTCGCGCGCGCGGGCCATGGGCCGGGAGCGTCTACCGCGAACCGGACACCGCCGCGGGATCGCTCACCGGGCGCGGGGTCGGCTTGGAGGAGATGACCTCGTCCA
>JACQWA010000115.1 GCA_016209425.1 Candidatus Rokuibacteriota bacterium
CCCGGCTCCGGCAACCGTCCGATCGGCGTCTTCAGCACCTTCTTCCCGGCGCGCGAGGCCCAGGTCGAGATGGACGGCCGCTTCGCCGCGGGCAGCCCGTGGCCGGAGACGCGCGGCGACCGGCAGTCGAGCAGCGCGTGCCTGGCGTGGTCGGAGACCTGGGTCAAGCCGCGCGGCTGAGGAAGCAGGGGGGTTCGATGAAGGGGAAACGGGATGATCCCCGCGATCTACGCCCGCAAGTCCACGGAACCGACCATTCTCGGCGTAGCCCTGCTCGCCGTCGTCCTGGCGGTCGTGCCGGGGGCACAGGGCGAACCTGCGGGCCCCGCGTGGACGTCTACTTCTCGCCACGCGGCGCCTCCTGGGGTGGACCGAAAGGAGGTGGCCGACTCGCCCCTCGTCCATCAGCTGACGACCCATCGCCAGGTCCTGCAATTCACCGCCCCCAGCGGACATTTTGCTGGTAACTGAGCCTGTTAGAACCCCGATCCGGCGAGGCGTTGGCTCGACATCTGGGAAGTAAGCAGCACAGCGCAGAGGGAGGGTGAGCGATGTTGTCAACGGTTTTCGGGCGGTTCTCCCGGTTCGTTTGTGTCGTCCTGGCCTGCATTCTGATGGCTGTCACTGTACTGGCGGCCAGCTACAGTCCCGCACAACCCCCGGGCGGGGCTGGTGCCAAACATCTGAATGTTGTTCTTGGCTTTGGACCCAGCAACCTGGATCCCGACCTAAGCGTCTATGGGCTTGCTCTGACTTTGTGGATCAGTATGTTCGACTCCCTGACGAGGTTCGACGAAAACATGAAGGTCCAGCCGGCCCTTGCCACCTCCTGGAAGATGATCAATGAGACGACCTGGGAGTTCAAGCTCAGGTCCGGGGTGAAGTTCCACAACGGGGAGCCCTTCAACGCACAGGTGGCGAAGTTCAGCCTTGACAGAATACTCGATCCGAAACAGAAGACCCAGAACCTCAGCAGGATGCCCCTTCTCCAGAGGGTCGAGGTGGTAGACGACATGACCGTTCGCCTGTATACGAAGAGCCCCTCGCCAACGCTGCCCCTAGGGCTCGTATGGGGCTGGATGAAGCCGCCCAAGTACCTGAAGGAGAAAGGGGATGCACACTTCGCGCAGAATCCGGTCGGCACTGGGCCCTTCAAGTTCGTGGACTGGGTTCAGGGGCAGTATATCAACATGGTTTCCAACCCTGAGTACTGGCAGGGCAAGCCGAAGCTGGACAAGCTGACCATCAAGATCGTGCCCGACCCGTCGGTGCAGGTGGCCAGCCTGAGGGCCGGCGAGGCGCAATTGATCAGCGATGTGCCTGTGCATGTGGCGAAGCAGATTCAGGCGACGAAGGGCCTCAAGGTCGTCCCGGCACCGTTCGGTTCCGTCACGGTAGTCAATCTTTACTCCCACGAGGGCGGGCCGCTGGCCGACAAGAGGGTGAGGCAGGCCCTCAATTACGCCATCAATAAGCAACTGATCCTGGACAGGATCTTGCAAGGCTACTCGACCATCGCCCAGGGGCAGGTGGTGACCCCAGAGGCCTTCGGCTTCGATCCCGAGACCAAGGCGTATCCCTACGATCCGCAAAAGGCGAAGCAACTGCTGGCCGAAGCCGGGTACCCGAACGGCTTCAGGATGCCGTTGACCAGCTCCTGGGGTCGCTACCCGATGGACAAGGAGATTTGCATCGCCATGGCAGACCAGCTGGGCAAGGTCGGGGTCCAGGTGGACCTCAAAGATTACGAATGGGGCGTTTCCCAGGATCTTACAAAGAAGTTGCAGATGCCCAACAGGTTCACTGCTTGGATGAACTACGGCGACGCGCGTTTCGGCCTGCAGTGGGGCATGAGCAACAGCAACTTGCCCTTCTGGAGGAACCCGCAGTTCGACAGGCTGATGGAGCAGAGCGACACGACTGTGGACCCTAAGCAGAGGGAGCAGTTGCTGAGGCAGGCCATCCGGTACGAGAGGGAGGAGGCCCCCATGATCTTCATGTTCCAGAATGCGTTTATCTTTGGGATGAGCGAGCGGCTCACCGGATGGAAGCCGCACTTCAGTGGTTGGCTGTACTTCCATCAGGCGGACCTGAAGTCGTAGTGCGTGGCAGATGCGGCCTCGCGAGCTGGAAACATGGAACTTCTGGAAATAGAGTGGGTCCCCGTCGAGAAAATAGGGCTTCAATCCCGTTCAGACGAGGGGTCCGCCCACGATAGGCGAGCCACAGCTCTATCCAGCTCTTGTGATGTTTCTTCCATCGGACGACTTCATGGCTTCGAAGAGCAACGAGCGAAGTGATGGCGTGGGCGTAGGGCATCCCTCCTCCTGGTCAAGGCGACTAGACAACGACCGTGTACCAAGAACGAGGGATGCCTTTCTGTTTTCTACGACACGACAGCCACTGGTACCATGCTTTTAGATTTCCACTCTAATTCCAGAAGAACCAATAACCATAGTGCTGAGAGGAGGAAACTTCGATGATCATCGACGCCCATGCCCACTCCTTTCCAGACGTCAGTGAACCGTGCGGCTTCGACAACGTTGAGAGCCACATGCGGTCGATCCAGATCCACTTCACCGGCTACCCACAGCGGGCGCGAAGGGCCGCCGACAACGCCCAGGTAGCGGAGGACACCCTCTACGACGGGAAGAACGAGGGCATCAGCGGGCTGTTCGACGTGAACTGGCGGGTCGGCAAGTACGGGCGATTCGAGTGGACCAGAGGAGGCGTCGACTACCGCATGACGTGGATGCCCCCGCTCATGCGGGAGAAGACGGAGTTCCCGCTGGACGTGCTCATCGCCTACATGGACTTGGCAGACGTGGACAAGGCGGTGCTCCACAACGCCTACGTCTACGGCATGTTGAACGACTACCTAGGCGAGTGTGTGCGCCAGTACCCCGACAGGCTGCGGGCGGTGGCCCAGATCACCGAGTCCCGGGCCGACCAGGAGAGCGAGATCCTGGAGCTGAGGCGGGCGGTCAAGGAGTTGGGACTAGTGGGGCTGTACTTCCAGACCGAGGCCCTCTTCCTGAACGACTACGAGTTCCACCTCGCCAGCGAGAGGCTGAATCCCCTGTGGGAGGAGGTGAGGGCGTTGAGGATCCCGGTTCTCTGGAACCTCCGTCCCGACTCCCAACCCCGCCGGGAGAGTTACGTCAATCAGTTCCGCCGGGTGGGCATCTGGGCCAGGCGCTACCCGGACATCCAATCGGTGGTTACCCACGGCTTCAACGTGCGGTACATCATCGACTCGGGGGGCCGGGCCACGGTGCCCGACGAGATGGTGGAGGTGCTGAAGCTGCCCAACGTTACATTCGAACTGCTGTTCCACATCATGCAGGGCGGGGTGTGGGACTACCCCTATCCCGAGGCCCAAGAGGTCATCAAGTTCCTGTACCGGCGGCTGGGTGCGTCCAAGTTGGTGTGGGGATCGGACATCCCCTCCTCCCTGCCGCGCTGCACTTACCAGCAGTCTCTGAACTACGTGAGGCAGCATTGCACCTTCATCAGTCCGTCGGACATGGACCTCATCCTGGGAGGCAACGCTGCGGCGCTGTTCCGTTTCCAGTAGGCCGGCGGAGTCCACGGCGTTTCTCTCAGACGAACTGTCCATGAACTTGGATGTGATGGCCGTCAGGAAGGAGGTGCATGGGTACAACCACAGTTCGATCCAACTGGACAATCTGTTCGAGAAGGTGTGGCTGAAGTAGAGAGGAGGCAACAGCCATGGAGTTCAAAGTACTGACGCCTACCACGGTGCATCCGCCTGTGGGTTACTCCCACGCGGTCCGCATGGGCAACCTCGTCTTTGTGGCCGGCCAGGTGGCCAAGAACGAGAAGGACGAGCTCGTCGGCAAGGGCGACGCTGGCGCCCAGACCGCGCAGGTGTACAGGAACCTGAAAACGGTCCTGGAAGCGGCAGGTTCCGGGATGGATCGGGTCGGCAAGATCAACGTGTACACCACCAGTCTGGACTACCGGCGTGCCATCAACGCCGTTCGTGACAGGGTGTTCGGAGAGGTGGGCCACTTCCCGGCCAGCACTTTCGCGGTGATCAGTAGCCTGGCCCATCCCGACTACTTGGTGGAGATCGAAGCCGTCGCAACAGTCAAGTAGCGAGGAGTCCCGTGAGGCTCATCGGTCAAGCGCGTGTGACGCTCTTGATTGGCCGGCCGCCACGGCATCAAGCAGCAATAGTCGCGCCAGATTTCCGGGGAAGTTCAGAATCCCGCGTTTTCTGCCGATCGTCGACAGCCGAGGGCAAGCACCGCCTGACGACGACCTATGCCTGGTTTCTGGCCCGCTGGGCCAAGCGCCTGAGCTGGACGGAGGTGGCCGAGGCCTTCCGGACCACGTGGGAGCAGGTCTTCCGGGCTGTCGAGATGGCCGTGACGCTGGGGCGCCAGCACCACGCCGTGACCGGGATCACGACGATCGGGATCGACGAACTGGAATGGCGCCGCGGGCGCGAGTACCTGACCCTGGTCTATCAGCTCGACGCCGGGGCCAAGCGGCTCGTGTGGCTCGGCGAGCACCGGCGGGTCAAGACCCTGTTGCGGTTCTTCCGCTGGGGCCGGGCCCATAGGCAACATTAACGGAATGTGACTGGAGGAACAGTGGCCCGTTACATTGTCCACCGGTTGCTGCAGATCCCGATACCTCTCGTGGCCGTGTCGCTGATCGTTTTCGTGGTGCTGCGGCTGACAGGGGATCCGGTCGACCTTTACCTCCCAATAGAGGCGACTGCCGAGCAGCGCGCGCAGATCCGAGAAAGCCTTGGGCTGAACGACCCCGTCCACCTCCAATACCTGCGCTACCTGAACGACGCCTTTCACGGGGACTTCGGCAACTCCCTGCGTTTTCGCCGCCCAGCGCTGAGCCTGATGTTAGAGCGCTTCCCCGCGACCCTTCAATTGGCCGCCGCCGGCATCCTGCTGTCCGTTCTCCTCGGGGTAGGGCTGGGTATCCTATCGGCGGTGCGCAAGGGCTCTTCCCTGGATTATTTCCTAATGGCTGCGGCCATCTTCGGCCAGTCACTCCCAGGGTTCTGGCTCGGTATCATTCTCATCATGATTTTCGCCGTCAGCCTCCACGTGCTCCCGACGTCGGGAATGGGTGACTGGCGCCATCTCCTCATGCCTGCAGTGACGGTGGCCTCCTACCAGTTCCCGCAGGTCATGCTCCTGGTGCGGTCATCGATGCTGGAAACCATGAACGAGGATTTCGTAAGGGTGGCAAGGGCCAAGGGACTGCACGAGACCGGGGTAATCGCCCGGCACGTCCTACCGAACGTCCTCTCACCGGTCGTGACCAGCGTAGGGCTTCAATTCGGTCGACTGATGGGCGGTGCAGTGATCACAGAGACGGTTTTCTCCTGGCCAGGGGTGGGGCAGTTTGCCGTGCAAGCGGTTTTCAACAGGGACTACCCGGTGGTGCAGGCCGCCATACTGATGATGGCTCTGCTGATAATACTCAGCAATCTGGTGGCGGATCTTACCAACGCCGTGCTGGATCCTCGGATACGCCGTGGCTGAGCAGCGCATCAGTCAAGTCGCCGGTACCAGGCCCTTGCGGTTGAAACCGCACGGAACGAGGACGAGCGAGGTACCCTCAAGGGGTGTGTAAACGGAGTGCAGGCGGTGTCGCCTTCGGGTGAGCGAAACTCGAACCGGGGGTGCTGAGCACGCCCGCCGAAGGAGACACCGCCCATGAGAGAGCAGAGCATCATCGAGGTCGGGGAGTCAAGGCCGGGGTGGGAGGCGCTGGAGGCCTCCGCCCGAGAGGGGATCCGCCGCTTGTTGCAGCAGCAGCTGGCGGAGGAGGTGGAAGACGTCTTGGGGCGGCAGCGGGGGCGCTGGATCGACAATGTGTTCGTCGAGCGGCTGTGGCGGAGCGTGAAGTACGAGAGCATCTACCTCCACGCCTACGAGATTCCCCGGGAGGTGACGGTCGCGCTTGCGCGCTACTTCGAGTTCTACAATGCCCACCGGTCGCATCAGAGCCTCCTTGTAACCGCTCCACATTTTCTTCAGTGAGCTGGCGATTTTTGCTCGCGCTCGGCTTCAGCGTTCCGGAGTTCCGGTTCCCCTATGGGTTGGGGTGATCCGGCCTGTGGCCTCCCGGAGCAGGTCTCCCCGTGCTCCAGG
>JACQWA010000116.1 GCA_016209425.1 Candidatus Rokuibacteriota bacterium
CGTTGAACATCAGGATGTCGGTCTTGAGAGCGTCCCGCATCTCCTCGCGGGTCTTCCCCGGGCCAGCGAAGATGATTTTCTTCGGTTGGACTCCGGCTTTGAGGGCCCGGAACAGCTCGCCCCCGGAGAAGACTTCGGCGCCCGCTCCCGCGCGCGCCAGGGTCGCGACGACGCCGAGGTTCGCATTGGCCTTCATGGCGTAGGCGATGACGTGCGGGTGGCTCGCGACGGCGGTCTCGTAGGCGCGGTAGTTTTCGAGCAGCGCGGCCCGCGAGTAGACGTAGGTCGGCGTGCCGACGGCGGCAGCGATCGTGCGGAGGGGAGTGGAGTCGCCGTGCAACTCCCCGTTTCGGTATTCGAAGTGCGGCATGGGTCGGTGGCCCCGCGGATTTTCGCTGACCGTAACACGCACGTGGGAGGAAGTCAAGGCACGGCGGCGGTGGCAGGCGCCGAGCGCTGGCTTTCATTGGCGCGGGACGCTCGGTCGACAGCCGTGACGACGTACGTGTACGTCTGGCCGCGCCCCACGGCCCGGTCGGTGTAGGTCGTCGTGGGGATCGGCGTCGGCGTCAGACGGACGAAGTCGGCGCCTGGAGCAGCCCGATAGATGATGTAGCCCGCCACGTCGAGGTCGGGGCTCGCGTTCCAGGCCAGGCGCACGGCGGTCTCCGAGGGCACCGCCACCAGGTTGGCCGGTGGGGACGGCGGCGTGAGGTCCAGGGGCGTGGCGGCGATGACCGCGGAAAGCTGGCTCCGAGCGCTGCCGCTCGGGTCCCTCCTCACCGCCCTGACCGCGTAATAGTAGGTCTGCTCGTTTTCGAGGCCGCGATCGGTAAATTCGGCGGTGGCGATGGGTTCCGGAGCGACGGGCTGGAACGGCCCCTCCCGGCTCCGGCCGCGGAGGAGCTCGTAGTCGAGTGGCGTCGGCGGCGGGGACCCGTCCACGAGGAGGCTCGGCGGCGACCATCCCAGGCGCACCTCCCCCTCTCCCGCCTTCGCGGTCAGCCCGTCTGGCGGGTGAGGCGCGGCGAGGAATCGCACGACCAGCCGCGAGGACGGCGGGCTCGAGCGGCCGATCGAGTCCAGGGCCGTCACCACGTAGACATAACGGCGCCCGAAGGTGAGGGTGTCTCGATCGGCCCAGCTCACGCGGGGACCTTCGGCCTTCGCGGGGGTCGGGTCGGCGAGCCGGATGATCGCGACCTCGTCGTAGCCCACCACCGTTCCCCAGGAGAGCATGGCGGGCTTGGGCTCCCCGTTCCCCGCCTCCTCCCGCCGGTAGATCCGGAAAGCGGCGAGGTCCTTCAGGCGGGTCCCGTCCGCGCGCGTTCCCGGCTTGCTCCACGTCAGGACAACCGCACGGCCCTCGACCACCGCGGACAGGTCCGACACCGCGCTGGGGATTCGCCGCTCGGGGGCCACGGGCGGCCCCTTCTTCCCGCAACCCAGAAGGGTCAACGCGACCAGTAGGGCGATCCCTGCCCGCAGCATCAGAGTCCCTCGGCCGCCAGCGTCTTGGCCTCGGCCAGCGCGCGTCGGACGGCCTCCGGCGCGGTCCCGCCGGGAGCGGACCGGGCCCGAAGTGAGGCCTCTACGCTGATCGCGTCGAAGACGTCGGCGGCGAACAAGGGAGAGAAGCGCCTGAACTCCTCGAGAGACAATCGCTGGAGGGGGCGCGTCGCGTCGATGGCGTGACGCACGACCCGCCCCACCACCTCGTGAGCCTGGCGGAAGGGCAGACCCCTCCGCACCAGGTAATCGGCGAGGTCGGTGGCCGTGGAGTAGCCAGCCCCGGCAGCCTCACGCATCCGTTCAACGTTGAAGGCGAGGCTGGCCAGCATCGGCGGCAACACGGCGAGGATCGCCTCGAGGGTATCGATGCTGTCGAAGAGCGGCTCCTTGTCCTCCTGCATGTCGGAGTTGTAAGCGAGCGGGAGGCCCTTCAGGGTGGTCAGGACCGCGACGAGGTTGCCGTACAAGCGTCCGCACTTGCCCCGGATCAGTTCCGCCACGTCCGGGTTCTTCTTCTGCGGCATGATCGACGAGCCGGTGGCGAAGGCGTCGGAGAACTCGACGAACCCGAACTCGGCCGTCGCCCACAGGGTGAGGTCCGCCGCGAGCCGGGACAGGTGCATCCCCAGGATGGAGCCTGCGCAGAGAAACTCGACGAGGAAATCCCGATCGCTGACGGCGTCCAGGCTGTTGGATGACGCCCTCTCAAAGCCGAGGTCTCTGGCGAGAGCCTCCCGGTCGATGGCGAAGGCAGTCCCCGCCAGCGCCCCCGAGCCGAGCGGCAGGACGCTCGCGCGGCCGAGGCAATCCCGGTAGCGCTCCCGGTCGCGCTGGAGCATGAACACGTAGGCCAGGAGGTGGTGGGAGAGCAGCACCGGCTGGGCCCGCTGAAGATGGGTGTAGCCCGGCATGGGGACCCCCAGGTGCTCCTCCGCCCGGCTGATCAGCGCCGACTGCACCTCCCTGAGCTCCCGGTCGAGCCGCCCGATCACGTCCCGGAGGTACAGCCGTTCGTCGAGCGCGATCTGGTCATTCCGCGAGCGGCCGGTGTGGAGCTTCCCCCCGATGGGCCCCACCTTCTCCTGGAGCCGCCGCTCGATGTTCATGTGGATGTCTTCCAGTTCGGCCCTGAACGGGAAGGTGCCTCCAGCCAACTCCTGCCCCACCTCGTCCAGCCCGCGCAGAATCTGCTCCAGTTCCTCCAGGCTCAGCAGATGGGCCCGTTCCAGGGCTCGCGCCCAGGCCCGGCTCCCCTCGAGGTCAGAGGGCCAGAGCCGCCGGTCGAACGAGAGCGAGGCGGTGAAGCCTTCGGCCGTGGGGTGAGGCGACTCGGTGAAGCGGCCGCCCCAGGGCTTGCCGAGCGGTGTCGGGGCGGCCATCTCAGGTGCCGACCGCGGCCTGCGATCGGTTCTTGGCGAGCAAGCGGGCAATCTCGGCCATGATCCGTCGAGCGCCCTCCTCCCGGAGGGCACGTGGGATTCTCACCTCTGCGCCGACCTTTTCGAAATACATGGGAAGGCCGAACCTGACGGTCAGCGGATGGGGTCGCGGCATGTGCCACCGCCGACCGGCCAGGGCTTCATAGGTGCCGCTGATGCCCACGGGCACAACCGGGACGCCCGCCCTGAGGGCGATCAGGGCCACACCCGGCTGCCCCCGCACGAGCCGCCCCTCCAGGGAGAAGGGGCCCTCAGGGAAAATCCCGAGGATGCCACCTTCCTCGAGCACCCGGAGCGTGCGCTTGATGGCGCCCGGGTCCGGGCGTTCCAGATTGATGGGGATCGACCCGATGTGACGGTAAAAGGGGGGGTGCAGGGGGGTGGCGTGATACACGCTGGGCATGACGAGAAAGACGATCTTGCGCGGGACCGCGACTCCCAGGACCACCCCGTCGAGGTAGTTGTGGTGGTTGGCGGCCAGGATGAAGGAGCCCGTGGCCGGCAACCGTTGACCGCCCTCGACGCTGAGGTCGAAGACGGCGCGAAAAATCGGCCCGCCCAGGTCCCGCAGGAGCCGGTAGAGAAAGGGAAAGCGTTCGCTCTGCCGGGGCAGGGGAACCCTTGCCGGGAATGGTGTTGCCTGGAAGCGGGAGGGTGACTCGCCGGGCAGCATGAAGGGCTCGCGCGCTTCTCCCCCCTTGGATTCAGCTGTTTATAGCACCCGCCCGAGGCGCTGACAAGGCGACCGGCGCTATTTGGTCCGCGCGATCCTATAGCGGGCCACGGCGGAGTTGTGCTCTTCCAGGGTCACCGAGAAGTGGTGGCGACGGTCGTCGCCGGCGGCGACGAAGTAGAGGTAATTGACCTGGGCCGGCTCCAGGGCCGCCAGGATCGCCGCCTTTCCCGGGCTGGCGATCGGCGCCGGGGGGAGGCCGGGGAGGCGGTACGTGTTGAAGGGCGAGTTCACCTGGAGGTCTGCCCGGGTGAGAGCGCGCCGCTCCTTGCCCACCGCGTATTGGACCGTGGGGTCGGCCTGAAGCGGCATCTCGCGCCGCAATCGATTCCAGAACACGGCTGAGATAAGCCGAAGCTCTTGAGGCGCGACCGCTTCTTTTTCGATGATGGAGGCCAGCGTGAGGAGCTGATGCAGCGTCAGGCCCTTGGCCGCGGCCCGGGCCACGATCTCGGCTGTCACCTGCTCCCGAAAGCGCTGGACCATCCGGGCAAGCATCTCCTCGGTGGTCATCCCCTTGATGAACTGGTACGTGTCGGGGAAGATGTACCCCTCGAGGCTCTCCGCCTCAACGCCGAGCGTGCGGAGGAAGCTCGGGTCCCAGGCCAGCCGCAGCACCTCTTCGGCGCTCGCCAGCCGTTCGGCCTCCAGCAGACGCGCCAGGTCCTGGACCGTGGCTCCCTCCGGGAAGAGGACCGTGTGCTTGCGCACCTTGCCGTCTTCAAGGAGGGAGAGGATCAGAAGGGTCGTGGCGTTTTGGGGGATCTCGTACTCGCCTGCCTTCAAGCTCCGGGCGGTGCCGCGGAGCGCGCTCAGCACGACAAACCCCAGCGGGGTTCGAATCACCCCGGCCCGCTCCAGCCTGCGCGCCACGTCCAGAACGCCGTGGTATGCAGGAATCTCCACCACCCGGGCCCCGGACTGCACCCCCGGCGCGGGCGCGAGCACCCACCATCCCTGGAGGGCAACGAAGAGGCCCCAGGCCAGAAGGGCCACGCCCAGAACCGTCTTTCGCCCGAGCCCCGGCCTCTGGTTCGGATCCGCCCAGATCTTGAGGAGACGCGGCCGCTCCATCATAATTTTGCTTTATTTTACAGGGGTTCCCCCCAGAGTCAACCATTCCCGTTGCCTCGCGGGGTCGATCGGTTATAATGAGCGTTCGGGGCTTCGGCCCCCCATTGCTTCCCGGAGGGATCGTATGCTGGATCTTCAGCTTCCCACGCGCCACGAATGGCAGGTCAAGGAGCGCGCCTACGGTCGGCTCGCCCTGGAGTCTTTTGAGGCCGGCTTCGCCCTGACCGTGGGCAACGCCTACCGCCGGGTGCTTCTCTCCTCGATCCACGGCGCCGCCCCCACCTGGGTCAAGATCGAGGGGGTCCTTCATGAGTTTTCCTACCTGCCGGGGGTGACGGAGGACATCCTTGACATCATCCTGAATCTGCGAAAAGTGGTGTTCGCGCTTCACCTCAATCGCCCCAAGATCCTCCGGCTCCGGACCCAGGGCCCGAAGCTGATCAAGGCGGGCGATTTCGAGCCCGACGCGGATGTTGAGATCCTCACGCCCGACGTCCCGCTTACCACCCTGGACAAGGACGGCGTCGTGGAGATGGAGGTCTGTATCGAGCGGGGCCGGGGCTACGTGGCGGCGGAGCGGCGGGAGCCCGAGGCGGTTCCCATCAACGCGATCCTCATGGACTCGGACTTTTCTCCGGTCCAGCGGGTGAACTTCCACGTCGAGCCGATCAAGACGGCCGAGGCGGGGCAGGAGCGCTTGATCCTCGAGGTCTGGACCAACGGGAGCGTCGCGCCGGAGACCGCGGTGGGTGAGGCCGCCCGGATCCTGGAGGATCACTTCGAGCTCCTGATCGACTTTCCCCAGGGCTTGCAGGTCGAGGAAGAGGTGGAGCGGGAGGTTGTCGCCCGCCCGGAGCTGAACGAAAACCTCTTTCGGAGCGTGGACGAACTTGAGCTGTCGGTCCGGGCTTCCAACTGTCTGAAGACCGCCAACATCCGCAGCATCGCGGACCTGGTCCAGAGGACCGAGCCCGAGCTCTTGAAGACCAAGAACTTCGGGAAGAAGTCGTTGAACGAGATCAAGACGATCCTGGGAGAGATGGGGCTCCGGCTGGGGATGAGCCTGGACCCGGAAGAGCTGGAGCGGCTCCGCGCCCAGTACGAGCGGTCATTGGAGACCTGATTCCCGCGCTCCTGCTCCTGCCCTTTGCGGTCTTCGCGCACGGGCTGTTCCCCGGCCGGGTGCCCTGCCCTGGCGGTCCGCCCTCGCGCTGCTCATGCCGTACTACTACGGCAGCCCGACCGGTGGGGACTTCTGGGGGGACTGGAACTCTCCGCGCTCTGCGCCAC
>JACQWA010000121.1 GCA_016209425.1 Candidatus Rokuibacteriota bacterium
GCTCCGCCCCCCTTCCGACGCCCCGCGGCAAAGCCGCCCCACTCGCTTCGCTCGGGGCTTCGGGGGCTGCCTCCCCCCGGGTCGCTATGCATCGCGCCGCAGGAACCCTTCCGTGACCGCGAGGACCTCGGGATTCCCCGCGCGCGCGATCGCGTTGATGTTGGCCTTGACCTGCGCCAGGGGCCGGAAGGGCTTGGCGGCAAGCCTCTCGGCGTATTCCCGCGCGGTCTTGGCGAGCTCCGCCCCGGGCACGACCTGATGGACGAGCCCCATGGCCTTCGCCTCAGCGGCCGAGTAGCGGCGCCCGCCCAGGATGATCTCCTTGGCCAGGGCCTCCCCGGCGAGCCGAACAAACCGGGCGGTCGAAGCGACGCCCAGCGGCACGCCGAGATCCACCTCGGGGATCCAGAACTGCGCTTCCTCCGACACGATCCGAAAATCACAGGCCAGGCAGAGCCCCCAGCCGCCCCCGACCGCGTGACCGTTCACGGCGGCGAGGGTCACCTGCTCCAGGTTCTCGAGAAGTGTCGTGACCCGCTCGAAGAGCCGCCGGAACTGGGTTGTCCGGGCTCCGAACACGCGCCGCCGCTCCTCCGGGGTCATGGAGGCCTTCATTCCCGGCGCGTCGGCGCCGGCCGAAAACACCGGGTCCGCCCCCGTCACAACCACCACGCGCGAGCTGGCGTCGTCGCGAAGCGCCTCCAGCGCCGAGATCAGGTCCTCGAGCAGCGGATCGCTCAGCGAGTTCCGGCGATCCGGGCGATTGAGCGTCAGCGTCGCGACCCAGCCCTGGCGCTCGAGCGTGACGTGCGCGAGCGTCACGGCCCGCCTTGGAGCTGCTCCGTCATCTGCGAGAAGAACTGATCGATCATCATCTTGGCCACGCCGCCCAGCATCCGCTGGCCGACGCCCGCGATGAGCCCCCCGATCTGGACGTCGGCGCTGTAGGTCACGCGGGTGCCCCCCTCAACGTCGGCGAGCTCCATGGCAGCCTCGCCGCGGACAAATCCCGGCCCGCCGCTTCCCTCCAGGGCCATTTTGTAGCGGGCAGGAGGCTCGAGGTCCGAGAGTTTCACCTTCCCCTCGAAGGTCCCCTTCACGGCGGCGATCCCCATTTTCATGACCGCCCTGTACTCGCCTTCCCCGATCGCTTCGAGCTTCTCGCAGCCGGGCATGGCCTTGGTCAGCCGGACAGGGTCGAGGAACGCAGCCCAGACCTTCTGCCGCGGAACCGGAATGTCGAAGGAGCCTTCGAGCTTCATGCGCGAGTTCCCCCCGTGAAGGTTCCCCGTCCGGTGAGCAGACGCGCGTCCTCGGGGCGTTTGACACGCCCGCCGATCCACTGAGACGGCTGCGCCATGGAGGGCCTCCTCTCCCGAAGGCAGGGCTCTCAGGAGCGCCGAAATGGCGAAGGTAGAATAGAGAGGATCGCGAAATCTTTCAAGCCGAGAGTTCCTTCTGTAGCATTTTGCCCCAGCGTGGTCCAAGCCGCCACATCCGACGACGATGGTCCGAGCGGCAAGGCTCGCGCAATCCCGCGAATTCGCTCGCCTTCCTCTTGAACCTTCTCTTGGCATCTCGCTTGCTCTCCTCTCCCGCAACATCTAACAACCACCACCACAACAGGAGGGTTCGCCATGCAGAAGGTTCTGGGAATCGCGTTGGCTCTCTTGCTGGTTCTTTCCGTGGCCAGCGCCTGGGCCGGAGAGATCGAGGGGAAGATCCAGAAGGTCGACCCCGCCGATCGGATGTTCGTCCTCGAAGACGGCACCCAGCTTTGGGTCGCCGAAGGCCTCTCTTTGGAAACCCTGAAGGAGGGGGCGTCGGTCAAGGCCTCCTACGAGGAGCGGGACGGCAAGAAAATTGCCACGAGCTTCGAGGTATCGCCCTGAGTCGCCTCTTTCCCCGACCGGGCACACCCGCTTTGGGTGTGCCCGGTTTTTTATTTCGGGATCAGGAACTCGAGCCCCGAGGCAAGGAGAAAGCGGAAGATTAATCCAGACGAGATCACGGTGGTCTCACCGGGGACCGGAACCTGCAGGACACGATCGGGCGCCTCCGGGACAGCAACGCGAGCCGTCCGATATCCTTCCACGATCCCGACCAACGCGCCGCTGACCGCATCGAACACGCCGCCGCCGCTGGCGCCGTAGCTCACCGAGGCGTCCACCATTCGGGCCATCCCCTCCACCGCCACTTCCCCTTCCTGGGAAGCTATCTGGCTCACCACGCCGCTCGCCAGGGTGAGCCGGCGGCCCCACGGAAACGCGACCACCCACACCTCATCCCCGAGCTGGACCACCTCCTTGAATCTCACCGGGGGGAGCTCGACTCCCTCCACCTCGATGACCGCCAGGTCGATCTCCGAGCTCACGGCCGACACCACGGCCTTTACTCGACCCTTCCGTCGAGGCATGCTCACATAGATCTCTTGGGGGCGTGGAGGATCCAAGAAGTGCCGGGTGGTGACAATCCAGGAGCGACCGGACTTCGAGTCTGAGGCCAGCACGACTCCGGATGCAGCCCTCCGCCCGCCCCCCTCGCGCTCGGCCCGGAGCTGGACGGTGGACGGGAGGATGCGGCGGATCACCTCGCCCCGCTCGGAGACTCCCGCGGTGGACGCGCAGCCGGCGGCCAGACACGAGACCGCCAGGAGTCTAAGGCAGCGCCTCATCGGTCCTCCTCACCTTCCGTCGCCTGTCGCTCCAGGATCCGGTACAGCGTACGCCGGTTGATGCCCAGAATCTCCGCAGCGCGGAGCTTGTTTCCGCCTGTCTCCTCAAGGACCTTGGCCACGTACCTGCGCTTCATCTCGTCGAGCGTCATCCGCGCCGCTGGAAGCGGAGACCCCTCGCGGGACTCCCGGGAGAGCTCCGCCGGGAGGTCTTCCGGCAGGATGATCCCTGAAGAGGAGAGCGCGACCGCCCGTTCGATTGCGTGTTCCAATTCTCGGACGTTCCCCGGCCAGTCGTAGGCGGACAGCAGCGCCAGGGTCTCCCGTGCAAACCCGGTGACGGGCTTACGGGACCCGACGGAGTGCTTCCGGAGAAAGTGCTGGGCAAGAAGCGGAACATCCCGAAGCCGCTCGCGAAGCGCCGGGACCGGGATGGTCACCACGTTGAGGCGAAAGTACAGATCTTCCCGAAAGGCGCCCTCTTCCACCCGTTTCCTGAGATCCCGGTTCGTGGCCGCAATGACCCTGACATTCACCGGGATCGACTCGTTTCCGCCCACGCGGCGAATCGCCCGCTCCTGGAGGGTCCGCAGCAGCTTGGGCTGAAGGGCAGCCGGGAGCTCACCGATCTCGTCCAGGAAGCAGGTCCCGCCGTCGGACGTCTCGAAAAGGCCCCGTCGGGCACTGAGGGCTCCGGTGAACGCCCCCCGCTCGTGGCCGAACAGCTCGGACTCGAAGAGCGTCTCGGGAAGCGCCGCGCAGTCCACCACGACGAACGGATGATTGGCCCGGTGGCTCGCGTAGTGGATCGCACGCGCCACCAGTTCCTTCCCGGTTCCGGTCTCCCCGAGGACGAGAACCGTCGTGTCGAGGTTTGCGACCCGTGCCACCAGCTTGTAGATTTCCACCATCTGAGGCGACTGGCCCACCAGACTCTCGACCCGATATCGTTCCCTGAGCTCCTGGCGATACTGCAGGTTTTCCCGGGCCAGCCGCCGCGCTTCCAGCGTGCGGCGCACCACGATCTTGATCTCTTCCAGCCGGAAGGGTTTGGAGAGATAGTCGTAGGCGCCCGCGCGAATGGCCTCGATGGCCGTTTCAATGGTCGCAAAGGCCGTCAGGATCAACACGGGCAGCCCGGGCTGAATCGACGCGAGCCGTTGGAGAACCCGGAGGCCGTCAAGGTCAGGCATCCTCAGGTCCACGATGGCGAGGTCAAAGGGCTCGGCCTCCGCCAGGCTCAGACACTCCTCGCCGCCGGAGGCCGCTCGCACCCGATACCCCTCCCGCGTCAAGACCTCGGCGAGGAGGTCACGGGCCACCGGGTCATCGTCGGCGACGAGCAGCGCGGGCATATTCGTCATGGGAAACCACCAAGGACAGGGAGGAAGACTCGAAGCGTGCTTCCGCAGCCTTCAGCGCTCTGCACCTCTATCCGCCCCCTGTGCTCGCGCACAATCTGGGCCGAGATAAACAGACCGAGGCCGGTCCCCTGCCCTCGCTCCTTGGTGGAGAAGAATGGCTCAAAGATCTGCTTTTGGTGGGCGAGAGGAATCCCTTGCCCGGTGTCGCTGATCTCCAGCTCGACCTCCCCACGATCGGGACGCGCCCGGGTGGTGACCCTCACGCGACCCCCGGCGGGCGTGGCGTCGATGGCGTTAGTCAGGAGGTTCAGGACCACCTGCTGGAGCCCGTTCGAGTGACCCTGTACGGTGGGCAGCTCAGAGTCCAGGATCACCTGAAGGGTCAGTCCCGCGGCAGTCAGACCCGGCCGGACCAAGTCGGCCGTGTCCCGAACCAACTGGTTGACGTCCACCGGACCGGGCTCTCCGGGAGAGCGGCGGGTAAGATCCAGGAGCTGCGCGATAATTTCGGTGACCCGAGCGAGCTGAGTCTCGATGACCAAAAGACGACGGACGAGATTCTCCGAACGGAGATCAGATGGAAGATCTTTGCGGAGCAACTCCAAGTGCCCGGCGACCGAGTGGAGCGGGGTCCCGATCTCGTGAGCCACCTCGGCCATGATCCGCCCGGAGAGCGCCAGCCGCTCGGCGTGGCTCAGGTTCCGCTGCATCTCGAAGAGGAGCTCGTTCAAGCGCTGGACCTCCTGGTACCGCCGGTCCAGCTCCGCGGTGGCCTCCTTGACCCGCCCCTGAAGCTCGTCGTTGAAGTGGTTAATCCGCATCATCATCTCGTTGAAGTGGATCGCGAGGACACCGAACTCATCGGCGGTCCTCAGAGGAACCGTGGCCTCAGTATCGCCGCGCCGAACGCGAGCGATGGCACCCATGAACCGCCGGATCGGGCGATCCACGACCAGGCTGACTGCGAGGCTCATCAGGATACCCGTTACCAGCACGGAGGCAGCGGCGAGGCCAAAAGCCCAGCTGCGGATCCGGGACGCCAGGCGATCCGCCCGATCCAGCGAGAACTTGGCAGCCACCGCTCCGGCTATCGTCCCCTCAAGGGTGATCGGAGCCATCACCTCCCAGTAGCGTCCACGCTCTTCTTTGACGAGTCGGGAGATCACCTGACCCTTGAGGACCTGGTCGGCGTCTTTCCTGTGAAACGGCAGGCGGATCTGGGCGCGGCTGGTCGCGATCACCCGGGCCCCGGCGACCCCGAAGGCGACGATGTCGAGCTGAAGGACATTCTGCCTGACTGCCATGATCTGTTGGATCTGGTCCTGGAGGAGGGCGCCACTCTCGAACTCCCGCCGATCTCCGATCGTGGCGGCCACCTCTCGCGCGAACGTGATGGCCCGGTCTTTTAGGTCCTCCTCGACCCATCCGCGCGAGAGCGTGAGGTTCAGCCAAGTGAAACTGAAAGAGACCACGACGAGAAGAACGAGGGTCAAGAGAACGAGTTTGTGTCGAACGCCGAGCCGCACGGTCACGGGAATCTGCGACGTCTCAGGCGAGGCGGTACTTCTGGCGGCCGATCTTCACTGACGCGATGGCGGACTCGGCGACGGTTGTTTCCACCACGAGGATCTGCTTGGCGAAGTCGATGGACCGCACAACCCCCAGGCCGAGGGTCTCGCGCTCGGCGTCCTCGAGGCCGGCCAGAGCCTCCTGGAAGTCGTCCAGGCAGTAGTTCACCACCGAGGCATCGTCGAAGCGCTTCTGCGCCTGGCGGAGCTGGGCCTCCCGCAAGGGGTCGGGCGTCACCAGCGTGAGCTCGCCGCCGCGCCGCTCCGCCCAGAGGATCATGTCGTCCATGATCCCGGAGATCTCATCGAGCTGGCGCGGGGGAAGCGGCTGCCCCACGTAGAGCGAGGGGTGCGTGAGGATCACCTTCGAGAGGTCCAGGTGAAGCGTGCGTGCCCCGTGGAAGTAGGCCTGCAGCGTCCGCTCGCGGTGCTGGCGCCGCTCCTCCTGAGAGCGCCTGCGCCCCGTCGGCCCGGGAGCCAGGCGCAGAATCTCCGGGCGGCGCCCGTGGCCGTACGGCCGCAGGATGTGCTCGGACTCACCGCCGCGCTGCAGGCAGAGCAACAGGTCCGGGTCGATCAGGTCGATTTTGTGCTGCTTGAGCGTCCGCCCCAGCTCGCCCTGAATGAGCCCGCTCGTGTCCACCAGCACCCGGTCCACCCCGAGCGTCAAGGCCTTCTCCGTCATTTTCTTCGTGCCGATCACGGTGGGGAGCAAATGGCCCTGCGGCGAGGTGGACCCCACGAAATACAGGCCCACCACCTCGGCTTCCCCAAGGCGATCGATCGTCTGGGCGACGAGGCCGAGCCCCACGGTGGTCGGCGGGCCGATGTCGGATTGCCCGAGGTCGGCGTCCACTACGCCGACCTTGAGACCGCCTTCGACGAGGCTGTTGGCCAGGAAGGTCGTGAAGGAGGTCTTGCCGGTGTCGGTCTCGCCGATGATGAGCATCACGCGGACGGCGGCGGCCCGTTTGACCGCATCGTCCCACGAAGGATCAGTCATCATGCCCAAGCGACCGGATGGCCGCGTCCATGCGGGACAGCCCCTGCTCAATGGTGTCAAGCCCGGTCGCGTACGACAACCGGATGTGGCCGTCGGAACCGAAGTCGAGACCGGGAACGACCGCCACGCGGGCCTCGTCGAGGAGAAAGGCCGTCACGTCGGTGGAACTCCTGAGCGACCGCCCCTGCCAGCGCGTGCCAAAGAGAGCGGTGATGTTGGGGAAGGCGTAGAAGGCCCCCCCGGGCATGACGCACCGGATCCCGGGAATGGCGTTCAGGCCGTGGATCATCACCCGGCGTCGCTGGTCGAACTCCCCGGCCATCTTCGCCACCTCATCCTGGGGACCTGCCAGCGCCTCGACCGCCGCCCACTGAGCAACGGAAGTCGGGTTGGAGGTGACCTGACTCTGCACGTCCCCCATGGCCTTGATGAGGGCCCGCGGGCCGGCGGCATAGCCGATCCGCCAGCCCGTCATCGCGTAGGCCTTCGAGCAGGTGTTGACGACGACGGTCCGCACCTTGATTTCGGGAGCGAGGGACGCGATCGAAATGTGCCTTCCCTCGTAGGTGAGGGCTTCGTAGCATTCATCGGAGATCACCCAGAGGTCGCGCTCCACCGCGAGCTCGCCGACGGCCCGGAGCGCCGACGAGGAGAAGACCGCGCCCGTCGGGTTGTTGGGGCTGTTGAGGACAACCGCGCGCGTGCGCGGCGTGACCGCGGCCCGGAGCCGGGCGGGATCCGCCTGAAACCCCTCGGCCTCGCGCGTCGGAACGGCAACGGGCGCGCCCCCCACCAGCTTCACCTGCTCCGGATACGAGACCCAGTAGGGGGCGGGGATCAACACCTCGTCCCCCGGGTTCAGCAGCGCCACGGCAAGGTTATAGAGCGTGTGCTTGGCCCCGCACGAGATCAGGACGTCTGCCGGCTCGTAATCCAGCCCGTTGTCGCGCTTGAGCTTCCGGCAGACTGCCTCCCGGAGCTCGACGATTCCGGACGCCTCGGTGTACTTGGTCTGTCCCTTCCGCATGGCGCGGATCGCCGCCTCCTTGATGCGCTCGGGGGTGTCGAAGTCGGGCTCCCCGGCTCCGAAGGAGATCACGTCGATCCCCTGAGCGCGCATCGCCTTCGCCTTCGCCTGGATGGCGAGCGTGGGAGACGGCGCGAGCGCTTTGATCCGGTCGGCGAGCATCGGACCCGTTATTTCCTGGAAAACCGCTCGGCCAGGGCCTTCTCCACCACCGGTGGGACCATCCCGGCCACCGACGCGCCGAGGGACGCCACCTCCTTGATGAGGCGGGAGGAGATGTAGGTGTACCGTTCGTGGGGCATCATGAAGACAGTCTCGACGCTGTCGCGGAGCTTGCGGTTCATGAGGGCCATCTGAAACTCGTACTCGAAGTCCGACACGGCGCGAATCCCACGCACGATGACGTCCGCGCGCTCGCGGGCCACCAGATCAATCAGGAGGCCATCGAAGGAGGTGATGCGGAGATTGGAGAGCCCGCCCGTCGCCTCGTCGATGAGCTCCAAGCGCGTGTTGACCGGGAAGAGGGGTTCCTTGGCGGGGTTGGCGACGACCGCGACGATCAGCTCGTCGAAGAGACGCAGGCTCCGCTGGATCAGGTCCACGTGGCCGTTGTGGATCGGGTCGAACATGCCGGGATAGACTGCCCGCTTGCTCACGCGCTCCTCCGCTCCGGTGGCCGACACCCCGCAAAAAATCGGGGTGATCTTACTCCCCGAGGCGAAAGAAAGTCAAGGTCGTTTCCCCGAACCGGCGGGTCTTCCACCGGACGAGCGACCCGAAGCGCTCCGGCAACGGCTCCTTGGTCAGGTGCTGGGCGATCACGACGCCGTCGGGCTCGAGGAGGGCTCCGTCCGCCAGCCGTTTCAACGTTTCGGCGGCCAGCGCGCTGCCGTAGGGCGGATCCAGGAAGATCAGCTTGAAGCGTTCCCCCTCGCCCTTGAATGCCTCGATGGCCTCGGAGACCTCGCGGCGCATCACGCGGCCCCGATCCCGGGCCCCGAGGTGCCGGAGGTTTTCCCGGAGCGGGGCCAGCGCGATCGGGTCGATCTCCACGAAGATCGCTCCCGCGGCGCCCCGGGAGAGCGCCTCGATCCCGACCCCTCCCGCGCCCGCAAAGAGATCCAGGAAGCGCGCACCGGGGAGCCAGGGGGAGAGGGTGTCCATGAGCGCGGCGCGTACCTGGTCCGCCGTCGGGCGAATCGTCCGGCCCGCCGGCGTCGACAGCCTCATGCCCTTCCAGTGCCCCGCAATGACCCGCATCATTTCCCCGTCACGAGACGACGATCTCTCCCAGGCCCTTCTGGAACCGCCCGTGGCCGTTGAGCAGCCGGCTGTACGCCAACTCGCTCCGGCCCCCTTTCGCCCTGAACACCCTCACGAGCTCCCGGCGGTCGGACGGTGGCCACCGGGCCAGGTTCGGAATCAGGGCTGCCATCAGCGACAACCGCTCGAAGGCCCGTCGCTCATCGAGAGGCCAAGCCCTCCACCGGGGAACTCCCAGGGCCCGCGCGACCCGGGACGTCCCTTCCCTCACCGCCGCCCGACGGTCACCGTGGAAGTCTCGCGCGATGTGGCGCGTCACGAGAGCGGACACCCGGCTGGCCCGCAGCCGTTTTTCGGGCTCGGGGCTTCCGCCGGGGAGAGTCAGATATATCTCCGCCGAAGCCAGCCGCCTGAGGATCGGGAGCGGGGAGCGGTACGAGGGGTCCCGGGCAATCTTCGCCCGCTCCGCCTCCGACAGGCGGAGCACCGCCGGATCCCGGGGCCGGAACCCCAGCCGATGGTAGAAGTAGAACGCTCCGGACCGGAGCGCCTCGGGATTGTCGTGGCCGAGCTGGTACGGATCCAGGACGACGGTGCGCATGCCCAGCGCTTGACGGTAGGCGCGGAGGATCTGGCTGAAGAGGAAGGACGACTCCCCCTGGCGGAACGACGCGAAAATATTCAGCCCCATCTCGAGCGTTCCGAACAACTCCCAGCCGCCCCCGTAGCTGACGGGGATCCCGTTTTTCAGAACAAAGAACGCGTAATAGCCTTCGAGGGGGAGCCGGAACTTCGGAAGGAGCCCGATGAGGGCGATCCGGAGTCCCCGGCCCGGGTTCACCACCAGGACATCGTCCGGATTGGGATGGGAAAAGGCGTGAAGCTCCCGCAGCCGGGTCGCCACCGCGGCGCGGGCCGCTTCGATCAAGGATTCCGCCAGCGGCCGGGGCGCCCACCGGATCGACAGGAGCGGCCGCTCGACTTCCCGGACAAACGAGAACCCGGCCCGCCTGACCCCTTCGCGGTGGAAGAAGGGGCGGGGCCAGGGAAGCTTCGCGTGCGTGCGGGACGCTCCCACGAGCCGCCACGAGATCGGCAACTCCAGGCTCTCGAAGAGCCAGTCCCGTGTCTCCTCGGCGAACCCCGCTCGTTCCAGCAGCTCGACGAGGAGCTGGAGGTCGGTGAGCCGCCGGCCGCCCTTCGCCACCCGAAGCCATTCGCGCCACCCCAACCCGCCCTCGCTGATCGCGTCACCCTCCGCATGGGTCACGAGAACGGCGAGCGCCTCATCGAGCCGGTCGCCCCCCTTGAATTTCCCCCACGCCACCTCCACGTCCCTCGGGAAGCGCGCCACGAGCCAGCGCGTCATCGGAAATCCGAACGGGTAGTCCAGCGTCGTGCCGGCGATTCCCGAGTCATGAAGCCGCGCCAACGCCTCCGGCCCGAGGCGTTGCACATGGGTTCCGAACCCCTCCAGGGCGCGATCCACCCGGGCGAGCACCTCGGGATCGTCGGGGTACGCCTGGAGGAAGCAGAGGGTTTCGTGGAGGCGGAGGAGCGACCCGGGCCGTCGAATGGTGGACGTCCGGAGTTCCTCGAGGAGGCGGAGCTTCTGCCGGCGATTTTCGGGGGAGAAGCGAGCCGCGACGGCGGCCAGGGCGTCGACGAGAGTGCGGGCCCGGCTCATCCGACGGACGCCAGATCAAGCTTGCCCCGCCAGCGGGCGAGCAGCGCCGCGCGCAGGCCCCGGTGCTCGGGTTGAGCGAGGTCGGGATCCGCCGCGACGATGGCGAACGCCTCCTGGCGCGCCTCCTCAAGGACCCGGCCATCCCGCAGGAGGTCCGCCGCCCGGAACTCGGGGAGGCCCGACTGGCGGGTGCCGAAGAAGTCGCCGGGGCCCCGCAGCTCCAGATCCACCTCGGCGATCCTGAAGCCGTCCTGAGTCTCGCACATGGCTTCCAGGCGCCGCCGCGCCTCGGCGGAGCGCGTTCCCGACTCAAGCAGAATGCAGTACGATTTCCACGGGCCGCGCCCCACCCGCCCCCGCAGCTGGTGAAGCTGGGAGAGGCCGAAGCGCTCGGCGTGCTCCACCAGCATCACCGAGGCGTTCGGGACATCGATCCCCACCTCGATCACCGTGGTGGAAACCAGGATGTGGATCTCGCCCGCCTTGAAGGCCCGCATGACCGCCGCCTTTTCGTCCAGGCCCATCCGACCGTGGAGGAGGCCCACCGTCAAATCGGAGAAGATCTCCAGCTGCAGGCGCTCGGCCATCTCGGTGGCGGCCTTGAGGTCGGAGGCTTCAGATTCCTCGACCAGCGGACAGACGACGTAGACCTGGCGTCCCTCCTTGATCTGGCCGCGGAGAAAGGCGTAGATCGGGGGGCGCTTGCTCTCGGCTCTCACGACGGTGACGATCGACTGGCGGCCCGGCGGCATCTCATCGATCACCGACACGTCCAGGTCGCCGTACAGGGTGAGCGCCAGCGTGCGGGGGATCGGGGTGGCGGTCATGACCAGCACGTGCGGATTGCCCCCCTTCGCGCGGAGCATGGCCCGCTGGACCACCCCGAAGCGGTGCTGTTCATCCACCACGGCCAGCCCGAGGCGATGGAACTCGACGCCTTCCTGGATCAGCGCGTGCGTCCCCACAAGGCACGGAACTCCACCCCCCGCGACCCCCTCGAGGAGGGTCTCCCGCTCGCGTCCCCTGATCGCCGAGGTGAGGAGCGCGACCGGCACGCCGAGCGGCGGGAGCAGCTGTTGAAACGTCAGCAGGTGTTGCTCGGCGAGGATTTCAGTCGGCGCCATCATCGCGGTCTGGTAGCCGGCCTCGACCGCGGTGAGGATCGCCATGGCTGCCACGATCGTCTTCCCCGAACCCACGTCGCCCTGCAGCAGCCGGTTCATCGCGTACGGCACCGCCAGGTCGCGACGGATCTCCTCCCAGACCCGCTCCTGGGCGGCGGTCAGCGTGTACGCCAGCGATCGCCGGAGCCGGCCCACCAGCTCCCCGGCCGGCCGCATGGCCAGCCCCGGCGCGCGCCCCTCCCGCTGCCGCCGGATGGCGAAGCCGAGCTGAAGGAGCAGGAAATCATCGAAGACGAGGCGGCGGCGGGCGGCAGCGAGCTCGGCCTCCGTCTGGGGAAAGTGAATCCCCCTCACCGCTTGAGGGAGCAGGACCAGCCTCCTGCGCTCTCGGACAGCGTCGGGCAGGCTCTCCAGGACCTTTCCCGAGTGCTCGTCGACCACCCGCCAGAGACGCGTGCGGAGCGGACGTTGCGTGAGCCCCTCGGTGAGCCGGTAGATCGGGACGAGACGGCCAGTGTGGAGGGTCTCGTCCTCGCCCTCCTCCACGATTTCGAAGTCCGGGTGCTGCATCTGGAGGGGGCCGCCGCGAAATCGGGCCACGCGCCCGTGGAGAAGGAGGGTTTGCCCCCGGCGCAGGACCTTTTCGAGGTAGGGCTGGTTGAACCACACCGCCGTGAGGTAGCCGGTGGGATCCTGAAGCAGCACCGAGAAGGGGGTGCGCGAATTGCCTCGCGGGGACGGGCTGACTCCCACGATCGTCCCCGAGCAGGACTGGGCCTTTCCCTCCGCCAGCGAGCTGAAAGGGGTCAGGCGGCTTCGGTCCTCGTGCCGGGCCGGGATGAAGAAGAGGGCGTCTTCGATCGTCCCCAGGCCGAGGCGGGAGAGGAGTTTGGCGCGGTGGGGCCCGACTCCCTTGAGGTACTGGAGGGGGGTCTGGAGGCCCCGAGCTGCGTCGTGCGAGGAGGGACCGGTCAAGGCCAATCAGTTGCCTCGCTTATCGACTTATGCTATACAAGGTGCCTGTCTGCCGCAACTCCACACCCCCTCGTAAGGAGTCGCAATGGCACGGCGCTGTGACATCTGCGGGAAAGGCCCGGCCGTCGGCAACCGGATCAGCCATGCGCACAATCTGACCCGGCGGCGCTGGTTACCCAACCTGGTCTCCCTCCGCGCCAGGGTGGGCCGGGCGACGAAGCGGATTCGGGTCTGTACCAGCTGTCTCAAGGCCGGCAAGGTCACGAAGGTCGTATAGAAGAAACCCCCTCAGCCCCACCCTCTCCCCGGCGGGGAGAAGGCAGGGTGAGGGGAACGAGTGCCGGTGGGAGGCCGCCACCCCCCACCGATGGGTGCTGCGGAACCTACTTCTTCTTTTTCTTGGTCGCCTTCTTCTTCGCCATTCAGTTGTCACCTCCTTTCTCACGCTCATCGCCTCGCTGAACGTCGGGGCTTACCGCCTCTTCCCCTTTTTCTTCGCCTTCTTCTTTGCCATGGCTCGGTCTCACCCCCTTTCGGGTTCAGTACCCCATGGTCTCGCGCCTGAGGTACTCTGCCTGCTCCCGGCCCCGCCGCTCGTAGCGATAGAGATCCGCGTAAAGCTGCGGGAGACTCACTACCGAAAGGCCCCCCTTTTCCAGCCGGCCGTAGAAGACTCCCTGGTCGTAGGGAGACAGGAGGTACACGTTCCCTTCCCCCTCGCCTGGCCGAAGGCCAAGCAACCGGGCGAAGGGATCGAGGGCGCCCTCCAGGTAGCAGTGGATAACGGGAAAGCGGATGTGGGGCGCCACCAGCGCGGCGCCGGAGTGAAGCGTGAAGGCATACCGCCGGCCTTCGACCTGAGCGAGGTGCACGATCTCAGCCATCAACCGCCGGGTAATACGCTCGGGAGAGAAATACGCCTGGATCCCGTTCTGACGGTAGGAATAACTCTCGCACCAACTCTCGAGCAGGTCGGCCGGCTTGGCGAGATGAATCCGCTGGTGCTCCCCCCGCACGACCCACGCGAGCTCCTCGAGCCGCTTGACCACATTGTGGGCGTGGCCCAGGCTCACCTCGCCGGCCTTGGCCAGCTCCTCGAGGCGCCACGTATGCTGCGGCTCCACGAGCAGCACCCGGACAACGCGGGTCGCGCGGGGAGCGAAGAGGGATTTGAGCGGCCGAGTTGAGGGGCGGAGGTTGCGCTTCCCCTCTTTTTCGATGAGGACGTTCTCGAAGGCCAGGTAGCAGTTGCCCGAGAGATCCAGGTACCCGAACCCGTTGCGCCGGAGCAGGGAGGCCGATTGGGGCCCGATGTATTCAGCCACCGCCACTGGATGCGCCGATGGCAGATCCCGGCGGATCTCGCTCAGCCGGGTAATGGCCTCGCGGATCTGCCTGGGTTGTCCGAGACCGCCCACCTGGAGCACGAAGGTGTGCTCTTGCCCTCCCATCTGGAATTTCACCACCAGATCCGCGCGTTGGTCGCCGAGCTGGCTGTCGGGAATCTCCTCCCAGCCTTTCGCCTTGGGAAAGATCTCCCGCAGCCGCTGGGCTGCCAATCGGCGAATCTCTTCGGACTTTCGCATTGTTTCACTTGTTCGGCTTTTTTCAGCATCTGCTGAAACCCTAATGGAGGTTGAAAGCCTTGTCAAGGAAAAAACTTCTGGCTTCGGGATCGCGTTTGGGTTCCGGCGAGATACGGTCAC
>JACQWA010000135.1 GCA_016209425.1 Candidatus Rokuibacteriota bacterium
CCCGGCCTGCTTCAGCCGCTCGATGGTTTTGCGGTTGGCGCTCTCGGAGACGAACCTGACGACGGATTGGGCGATCTGCGGGCCGATCCCGTAGATCTCGCCGATCTCGTCCTCGATGGCCCGTTCCAAGCGCTCCATGCTTCCGAAATGGTTGGCGAGCAGCTGGGAGGCGCGCTCGCCGATGAACCGGATCCCGAGCGCGTTCAGGAGACGGGCCAGGCCGCGGGTCCTGGAGGCGCGAATGGCGTCCACGAGATTTTGTGCCGACTTTTCTGCCAGCCGTTCCAGGCCGGCCAGCTGCTCCACCGTGAGGTGATACAGGTCGGCGAAATCGGTGACGAGCCCCCGGTCCACGAGCTGGTTCACCACCGCCTCGCCCAGGTGCTCGATGTCCATGGCACGCCGGGAGCCGAAGTGGAGCAGGCGCTCCTTGAGCTGGGCGGGACAGGCGGCGTTGGTGCAGCGCCAGATGGCCTCGCCCTCGGGGCGGTACGCCCTGGCCCGGCAGACCGGGCAGTGGGTCGGCATGCGGAAGGGCTCCGTGCCGGGAGGGCGCTTCGAGGCGATGACCTGGATCACGTAGGGGATCACGTCCCCCGCGCGCTCGATCAGCACCGTGTCCCCCACGCGGATGTCTTTTTTCCGGATCTCGTCCTCGTTGTGGAGGCTGGCCCGACTGACGGTCACCCCCGCCAGCTCCACCGGCTCCAGGAGCGCGGCCGGGGTGAGGGCTCCCGTCTTCCCCACGTTGATCCTGATGTCGAGCACGCGCGTGGTTCCCTGGCGCGCCGCGAACTTGTAGGCGATGGCCCAGCGCGGGTGGTGCGCCGTCGCGCCCAGCCGCCGCTGCTGCTCCAGCGAGTTGACCTTCACCACCACGCCGTCGGCGTCGTAGCCGAGGGCGTCGCGCTCGAGTTCCAGGTCTTGGCAGTAGGCGGTGACGGCGTCGAGATCCCGGCAGCGTTTGGCCTTCGGATTGGTCTTGAACCCGCCGGCTCTCAGCCCCTCCAGGGCCTCCCAGTGGCTCTTGAACGGGAACGGATCGGCGTGGCTCACGTGGTAGAGGAAGATGTCCAGCGGGCGCCTGGCGGTGATCTGGGGGTCCTTCTGACGGACGGCGCCGGCCGCGGCGTTGCGGGGATTGGCGAAGGTGGACTCGCCGGCTTCCTCCAGCTCGGCGTTGAGCTTGGCGAAGGCCGCCCGGGGCATGTACACCTCCCCCCTGACCTCCAACTCGCGGAGCTGTCCGAGGGCGCCACGCAGCGTCAGCGGGATGGACTTGACCGTGCGCAGGTTCTGGGTGATCTCCTCTCCGACGCGGCCGTCGCCTCGGGTGGCCCCGCGGACGAAGCGCCCGCGCTCGTAGAGGAGCGCGACCCCCAGCCCGTCAACCTTGGGCTCGCAGACGTACTCGAAGTCGGCCCCGGGCAGCGCGCGCCGGAGCCGGGCCTCGAACTCCCGGAGCTCGGCGGGGTCCATGGCGTTGTCGAGCGAGAGCATGGCGACCTTGTGCTCCACGGAGGCGAAGGCCTCGACGGGTTGGCTGGCCACGCGTTGCGTCGGGCTGTCGGGCGTGATGAGGTCGGGGTGCTCCGCCTCCAGGGCCTTGAGCTCCCGGACGAGGCGATCGTATTCGGCGTCGGAAATTTCCGGGCGCGTCTCGACGTAGTAGAGGGAGTCGTGGTGACGGATGAGCTCGCGGAGCTCCTCGATCCGCTTGGCCGCGTCGGCTTTCTTCGTCATGGGTGAGGGAAGAATACCATAGCGCCCGGGAGCGGGCGAGGCCTCCTCTGGCGTTCTTGACACCCCCGGAGCGCTCCGATAGAGTGGCCGCATGAAGGCAATCGTCACGCAAGAATCTCTTGCCCTGCGGCTCGCCGATCTGCCGCGGGCGCTGCCGGAGCTCCAACTCCTCGTGCTGTTCGGTTCGGCGGTCAGGGGGCGGCACGGAGCGCGGAGCGACGTCGATCTCGCCGTGAGGTGTGACGGCCCCGCTGATCTCGATGCCCTCTACTTGGCCTTCGCTCCCCGTCTGGGGACCGACCGCGTGGACCTGATCGACCTCCGGCGCGCCGGCTCCCTCCTGGCGTTCGAGGTGGCGCGGACGGGTCGTTTGCTCTTCGAACGCGAGCCCGGGACCTTCCGCCAGTTCCAGGCCCTGGCCTCCCGCCGTTACTGTGATACGGAGAAGCTCCGCCGCGCCCAGCGGCGGGCGATTCATGTCTGCCTCGAGCGGGAGGGCCTGGCGTGAGCCCGGTCGACGCGGCGGTGATCCGGCGGAAGCTCGCGCGCATCCTGGCCTCGGTCGATGCGCTGCGGCCCATCAGCCGCTTGAGCGTGGAGGAATACCGGGCCGAGCTCGGGAGCGAGGTTCCCGAAGAATATTACGGGGGCTTTCTGAAGATCGGGGACCTGGGGATCGTCTCGCCTGACCTTGCGCGCTCGCTGGCGCCTTCAGCGGGGCTTAGGAACCGGCTGGTCCACGAGTACGAAGCCATCGACGACGAGAAGGTTCTCCGCTCCATCGGGACGCTCCTGGAGCTTTATCCCCGCTACGTGCAGGCTCTCGAGGCATTTCTCACCAAAGCCGGTCTATAGCTGGCCGTCCTGGCGCCACCGAAGAGCCGTCTGAGCGCTCCGGCCGAGCCTCGGGTCAATCGCTCCCCTCCTACGGGATGAGGAGGGCGCCAAAGAGCCTCTCGACCCTCGACTCAAGGTCGGCCACCTGGACCTGGGTCACCGGGGCCTTCTTGAACTGGCCGAGCCCCAGGATCCCTCGCTCCTCCCCCACGAGGCGCGCGCCCGGGAAGAGCGGAATCTCGAACTCCCCCTCCACCAGCAGGCGATTTCCTTTGGGCTGGAGCAGGAAGTCCACGAACTTTTTCGCCGCCCCGAGGTTCTTCCCCCCCTTGATGATGGCGGCGGTGATCGAGTAAACGGGGGCCCCCATCTCGCCGGGGCCCTGGTCCGGGTAGATGATCCCGATGGGGCTTGCCGGGTTCTCGCGGAGCTGGATCAGGTAGTAGTAGTGGTTGGTGATTCCGACGGCGTACTCGCCCAGGGCCACCGCTTTGCGGACCTCGGTGTTGTTGTTGAGGACCCGGAGGCCGTTGTCCTTCAGCCCCCGGATGTAGCGCGCGGTGAACTCTTCTCCTTTGAGGGCCATGATGGCCGCCAGGTGGCCCACGGTGGTCCGCTCCCCCATGGATGCCACGACCAGCTTCCCTCGCCACTTGGGGTCGGTGAGGTCGAAGAAGGACCGGGGAGCGTCGGCGTCCTTCACGAGGTTCCTGTTGTAGATGATCACGCGCACGCGGCCGGTGATCCCCACCCAGGTCCCGTCCGGCGCCTTGAACTCCTCCGGGAGCTCCCTGGCGGACGGCGACGAATAGGATACCAGCAACCCCTTGCGCCGCAGGAGCTCCGTGACTCCGGCGGTGGTGCCGAGGAAGAGGTCGCCCCTGGGGTCCTCCTTCTCGATCTCGATCCTGCGAGCCAGCTCTCCCGCCTTGCCCGTGAGGAGGGTGACCTTGATCGCGGTCTCCTGCTGGAACAGGTCGATGGCCAGCCTGATCAGTTCTTCCTTCCGCGCTGAGTACACCACAAAGCCCTGGGCTGCCAGGGCGGGACCCCAGGCGGTCAGGGAAAGTGAGAGCGCGAGCGAGACGAGCAGCGGCCGGGACATTGTGGGCCTCCTCGGCATGGCCCCTCGGCGTCCGTTTGCGCGCGGTCGCTGAGGGGGCTATAATTTCCTCGAGACTGGTTTCCGAACGCTCTATATTAGGGAACCCTAATTAAAATGGTTTGTCAACCCTAAAATACGGAGGCGGGCGGATGGACACCACGGCGTCAGTCCAGGACTACCTGGCGGCGATCTACGACCTGGCGGGGAGCGGGAAGCCGGTGATCGGGGCCCGGCTGGCCAAGCATCTGAAAATCTCCCCTCCGGCGGTCACCGAGGCCCTCCAGCGGCTGGCGCAGGCCGGATTCGTCCGCGTGAGCCGGACCAAAGAGGTGACCCTGACAAAAAAAGGGAAGGGCTTGGCCGAGGTCATGGCGCGGCGGCATCGGCTCCTGGAGCGGTGGCTGACCGACATTCTCGGGCTCGACTGGACGGAGGCGCACGAGGAGGCTCACCGTCTCGAGCACGCGCTCTCGCCCAGGGTTGAGGACCGGCTGGCCGCCGTCCTGGGGATGCCAACCACCTGCCCCCACGGCAACCCGATCCCGGGCCTGGCGCGTCCCTCTCCCACGCATCCCTTCCCCCTCGACCAGGCCCGGGAGGGGAGCACGGTGGTCGTCGAGCGGATCACGGAGGAGGCGGAGGCCGACCGCAGGCTGCTGGAGCACCTCTGGCAGAACGGCGTCAGGCCGGGAATGAAGCTGAAGGTTCAGCAGGTCGCCCCGTGGGCGGGGACGATCACGACGGCGAGCGACGGCAAGATGATCGTCCTGGGGCTGGCGGCGGCGGGCAAGATCTGGGTCTACCAGCCGAAGTGACGCCGCCGGCAGGCCCGGGGACGCTTACTTCTTGGACTTGAGCAGGCGGCCCTTGGCCTCCTGGATCTGGCGGAGCGCGCGGTCCCGGTCCTCTCCGTCCGGCACGAGAGCCACGAACTTCTCCCACGCTTGGATGGCCCCGGCGTTGTCTTGCTTGACCTCGTAGAGGACCCGGGCCTTGTCCCACCAGGCGTGGGCGTAGCCCGGGTCGATGGCGATGGCCTTGTCGAAGGCTTCCAGCGCGTTGTCGTCGTGCCCGGCGATGGACAGGATCACGCCCAGGTGGGTGATGGCCTCGACGTTCTTCGGATCGCGCTTGAGCACCGCCTGGTAGGCGGCGATCGCCTCCTGGTACCGCCCGGTATCCAGGCTCTGGTGGGCGGCCTGGAGCATGCCGCGGAACACCTCCGGCGGGATCGGCCGCGAGGGATCAGTTGCCGCCGTTGCCGGCCTTTCCGGCATGTCCATGGGCACCGGGAGACGGCCCCCCGGGGGCACCGTGGTTCGATCCGGCTCGGTGTAGCGGGCCACGCCGAGCCCGAGAGTCAGACCGAAGACCACGAGGGCGCCGGCGCCGACAATCAGCGTGACAGGGCTCCGGATCCACTGCCGCGGCTGACGGGCGGACGCCGCTGCGGCGGTCGCCTCGCGCTTCGGCGGGCGCCGCTCGGCCTTGGGCCGCGCCGCTTCCAGCGCATCCAGCTCCTTCAAAATCTGGGCTGCCCGCGACTCGTACCGTGACCGAAGCGCCGCGTAGTCGTCCTCGGAGAGATGGCCGGCCTGGTAGTCGAACTCCAGCTCCTTCAGCGCCCGGTAGAGGGCGGTCTTCTCCTCGTTGAGCTCGTCGCTGCGGTCGGGAGGGTCGGCGAAGAACCCGGACGGCGTCGGCCCCCGGCGGAGCAGCGGCCAGAGAATCAGCGCCAGGGCCAGGAGCGCGATCAGGACAATGGCGGCGATGGCAGAGAGCGTCACGGTTCCAGCTCGGCCATCTCGCGCTCGATCCGCTCCCGCATCGCCGGATCGATCGTCTCCGGCAAGGGGAGCCGGGCCGTCCGATGGCTCCACCTGCGGGCCAGGAGAAGCACGGCGACAAGCCCGACGCCGATTCCCACGAAGGGGAGGGTCCAGACCAGGAGGTTGAAACCCCGCGGCGGCGGCGAGAGAAGGATCCACTCGCCGTACTTCTCCACAAAGTAGGCGACCACCTGCTCGGGGGTGTCGGCGGCCTGGAGGCGCTCGCGGATGATCCCGCGCATCTGGTTGGCCATCTCCGAGGGAGAATCGGCCACCGAGAGGTTCTGGCAGACCACGCACCGGAGCTGCGCCGCGATCTCGCGGACGGTGTCCTCGTTGACCGAGCCTGCCGGCGGCGCCGCTGCGGCGAGAAGCGGAACGAGCGCGATGAGAGCGAGTAGGAGCACCCTGCCCTTCATGAGCCTTCCTTCAGCAGGCGCTCGACCTCCCCGGTGAAGACCGCCTCGGTGACTGCACCCACGTGCTTCTTCCGGATCCGGCCGGCCCGGTCGATGAAGAAGGTCTCCGGCACGCCGTAAACGCCGTAATCGACGGAGATCTTCCCCGTCGGATCAGGCCCGTTGGGGAAGGACAGGGCGAATTGCCTGATGAACTTTCTCGCCGCCTCCTCGGTGTCCTGGATGTCCACGCCGACCACCACGACATCCCGGTCCTTGTAGGTGCGCCACCCCCGCTCCAGAACGGGCGCCTCGTCGTAGCAGGCCGGGACACACCAGGACGCCCAGAAGTTCAGCACCACGACCTTCCCCTTGAGATCGTCGAGGCTCAGGCGTCCGCCGTCGAAGAGCGCAATGGAAAAGGGCGCGGCGGGTTTTCCCACGAGCGGAGAAGGGATCGCGCGGGGATCCGTCCTGAAGCCATAGGCGAGGAGGACGAGGAGCGGCACCACCGAGAGCGGGATCGCCCACTTGGTCCAGCGCCAGCTTCCCTCGGAGGAGGGCTTCGGGTTGCGCGGGCCGGGTACCCGCGCCGAAGGCGTGGGTGCGCGCTCGAACGCGTCCGAATCCACGTCCGCGGGACCCTCACCGGCTGGTCGCGCAGGCATGCGCCTAGGCCTTTCGCCGGTCGGGGAGGATGGCCAGGCCGGCGCCGAGGGTCAGCACGAGGCCGCCGAGCCAGATCAGGGTCACCAGGCGGTTGACCTGGACCTTGATTGTCGCCTGGCTGCCGTCGCGGGCGAAGTCGCCCAGCACCAGGTAGAGATCCTCCCGGAGGCCCATCAGATAGTCCACGTAGGCAATGGGAGTCTGCTCCTGGGGGTAGAACTTCTTCGCGGGCTGCATCACGGCCAGGACACGGCCGTCATTGGCCACCGTGAACGTCCCCGTCACCTTGAAGTGGTTCGACTCCTCCGAGGCCGCGAGCCCGTCGAAGCGCACGTGGTAGCGCCCGATCTGGAAGGCCTCGCCGCGCCGGAGTGTGGTCTCCGTCTGGATGCTCCAGGCGTTCGAGCCCAGGACCCCGAGCGCGATCACCAGGATGCCCAGGTGGACGACGAACCCGCCGTAGCGCCGGTTCTGCCGGACCAGCAGGCCGCCCATGGCCGGGAGCAGACGCTCGCCGCTCCTCAGCCTGGCCCGTGTCGCGCGATAGAAATCGAGGACGATCGTGGCCGTCACGAACACCACGAGGCCGAAGCAGAGGAGCGCCAGCGTGTGCGCCACTCCCAGCATGCGGAACGCCCCCGCCGCAACGATACCCAGTCCGACCGGCCACAGGAAGTTCCGCCGGAGGTTCTCCCGGGAGGCGCGGCGCCAGGCGATCAGCGGCCCGACGCCCATCAGGAAGATCAACGCGAGAAAGATGGGGATGTTGACCAGGTTGAAAAAGGGGGCCCCCACGCTGACCTTGACCCCGCGGACGGCCTCGGAGAGGAGGGGGAAGATCGTGCCGAAGAAGACGGTGAAGGCCGCCGCGACGAGCATGAGGTTGTTCAGGAGGAACGCCGATTCCCGCGAAAGGATGGAGTCCAGCTCGCCCTGGGCCTTGAGCCGGTCCCCCCTGGCCGCGACGAGCCCGAACGCGCCGAGGAGTATCAGGGCGATGAAGCCCAGAAAGAAGGCGCCGATGGTGCCCTGGGTGAACGAGTGGACCGAGGAGAGGATTCCCGAGCGGGTGAGGAAGGTTCCAAAGAGCGTCAGGCCGAACGTCAGGATGATCAGCGTGAGGTTCCAGAGCTTGAGGATCCGACGGCGCTCCTGGATCATCACCGAGTGGAGGAACGCGGTCCCGGTGAGCCACGGCATGAAGGCGGCGTTCTCCACCGGGTCCCAGGCCCAGTAGCCCCCCCAGCCGAGCACGTGGTAGCTCCACCACCCGCCGATCAGGAGGCCCAGGGAGAGGAAGTACCAGGCCACGATGGTCCAGCGCCGGGTGACGGTGATCCACTCGTCACCGGTCCTGCCCGTGATGAGCGCGGCCATGGCGAAGGCGAAGGGGACCGTGAAACCGGTGAAACCCAGGTAGAGGGCCACCGGGTGCGTGATCATCCCCGTGTCCTCCAGGAGCGGGTTGAGGCCCCGGCCGTCGGGCGGGATCGGGGTGAGCCGCTGGAACGGCGGCGCGGGCACCGTCATCACCAGGAGGAAGAAGGCGAGGACGCCCAGCATGACCGAGAGCACCCAGGGATAGAACTCGGGGTGACGGGAGCGGTAGCGGAGAATGACCAGCAGCGTGTAGATCGAGAGCATCCACGACCAGAGGATGATGGAGCCTTCCAGGGCGCCCCAGAGGGCGGTGATCCGGTAGTAGAACGGGGTGCCCCGGTTCGTGTTCATCGCCACGTAGCGGACCGAGAAGTCGAAGGTGAGGAACGCGTACACCAGCAGGATCATCGCCGCGAGGATCAGCACGAAGACCCCGAGCGCCGCGTGCTGGGAGGACTGGATCAGCGCCGGGCGGTGCCACCGGGCCCCGATGGCCGCCGCCCCGCTCCCGTACAGGGCGAGACCCAGGGCGACCGCGGTCATCGCGTAGCCGATCTCGGGGATCATGAAATTCTCAGTAACTAAGTTTGGGGGCTTCGGATTGACCCTTTAAGGTCTTGAGCAGTTCCTTATATCCCGCCTGCGACTCGTCGCCGTGGGGCGCCTTGTATTCCTCGGAGTGCTTGGCCATGATGAGCGAGGCCTTGAAGTAGCCGTCCGGGGTCCACGTGCCCTCCACGACGGCCCCGCGTCCCTCAGCGAAGAGGTCCGGCGGGGTGCCCTTGTGCCTCACCCGGACCGAGGCCTTGCCGTCGGAGAGGGTGAAGGCGAGGTCGAGGCTCCTCGGCTCCCACTTGAGCGAGCCGGGCTCCACCATCCCGCCGAGGCGGTAGGCCTTGCCCGCCACGGGCTGGGCGCGGAGCTCGCTCGGGGTGACGAAGTACACGACCGACTGGCTGACTCCGGCGTAGATCATGTAGACTAGGGCCGCCAGAATCACCCCGCCTCCGAGAAGGAACTTCCGCCTGTGTGTCATGCGGACTTGCCCTCACGTCGGGCCTTCAGCGCCGCCAGTTCCGCCCCTCGCCCAATCAGGCGCCGCCAGTAGGCGAAGAGGACCACCGCGGCGATCGCGTAGGCGGCGAACACAAACCCCCAGTGGTCAGGCATAGGCCTCCTCCTCCAGCCGCCGCAGGCTCAGCCGCTTGGACAGGAAGTAGGCGAAGAGGAGGCTGAACGCGATCCAGTTTACCAGGAGCGCCAGGGCGATGGGAGGGGAGATGGGCGCGCGCTCGGGGCTCAGGATCGTGGCGGGCTGGTGAAGGGTCCGCCACCAGAGGACGGAGAAGTGGACGATGGGGACGTTCACGGCGCCGAGGATCCCGACCACGGCCGCGTACCTGGCGCTCCGCTCCCAATCCTCAACCATGCCGCGGAGTAGGAGGTACCCCACGTAGATGAGGAAGAGGATGGCGGTAGAGGTCAGGCGCGCGTCCCAGGTCCACCACGTCCCCCAGGTCGGCTTCCCCCAGATCGAGCCGGAAACAAGGGTCAGGCCGGTGAACACCACCCCGATTTCTCCCGCCGAGTGGGCGAGCCGGTCCCACTCGGTGCGTCGGGTGAAGAGAAACCCCACGCTGGCGATCAGCACCAGCGCGAAGGCCAGATAGGCCGTGAGGATCGAAGGGACGTGGACGTACATGATCCGCTGGACGTTGCCCTGGACGGCGTCTTTGGGCGCGTAGCCGAAGCCCATGACGAGCCCGGCCACGAGGCCCAGCGCCGCCAGCCAGCCGAGCCATCGCGTCATGCCTCAGGCCTCCAGGACGAATTCGAACGTCAGGAGCCCCACGACGAGGTACACCAGGTCGGCTGCCGCGAGGAGCTTCAGCCAGTGGCCGACCTCGGCGAGGGCCAATCCCTGGAGCACCGCCTCCGTGGCCTTGACCGTCCCGAGGAGCACGGGCACCTGGACCGGCAGGAGCAGGAGGGGGAAGAGCAGCTCCCGCGCCCTCACCTGGCTCGTCATGGCCCCGAAAAGCGTTCCCACCGAGGCGAGGCCTACGGTGCCCAGGAAGATGACCAGCGACAGCGGCACCACCGAACCCCAGAGGTCGACGTTGTAGAAAATCCCGAAGAGCGCCAGCAGCACGATCTCGACCGCCGCCATGAGGAGGAAATTGACCGCCAGCTTTCCCAGGTAGATGGCGCCCTTGTCCCCCGGCGTCAGGACAAGCCCCTCCCAGCAGTCGTTCTCTCGCTCGACGAGAAACGTCCGGCCCAGCCCCAAAATCCCGGCCAGGATGAAGCCCAGCCAGAGCAGGCCGGGGAGGGCCGCCGCGAGGCGCTCGCGGTCGGGGCCGAGAGCGAACTCGAAGAGGAAGAGGAGCAGGAGGGCGAAGAAGAAGAGGGCATTCAGGCTTTCCTTGCTCCGCCGCTCGGTCAGGAGATCCTTCCAGAGGACGATCCAGGCCCGCCGCGCGAACATCATGGGCCGTTCTCCGTGTGGAGGGCGTAGAGGCGGTGGAGCTCCTCCAGGTCGAGGGAGGCGCGCGGGCGATCGAGGACGATCCGGCCGCCGGCCAGGATCGCGACCCGATCGGCGATCCCGAGCCCACGCCCGAAGCTGTGCGTCGCCAGGATCACGGCGCCCCCCTTTCCTTTGAAGGCGAGGAGGACCTCCTCGAGCCACTTCTTGCCCTGCTGGTCGAGCCCCGCGTAGGGCTCGTCGAGGAGCTGGAGCCGTGGGGCGCCCAGCAGGATCCGCGCGAGAGCCAACCGCCGCTTCATCCCGCTCGAGAAGGTCCGGGCCCGCTCTGCCGCCACCGGTTCCAGCTCGACCGCGGCGAGGACCTTCCGGAGGGCGCCGGCGTCGGCGGGGAGGCCTGCCATGGTGGCCCAGAAGCGGAGGTTCTCCTCCGCGGTGAGATCCTCATAGACGTAGCTGCCGTGGGCGAGAAGGCCCACCACGGCCCGGATGGGCTCCACATCTCGCATCAGATCGAACCCGACCACGCGGCCGCGCCCCGCCGAGGGTCTGAGGAGGGTCGCCAGGATCTTCAGCAGCGTGGTCTTTCCCGCGCCGTTGGGCCCCAGGAGCGCCAGCACTTCGCCGTTCTCAAGGGAAAGATCCACCCGGCCCAGGACGGCATTCGTCCCGAATGCCTTCCGTAACCCCTCGGTCTCGACGGCGCGCTGGTTCGCGGGCGGGGACGACTGTCGAGTCATTCCAGGTTCCAGTGATTGCTAGAGGCAGATCGTATCAACCTTCAGCGCTTTTCACAAGCCGTTGCCCGTCTCGCCACCGAGTTGGAGAGCGGGCGTTGGAGCACAAAAAAGGGGAAGCCCGGTGAGGCCTCCCCCCTTCCGCTCTGAGGTCGGCATGAGGTCAGATGCGCAGGGCACGCAAGCGGCCGATCCGTTCTTCAATCGGTGGGTGAGTCGAGAAGAGCTTGAGCAGCGTCCGCCCGCTCAACGGGTTGACGATGAAGAGGTGCGCCGTCGCCGGACTGGCGTCCATCGGCACCGCCCGGGAGGCCGTCTCGAGTTTCTCCAAGGCTTTGGCCAACCCCCACGGCTTCCCGGCCAACCGGGCTCCGCTGGCGTCGGCCTGGAATTCCCGGGCGCGCGAGACCGCCAGCTGGATGACAAGCGCCGCAATCGGGGCGAGGATTGCCATCAGGATGGCCCCGAAGGCGCCCCCGCCCTCGTCCTCCTCATCCCGCCGCCCACCGAAGATCGCCGCCCACTGGGCCATGTGGGCCAGGTAGGTGATGGCGCCTGCCAGGGTGGCGGCGGTCGTCGCAATCAGCACGTCTCGGTTCTTCACGTGGGAGAGCTCGTGGGCCAGCACACCTTCCAACTCCTCCTCGTCAAGGATCCGCATGATCCCTTCGGTGACCGCGACCGCGGCATGTTGAGGATTTCGGCCGGTTGCGAAGGCGTTGGGGGTCTCGCTGGGGATCAGGTAGACGCGCGGCATCGGAATCCCGGCGCGCGTGGCCAGGGTGCGAACGATCCGGTAGAGCGCCGGAGCCCGGGATTCCTCGATCGGTTGGGCCCCGTACATGGCAAGCACCATCTTGTCCGAGAACCAGTAGCTGGCGAAGTTCATCACCAGGGCGAAGAAAAAGGCAACGAGCATCCCTTGCTGACCCCCAACGGCCCCCCCGATCAGGACCAGAAGGGCGGTGAGGGCTCCCAAGAGTAGGGCCGTCTTGAACATGTTCGACATAGCTTCCTCCTTCGCTGTCCGAATGCTAGCAGGCGGTCCCCAACCCGTCAAGGGATAGGCATTTTTTGGCGGTTTGGCGGGGATTTTCCCTTGACAACCCACGGTGGGACGTCTATACTGGCCCGGTTACTGAAAATCCCTTTATTCCTGAAAGGTTAAGCCGGGTTCTGATGATCATCCGAGTATCGGAAATCCCCGAGGACGGTCTCGCCATTGAGGGCGTGGATGGGTTCCCGCACCCCTTCCACGACCCCACCTGGGTGCTCGAGGCCCTGTCACTCTTCGTCAGCAAGGATAAAGACGACGTCCTGGTCCGCGGGCATCTGCGGGCTCGCGTCCCTCAGACCTGCGGTCGCTGCCTCGAGCCGTTCCCGTTCGACCTGGTCGCCCAGGTGGACACGCGCTTTTCTCCGAGCCCCCGCATCGGGGAGGATGAAGTGGAGCTCGGCCCTGACGATCTCGAGGTGGATTTCTACATCGAGGATCTCCTGGACCTGAACCGGCTGATCCAGACCGAGACCGAACTGGGACTCCCGATGAAGCCGCTTTGCCGGGCGGATTGCCACGGGCTCTGTTCCGTCTGCGGCGGCAACCGCAACGTGAACCCCTGCAGTTGCGCGGTGCGGTTGCCCGACCCACGGCTGGCTGCCCTCAAGGACCTTGCGGAGCGACTGTCTACCCGGGCCTCGCTTCGTGGCGGGCCCGCTTCGCCGCAGGGCCGAACCCCCTCGGCCCGACCTTCCGCCCGATAGGAGCGAATCCCTCATGGCCCTTCCGAAGCGACGCCATTCGAAAACCCGCGGGCGAAAGCGCCGGACCCATTACAAGCTCGCGGCCCCCACGCTCTCGATCTGCCCCCAGTGCCGGGAGACCAAGCTGCCCCATCGGGTCTGCCCTCACTGCGGATACTACAAGGGACGGGAGATCCTCTCCGTCGAAGGGGCCTGACCCCGCATCTCCCCCTCGTGCTTGGGCGTGGCGGAGTGACCCCACCGTGAGGCAAGCCGCGTGACGCACGGGGCGGGGATTCGTTCCCCGGGCGCGGATGCGCCAACGGCTGGGTGTAGCGCCTGAGTCCTCTCGGAGATCAGGACAGATGAGAATTGCCGTCGACGCCATGGGGGGAGACTACGGTCCGGCCGTGGTCGTGGAAGGGGCCGTGGCCGCCGCCCGCGACTACGGCGTGGCGATCGCGCTCGTCGGTGACAGCACGGCCATCGAACGGGAGATCTCCCGCCTCGGCGTTTCCGGCCTCCCGATCACGATCCGTCATGCGTCGCAAGTCGTCGGCATGGCCGAGTCCCCCTCCCAGGCGCTCCGCCGCAAGCGTGACTCCTCTCTCAGGGTGGCAGCCGAGCTCGTCAAGGAGGGGGAAGCAGCGGCGTTCGTCTCGGCAGGCAACACCGGGGCGGCCATGGCCATCGGGATGTTCGTTCTGGGGGTGCTCCCGGGCGTCGACCGTCCGGCCATCGCCGTCGTCTTGCCGAGCCTCACGGGCTACACGGTGCTCATCGACGCCGGCGCCAACGTGGACCCCAAGCCCCGTCAGATCGTACAGTTCGCCGTCATGGGGCACGTCTATGCCCGGGACATTCTGGGCAAGGCCAAGCCCCGCGTCGGGCTCCTCTCGGTCGGCGAGGAGGAGGGCAAGGGAACGGACTTGACGCGCGAGGCCTTCGAGGACCTCCGCGTGTCGTCGCTGAACTTTATCGGCAACGTCGAGGGCCGGGATATTTACAACGGCAACTGTGACGTGGTGGTGACCGACGGCTTCACGGGGAACGTGGCGTTGAAGATCTCCGAGAGCCTGGCGGAGATGCTGGCCGTCATGATCAAACAGGAGCTGACCCGCGACCTCCTCTCCAAGGTGGGCGCGCTGCTGTCGACGCCGGCGATCTCGCGGTTCAAGAAACGCATCGATTACACCGAGATGGGGGGTGCGCCTCTTCTGGGAATCAACGGGGCATCCATCATCTGCCACGGGGCCTCTCCGGTGAAGGCGATCAAGAACGCAATTCGGGTGGCGGCCGAGTGGGTTCAGCTGAACGTCAACGAGCACATCAAGACCGCCCTGGAGGCCGAGGCGATGCTGGCGCGCGAGGGGCGGGAGGGGGGCCGCGAATGATCCGGGCCAAGATCGTAGGCCTGGGGGCCTACGCGCCGAAGCGGGTCCTGACCAACAAGGCGCTGGAGAAGATGGTCGAGACGTCCGACCAGTGGATCGTCCGGCGGACCGGCGTGCGGGAGCGCCGCATCGCCGAGGAGGGCGAGGCCACCTCGGACCTCGCGATCCGCGCCGCCCAGCAGGCTCTGGAGCGAGCCGGCGCGGAGCCGCGCGAGGTCGACTTCATCATCGTCGGCACGACGACCGGGGACATGGCGTTTCCCACCACCGCGAACCTCGTCCAGCACCGTCTCGGGTGCAGGACCGCGGGGTCCGCCGATGTCTACGCCGCGTGCACCGGCTCCATCTACTCGCTCTCCATCGGCGCCCAGTACGTCCAGACGGGCAAGTACCGCACCGTGCTGGCGATCGGCGCGGAGACCCTCTCGCGGATCACCGACTTTACCGATCGCGGCACGTGCATCCTCCTGGCGGACGCCGCCGGCGCCGCCGTGCTCCGGCCCTCCGACGACACCGCCGGCATCCTCGATACGGACCTCTACTCCGACGGGCAGTACTGGGAGCTCCTCTATCAGCCCGCCGGCGGCTCGCGGAACCCCGCGACCCACGAGACCGTGGACAAACGGATGCACTACGCGAAGATGAAGGGGAACGAGGTCTTCAAGGTCGCCGTCCGCATGTTCGTGGAGTGCGTCGGGCGCATTCTGGAGCGCAACGGCCTCAAAGCCGACGACATCAATCTCTTCATCCCGCACCAGGCCAACCTCCGCATCATCGAGGCGGCCGCCAAGCGCGTCGGGCTGCCGATGGAGCGCGTGTTTGTGAACGTCGACCGCTACGGGAACACGGGCGCTGCCTCGGTCTACGTCGCCCTCGAGGAAGCGTGGTCCATGGGGCGCGTCAAACCCGGCGACCTGCTGCTCCTGGCCGCGTTCGGGGGCGGGTTCACCTGGGGTGCCGCGCTGATTCGCTGGTGATGAAACTCGCCTTCCTCTTCCCGGGGCAGGGATCGCAGGCCGTCGGGATGGGCCGGGGCTTCTTCACTGCCTCCGGGGCCGTGAAGTCGCTCTACGCTGAGGCGGGTGATGTGCTGGGATTCGACGTCGCGAAACTCTCCTTCGAGGGACCGGAAGACGAGCTCCAGTTGACGGCGAACGCGCAGCCGGCGATTCTCACGGCCAGCGTCGCGGCGGCGACGGTCCTGGCCGAGCGGGGCGTTGCGCCGGCCATCGTGGCCGGCCACAGTCTCGGTGAGTACTCGGCGCTGGTCGTGGCCGGCGCCCTCTCCTTTGTCCACGCGGTCCGGGTCGTCCGCCGGCGCGGAGAGTTCATGCAAGAAGCGGTGCCCGTGGGGACCGGTGCCATGGCGGCCCTGATGGGGGTGGACCTGGCCGTGGTGGGGCAGATCTGCCGGGACGCGGCGGAGGGCGAGATCGTCGGCGTGGCCAACGTGAACTCCCCCCTCCAGATCGTGATCGCGGGGCATAAGGGAGCGGTGGAGCGGGTGGTGGCCCTGGCCCGGGAGCGGGGCGGAAAGAAGTGCGTCCTGCTTCCCGTGAGCGCCCCCTTCCACTCGGCGCTCATGGAGCCCGCCGCCGGGCGCCTCGCCGCGGAGCTGGCGACCGTGCCGGTGAAGGCTCCCAAGATTCCCGTGGTCAGGAACGTCGATGGGGGGCTCACGACGTCCGCCGAAGAGGTCGTTCCCTTTCTCGTCAGGCAGGTCGCCAATCCGGTCCGGTGGACCGAGTGCGTCAGCCGCATGGTCCGGGAGGGCGCCACGACATTTCTCGAGGTGGGGCCCGGTCGAGTGCTCACCGGCTTGTTGAAGCGCATCGCCGAGGGTGCCAAGGGCTACGCCGTCGAGGATCCGGCCAGCCTGGAAAGGGTCGTCGCCGCTCTGAGGGGCACCGGTGATTGACCGCGAGGGCGGACGGCGGGTGAGCGCCGGAGGCGCGAACGAGCACATGGCTAAAGGGCTCGAAGGTCGCGTCGCCATTATCACCGGCGGAAGTCGGGGCATCGGCCGGGCAGTGGCCCACTCGCTGGCGGAGGACGGGGCCTCCGTGGTAGTCTCGGGACGCCACGCCGGGCGGCTCGAGGCGACGGCGAAGGAGCTGGAGGGGTTGGGCGTCCCCGTGTTGGTCGTGGTGGCCGACGTGGCCCGGCGCGAGGATGCGGACCGGCTGGTGGGCCAGACCAAGGACCGGTTTGCCCGCATCGACGTGCTGGTGAACAACGCGGGGATCACGCGCGACACGCTCCTCGTCCGCATGAAGGACGACGACTGGGATCAGGTGCTTGACGTGAATCTCCGCGGCGCGTTCCTCATGACGCGCGCGGTGGCCAAGGTGATGATCCGCCAGAAGAGCGGGCGGATCATCAACATCGCCTCGGCGGCCGGCGCCATGGGGAACGCCGGGCAGGTCAACTACTCCGCCGCCAAGGCCGGGCTCATCGGGCTGACCAAGGCGGCGGCGCGGGAGCTCAGCCGCTGGGGGATCCTGGTCAACGCGGTGGCGCCCGGCCTCATCGACACCGACATGGCGGCTTCGATCCCCCCGGAAGCGCGCGAGGCCGTGCTGGCGCAAGTTCCCCTCGGCAGGATCGGCAGTGGCCGTGAGGTCGCCGAGGTGGTACGCTTCCTGGCTGGCGATGGGGCGACGTACCTGACCGGTCAGGTGATTCACGTGAACGGCGGGCTTTATATGTAGCTGTCCAGGGATTTATTCGGGAGAACAACCATCCTGGGGAGGTGACCGATTCATGGCGAAACCGGTTGAAGAGCGGGTCAAGGAGATCATCTGCGAGCAGCTCGGGGTGGAGGAGGACGAGGTGACCCCGACGGCAAAGTTCATCGAGGACCTGGGGGCCGATTCCCTGGACACGGTTGAGCTCGTGATGGCGTTCGAAGAGGAGTTCGACCTGGAGATTCCCGACGAGGACGCGGAGAAAATCGTCACGGTGGGGGACGCGATCCAGTACATCAAGGACAACACCTGACGCCGTGCCGATCCCCGTCGCACAACCCAGTGGGGGTGACCCGCATGTCCAACCGTTCGACGCCTGACCGGACGTAGGCGAGGCAGGGAGACCCGGGTGGAAAAGCGGCGCGTCGTCGTCACGGGGCTCGGGGCCCTGACCCCGGTGGGGAACTCTACGGAAGAGTATTGGGCCGCCCTCACCCAGGGAAAGTCGGGGATCGGGCCGATCACGAAATTCGACTCCAAGGATCTGCCGACGCGCATCGCCGGAGAGGTCAAGGACTTCGATCCCCTCAAGTGGCTCGACAAGAAGGAGGCCCGCCGCCTGGATCCCTACCTGAAATATGCCATCGCCTGCGCGGCCATGGCCGTGGAAGACGCGGTCCTGGACGTCGAGAAAGTGGAGCGCGCTCGGTTCGGGGTGCTCGTGGGCTCCGGCATCGGGGGCATCACCACGCTCCTGGACTCCCACAAGGTGCTGTTGAAGGAGGGGCCCGACCGGGTTTCTCCGTTCTTCATCCCCATGCTGATCGTCAACATGGCGTCCGGCCTCATCTCGATGCGCTTCGGTGCCAAGGGCCCCAACTCGGCCGTGGTCACCGCCTGCGCCACCGGCAACCACGCGATCGGCGACGCCTTCAAGATCATCCAGCGCGACGACGCCGACGTGATGATCGCCGGTGGAGCGGAAGCGATCATCACCGAGCTCACCTTCGCCGGCTTCTGCCAGATGAAGGCCATGACCACCCGGAACGACGAGCCGGCGAGAGCCTCCCGGCCCTTCGACGCCCACCGGGATGGCTTCGTGTGCAGCGAGGGGGGCGGCCTGGTGATCCTCGAGTCCCTGGAGCACGCCGTCAAGCGTGACGCCCGGATCTACGCCGAGATCGTGGGCTACGGCATGACCTCCGACGCCTACCACATGACTGCGCCCGACCCCGAAGGCGACGGCGCCGCCCGCTGCATGGCGCAGGCGCTCCGGGACGCGGGCGCGGATCCGACCGAGATCGCGTACATCAACGCCCACGGCACGTCTACCCCGTACAACGACAAGTTCGAGACGATGGGGATCAAGCGGGTCTTCGGCCAGCACGCCTACAGGCTGGCGGTGTCCTCGACCAAATCGATGGTCGGCCACCTGCTGGGTGCGGCCGGCGGGGTGGAAGCGATCGCGACAAATCTGGCCATCTCACACGGGATTCTCCCGCCCACGATCTACTACGAAACCCCCGACCCCGACTGCGACCTCGACTACGTCCCGAACCAGGCCCGAAAGCAGGAGGTGGAGGTTGCCCTCTCCAACGCCTTCGGGTTCGGGGGGACCAACGCCACACTCGCCTTCCGCCGCTTCCGAGGGTAGGTGGTCCTCTCTGCCGATCCCCTCGGCGTTTTGCAGGAGCGGCTCGGGCATCGGTTCAAAGACCGTAACCTCCTGCTCCGCGCGCTGACCCACGTCTCCTACGCCCACGAACATCCCCCCGAGCTTGACAACGAGAGTCTGGCCTTCCTCGGCGATGCAGTCCTCTCTCTCATCGTGACCGAGCACCTCTGGGACACCGCTCCCGACGAGCCGGTGGGCGTCCTCACGCCCCGACGGGCGGCGGTGGTGGCGGGAGACAGCTTGGCGCGCTGGGCTGAAGGCTTGGAGCTCGGCCCCCTGCTCCGCCTCGGGCGCGGCGAAGAGCTGACGGGGGGCCGGGAGAAGAAGTCGGTTCTCGCCACGGCGGTCGAGGCCCTTCTGGGCGCCATCTATCTTGAGGATGGACTCGGCGCCGCGCGGGCCGTGGTGGAGCGATTGTCGGCGGTGTGGTAAGCTCAGCCCATGCGCGTCTGGCCGTTCAGGCCGCGTCCCCGTTTTGTCGTCTCCGCCACGCCTCCCGAGGATCTCCTGGCCCTCGAGGAGCGGCTTCGGAGAAACGTGGAGGACATCCTCGTCATCCGCGAGCGCCAGCTCCAGGGGCTCACGGTGGTGTTCGGCGGGGAGTTGCTCGTGTCTCCACCCCGCGCCCTCGAGCTGCTCGAGGGGCGCTTCAAGCCTCACGGCTATACGCCGTTCCTGCGGGAAGAGGGAGGGACCGTATGGGTCCAGGCGCTTCCGCTCGCCGAGGTGACCGTGGCCGAGAACCCGGCGGTCAACCTGCTCCTCTTCCTGGCCACCTGCCTCTCGACCGTGTGGGCCGGGTCTGGGACGCTGAACCCGTTCGCGGACCCGACGCGGCTCCTCGCCGGCGTCCCGTTCGCCTTCACGCTTCTCTCCATCCTCGGCACCCACGAGTTCGGCCACTACTTTACCGCGCGCCATTACAAGGCCTCGGTAAGCCTGCCCTACTTTATTCCGGCGCCGCCTCCCTTCATCTTCGGGACCCTCGGAGCCATCATCAAGATGCGCTCCCCAGCGCGTGACCGGAACTCGCTCTTCGACATCGCGGTGGCCGGGCCCCTGGCCGGGCTCGTCATCGCGATTCCGGCGCTCCTCCTCGGCCTGTCCTGGTCCCGCGTGGTTGCCATCCCGCCGGGCGCCCCCAGCCTGGTGTTCGGGGATTCGCTGCTGATGCGTTTTCTGGTCTACCTGAGCTTCGGGCCCATTCCTTCCGGGATGGATGTCCTGATCCATCCGGTCGGGCTGGCCGGCTGGGTCGGGCTGTTCGTGACGGCGCTGAACCTCTTCCCGGTCGGGCAGCTCGACGGGGGCCGGATCGCCTACGCGCTCTTCGGCATCCACCACCGGAAGGTCTCGATGGCGACCTTTGTCGCGCTTCTGGCGCTCGGGGCCATCACGCAGTCCATGAACTGGATCGTCTGGGCCGCCCTCCTCTTCTTCCTGATCGGGTTCCACCACGGCCCGCCGCTGGACGACCTGACCCCGCTCTCCCCCGGCCGACGCATTCTCGGGCTGGCCTGCCTGGTGTTGCTCGTGCTCCTGATTCCCCCGGTCCCCATTGAAGTGAAGTAAAATAGGCGCACCGCTTTTCCGGAGGGACCGGCCCATGAGGGTCGCGGTGGTCCAGATGAACAGCCGGGACGACAAGGTGGCCAACCTGGCCAAGGCCGGGGCGCTTCTGGCGGAGGCCGCCGCGCGGGGCGTGGACCTCGTCGTCCTGCCCGAGCTCTGGACCTACCTGGGCCCCAAGGATCGCCACGCGCGGGTCGCCGAAGCGATCCCGGGGCCCACCTCGGACTTCCTCGCGGGGCTCGCCTGCCGTCACCGCTTCTGGCTCGTGGCCGGGAGCTACTTGGAAATGGCGGCCGGCCAGCCCCGCTTCTTCAACACCTGCCTGGCGCTCTCACCGGACGGGGAGATCGTCGCGCGATACCGGAAGCTCCACCTCTTCGACGTGGATGTGGACGGCTACTCGTACCGCGAGTCCGCCACGATGACGCCGGGGCAAGAGGTCGTCTCGACGGAGCTCGGCGGCGTACGGGTCGGGCTCACGATCTGTTACGACCTCCGCTTCCCGGAGCTCTACCGCCGCCTGGCGGTCGGAGGGGCGAGGATCATCACGGTCCCCTCCGCTTTTACGCGGGAAACCGGGAAGGACCATTGGGAGGTTCTCCTGCGCGCGCGGGCGGTGGAGAACCAGGTGTTCATTCTCGCGGGGGCCCAGGTTGGAAGCCATCCTCCGGGCAACGCCTGCTACGGGAACGCCTTGATCGCGGACCCCTGGGGCGTGGTGCTGGCCCGGGCGGGATACCAGGAATGCGTGGTGACCGCGGAGCTGGACTTGGACTATCAGGAGCAGGTGAGAAAGGAGCTGCCGTCGCTCGAGCATCGCCGGAGTGATCTCTTCACGTTTTGAGAGGGGCCTGACGTGCCGGGAAGGCTGGATCTGAAGACGCTGGAGGCGTTGGTCCGGAAGGACGAAGTCGACACGGTCCTGACCGTCTTTCCCGACGGCCAGGGGCGTCTCATGGGCAAACGCGTGGTGGGGCGCTACTTCCTGGACCACGTGGCCGGCGAGGGGGTCCACGCCTGCATCTACCTGTTCACGGTCGACATGGAGATGGAGCCGCTGCCCGGCTACAAGCTCGCCTCCTGGCAGACCGGGTACCAGGACATGAAGGCGGTCCCCGACCTGGGAACGCTCCGCCTGATCCCCTGGCTCCCGAAGACCGCGCTCGTCTTCTGCGACGTCTTTACCGAGGACGGCGAGCCCATCGAGGAAGCCCCGCGCTGGATCCTCAAGCGCCAGGTCGCGCGCGCGACGCGCGCGGGATACGTCGTGAAGATGGGCTCGGAGCTGGAGCTCTACATCTTCAGGGAGACCTTCGAGGCGGCGCGGGCCCAGCGCTACCACGGCCTGACCCCGGTGTCCGGGTACCTGGAGGACTACCATATTTTTCAGACGACAAAGGAGGAGCCGCTGGTCCGCGCGATCCGGAACGGGATGGAGGCGGCCGACGTGCCCGTGGAGTTCTCCAAGGGGGAGTGGGGATGCGGCCAGGAAGAGATCAACCTCCGGTACGCCGAGGCTCTGGAGATGGCCGACCGCCACACCCTCTACAAGCACGGGGTGAAGGAGATCGCGCACCTTCAGGGGTGCGCGGTGACGTTCATGGCCAAGCACTCGATGCGGGCCGCCGGCTCCTCGTTCCACCTCCACTCCTCGCTCTGGGACCGTCGGGGGAGGAGGAATCTGTTCGTCGAACGCGGCAGGCGGAACGGTTCCCCTCTCTTCCAGCACTGGCTGGCCGGCCAGATGGCCCTCGCGCGGGAGTTCGCGTATTTCTACGCGCCGACCGTGAACTCCTACAAGCGCTACCAGTCGGGGTCTTTCGCCCCGACGCGGATCGCCTGCGGCTGGGACAACCGGACGTGCGGCTTCCGCCTCTGCGGGGAGGGGAACGGGTTCCGGGTGGAAAACCGGATTCCCGGAGCCGACGCCAACCCGTACCTAGCCTTTGCCGCCACGATCGCCGCCGGGCTCCACGGGATCAAGAACAAGCTCAAACCCCCTCGGCTCTACGAGGGAAACGCCTACGAGGATGCCACGCTCCCCCAGGTGCCTAAGACGCTGAGGGAGGCCAGCGTGGAGTTGGAGCGCTCCAAGATCGCGCGTGAGGCGTTCGGTCCCGACGTGGTCGAGCACTATCTCCACGCGGGCCGCCTGGAGCAGCAGGCGTTGGACCAGACCGTGACGGACTGGGAACTGATGCGCAACTTCGAGCGGATATGACGCCATGGCCCGTCGGGTCGGTTCGAGCGCGGGCTCGGCCCGCGCAATCTCCGGGGGGAGGCATCGGCAGGGGGGCGGAGCCCCCCTCCGAGTAGAGCTCGGTCCTCGCCTCCCGGGAAAAGTGGCGTTCATTACGGGGGCGGGGATGGGGATGGGACGCGAGGCGTCGCTCCTCTTCGCCGCGCACGGCGCCAGGATCGTCGTCGCCGACATCAACGCGGAGGCGGCTCAGGAGACCGTCGAGCTGATGAGGAAGGCCGGCGGCGAGGCTCACGCCGTGCTGGGTGACGTGGCAGTAGAGGCCGACGTCAAGCGGATGATCGCGACGGGGGTTCAGGCGTTCGGCGCGCTTCACATCCTGTACAACAACGCGGGGGTCCTCTGGAAGGACCGGGACCGCTCGGTGCTGGAGACCGACGAGGCTCAGTGGGACAGAGTGGTCGCAATTAACTTGAAGTCTGTCGTCTGGGTGACGAAGCACGGGATCCCCCATCTGAGAAAGGCCGGGGGCGGCTCGATCATCAACGTGGGCTCGGTCTCGGCGCTGGCGGGCTTCACCCGCGCCCAGGACGCCTACACGTCCGCCAAGGGCGCCCTGATCTCCCTCACCAAATCCCTCGCGATCCAGTTCGCGAAGGATAACATCCGCTGCAACATCATCCACCCGGGGATCGTGGAGACGCCGATGCAGGCCCCATACTTGACCGAAGCGCTTCGGAAAGAGTTCCAGGCTGGGATCCCGCTGGGGCGGATCGCCCACCCGCGTGAGATCGCCAGCGTCGCCCTCTTCCTGGCCTCCGACGAGTCTTCGTTCATGACCGGGGCGGAGGTCGTCGTCGACGGCGGCTTCACCGCCCAGTAGTGCGACCTATGACCGCCACGGTCTCGGTTCCTGAAGTGGACCGGGTCGAGATCCTCACCGTCCTCGACAATTCGCTGGACATCCTGATGGCGGGGAGCGAGACTGTGCGACGCGTTGCCATCGCCGGGACGGTCGGGGAGGGGCGGACCACGCTCCGGGCGGAGCACGGCTTTTCCTGCATGGTGACCGTCGTGAAGGGAGACCGTAGGGAATCGTTCCTCATGGACGCGGGGCTCACCAAGGAGAGCTTGCTCCACAACATGGACGTTCTCGAGATCCGACCGGGGGACCTTCATGCCATCGTCCTGAGCCACGGCCACACCGACCACGTCAACGGCTTGATGGGATTTCTCTCACGGAACGGGCGCCGGCGCCTCCCGCTGGTGCTCCATCCGGACGCGTTTCTTCGACGGAAAGTTGTGCTCCCTGACGGCAGCGAGGTGCTGCTCCCGCCGCCCGACCGACGGGGGATCGAGCAGGAGGGAGTAGCGATCCTGGAGGAGCGGGGGACGTCCCTGCTCCTCGGCGGTCTCGGAGGCTTCCATCTGACCGGGAGACTCTTCGAACCGCTGATCGCCCCCACGGTCCAGGCGCTCAAGACGATCGGGCCGAAGCTGATCGTTCCCTCCCACTGCACGGGCTGGAAGGCCACCCACGAGATTGCCCGCGTCTTTCCCGACGCCTTCGTTCCCAACAGTGTCGGGACCACCTTCCTGATCGGAGCCAAGTGATGGATGGTCGAGAGTGGGTATTGCTGAATCCGGGACCCGCCAACACGACCGCCACGGTCAAGGAGGCGCTCGTCACTCCGGATCTCTGCCACCGGGAGCCTGAGTTCTTTGGGGTGATGCGGCGGTGCCGGGAGGATCTGGTCCGCCTGGCTGGGGGTGGCAGCGACTTCGTGGCGGTGACCTTCACGGGCTCGGGAACGGCGGCCGTGGAGGCGGTGCTCTGCTCGGCTGTGCCCCGGGAGAGAGCGCTCCTGATCGTGGACAATGGAGTCTATGGCCGCCGAATGGTCCAGATCGCGAAGGCCCACGGGATTCCTGCTGAGGTGATCCGACTGGACAACACGACGGCTGTGCACCCGGGCGACGTGGAAGCCCGGCTCAGCGCCCGGCCGGAGCTGAGCCACGTGGCGCTCGTCCACCATGAGACGACGACGGGCCTGCTCAACCCGGTGCCCGCTGTCGTGGAGGTGGC
>JACQWA010000128.1 GCA_016209425.1 Candidatus Rokuibacteriota bacterium
AGGGCGGCTTCCTCTCCGGGATGCTCCGGATCTTCCGGTGAGCGCTTCGAGGGCGGGATGACCGGCGTAGCCAGGAAGGTGCTCGGCTGGAGTTGCGTGGCGGCCGGGGTAATCGAGGAGGGAAGCCGATGACTATCAGGAATCGGCGACGGCTTCGGAGATGGTTCGGGTGGGCCCTGGTGACGGTCGGAGCGATCGGGCTCGTGCATCCCGACCTCCCCGGTCTATTTCCCCTGCTGGTTGGGGTGGCCCTTCTCAACCTGGGCTCCGGCCGAGCCCGGCGCCTCATGCGGCGCATCGACGCCCGGTGGCGGGGGAGCCCACGAGGCCCAGCCACTCCTGAAGCTCGACCAAGGGTGCGCGCGCGTAAACACGTTCAAGGCGAGCCTGTTACTCGGCAGCGTGCGGCGCTTTCGTCTTGGCGCTCGGGGCGCCTGCGGGTGAATGGAGAATCGCCCTGGGGCTTCCGGCGGGGAGGAGGTGAGTAGGGTGGGGCAGCTCGGCACGGTCATGGGGTTCGGGGTAGTCTTCGCCATCCTCGTCTGGATGTTTTTCTTCAGCCGGTAAGAGAGGGCCGGTATAGCAGGGTTTGGAAAGGTCGGCTGGCAAGCCTGCGGCGAGAGTCTCCGGGAGCAGAAGCAGGAGATGAGGCTGTCCATCACGTGTGAGAAGTTCACCCCAAAACTGGAGGGTCCGTCATGAAGAAGGTCTTAGGAGTCGCATTGGCGATGCTGTTGGTCGTTTCAGCGGGCGGTGTCTGGGCTGGAGAGGTCGGGGGGAAGATCCAGAAAGTAGATCCCGCCGATCGGATATTCGTCCTTGAGGACGGTACCCAGCTCTGGATGGCCGCGGGCCTCTCAATGGACGCCCTGAAGGAGGGCGCTTCCGTGAAAGTCACCTACGAGGAGCGGGACGGCAAGAAAATCGTCACGGGCTTTGAGATCTCACAATAAACGGTTCTTGTCTCGTCAAACGGGCATGCCCAAGCCGGGCGTGCCCGTTTTGCTACTCGGAGACCAACCCATCCGATGGCTGACGCCCTCCGCGTGGTGGGCATCTTCGCCCACGTCGACGGGACCGTCCAGGCGATCCACGGCCTGCGGGCGCGGGGGTTCACCGACTTCACCGTGTACTCGCCGGTCCCGGTGGAAGAGATCGAGGAGGCGGTGGAGGCGGGCCGTCCCGTCAGCCCAGTCCGTCTCTTCACCCTGATCGGGGGACTCACTGGGACCTTCTCCGGCTTCGCGCTCACGATCTGGTCCTCGCTCAAGTGGAACCTGATTACCGGCGGGAAGCCCGTGATCTCGATCCCTCCCTTCGTGGTAATTGCCTTCGAGCTCACAATCCTCTTCGCCGGGCTCTGCACCTTCCTGGGCCTTCTCCTCCTGGCCCGGCTTCCCAAGCGCCGCTCTTCCCCCGACTACGATCCCTGCTTTTCCGTGGACCGGTTTGGCCTCGCCGTGAGCTGCCCCATCGACATGGCCGACGCTGTCCGGCGCTGTCTTCAGGAGGCGGGAGCTCAGGAGGTGCGCCCGTGAAGGGGGTTTTTGGCCTGGCGCGAGACCGAAGGGCCGCGTGCTCCGCGGCGAAGAGGTGGTGATCGTGCTGAAGGACGCCTGATGGAGTCGCTCCTCCCCATCGGGTTGGTCCTCCTACTGGTCCTGACCCTGGTCCTGGGCGGCGTGCTCCCCGAGTTTCGGGTCCCGACCTGGGTGATCCTGGTCTGCGCCCTCACGATGGGTGCCGGCACCGGGGTCGGCGGCTGGCGGATCGTGAAAACCATGGGGCTCCGGCTGACCAAGCTCGATCCGGTACACGGCTTCGCGGCGGAGACGGCCGCGGCGAGCGCCATCGAGCTGGCGTCTCGCCTTGGCATTCCCCTCAGCACCACCCACACGATCACCACCTCGATCATGGGCGTCGGCAGCACCCGCCGGCTTTCGGCGGTTCGCTGGGGAGTGGGGCGAGAGATCGTCACCGCCTGGATCCTCACCTTTCCCGTCTGCGGACTGATCGCCTGGGGGGTCGGCAAGGCATTGTCCCTCATCCGGTAGAATGTTCCCCAGGAGCCCAGTGCGGCGGCCTCGGAGGCTGCTTCTTCGCGTTAAGCCGACCCGATCCATCCTCTCCCCTGACCTCAACCCAGGGCCCCGCAAGGGGCTGGCTGGGCAGAGGCTTGGCCTGGCGGGTTGAATTGCCCAAGTTGACCGTGTCTCCCCCAAGGGGGAAAAGTCCGCGAACGGAGGGTTTCAGATGAAGGAAGGATACGAAGGACTCTATGTGGCCCTTGGCATCGTGGCCGTCGTTGTGTTGATCATGGTAATCATCAAGCCCCTGACTTTCGGGGTGGTGATCCTCCTTACGGCAACGAGCAGTGTCCTTGAGGACCACTTCGAGCCGGCGGTTGCCGCGGTCGTAGTAAGCTCGGCATCCCCCCTGGGCGAATCCGTCCTCGACTACGTGCGGTGGATCGCGGACTCCCGTCAAACCTGTTAGCCTGGTGCGAGGGCGGGAGGCGGCTGCGTACCGGTTACTTGCTGAGCAGCAGGCGAAGGCCGAGCGGTAGCTGAAGAGGATCCGGGCACGTTGGGGCCGGCACCGGAGGAGGGCCGAGGTCCTGGTGCGCGCCGGGCCGCCTGCCGAGGAGATCGTCGATTGCGCCCGGACGCGGGAAGTGGGCCTGATGGCCATGTCCACCCACGGCGGCGCGGGCTCGGGTGGCTCCTCCTCGGCAGTGTGGCCGAAGGTGCTCCGCCGGTCACTGGTGCCCATCCTGCTCGTCCTCGGAAGGGGCGAAGGGTCTCGAAGCGGCGATTGTAAGGTTCTCTCATGCGCTGGCATCAGCTCTCAGGTGAAGCGGCTCTCACCGCTCTGAAGACCCGGGCGCAGGGTCTCCATGCAGCGGAGGCCCGGGCGCGCCTCGCCGAGCACGGGCCCAACGTGCTGGCCGAGGGCCCGCGGCGGACGCCCCTTCGCCTGTTCATCGGCCAGTTCACGGACTTCATGATCCTCGTCCTGCTGGGGGCGGCGGTGATCTCCGGGCTGATCGGCGACTTCCAGGACGGCATCGCCATCGTGGCGATCGTGGTCCTGAACGCCGCAATCGGGTTCGTCCAGGAGTACCGGGCCGAGCGAGCCATGGAGGCCCTCAAGGCGATGGCGGCCCCGACGGCGATGGTGGTCCGGGGCGGCGAGCCCGTCTGGGTCCCGGCCGCGGAGATCGTCCCGGGGGACGTCGTGCTCCTCGAGGCCGGGGGAATCGTGCCGGCGGACCTCCGCCTCGTGGAGGCGGCCCGGCTCAAGGTGGACGAGTCGGTCCTCACCGGGGAGTCGGTTCCCGTGGAGAAGGTCGCGCGCCTCCTGCACGAGGAGACGCTCCCGCTCGGCGACCGGACGAACATGGCGCACAAGGGGACGGTCGTGACCTACGGCCGCGGGGTCGGAGTGGCGGTGGCGACGGGGATGGCAACCGAGTTCGGCAGGATCGCCGCCCTGCTCCGGGAGGCGGGAGCGGTCAAGACGCCGCTCCAGCGGCGCCTGGGCGACCTCGGACGGCGGCTGGCGCTGGCCGTGCTGATCATCTGCGCCGTCATCTTCGGGGGGGGGCTGCTGCGCGGCGAGCCGCCGATCCTCATGTTCCTCACCGCGGTGAGCCTGGCGGTAGCGGCCATCCCCGAGGCGCTGCCGGCCGTGGTGACGATCTCGCTGGCCTTCGGCGCCCGAAAGATGGTCGAGAAAAAAGCGCTGGTGCGGAGGCTCCCGGCCGTCGAAGCCCTGGGGTCCGTGACCTACATCTGCTCGGACAAGACGGGCACGCTCACGCTGAACCGGATGCGGGTCGAGGAGTTCCTCTGCGACGGCGCCGTCGCGCGCTCCCCGGGAGCCGGCGGGCCGTGGGAGGCGCTGCTCACGGCGATGGCGCTCAGCAACGACGCCCGCGCCGACGCGGGCGGCGCCATCGTGGGCGACCCCACGGAAGCGGCGCTCTACGCCGCCGCCCGGGCGGCGGGGGTCGAGAAGCCGGAGGTGGAGAAGCGCCACCCCCGGCTGGCCGAGATCCCCTTCGACCCGGACCGCAAGTGCATGACGACCCTGCACGCCGATCCCGCCGGCGGCGTCGTGTCCTTCACCAAGGGCGCGGTGGAGGTCGTCCTGGAGAAGACGGGCCGCGTGCTGATGGCCTCGGGCGAGGGCGCCGTCGCCGCCGAGGAGTTGCTGAAGGCGGGCGAGCGGATGGCGGCCGACGGGCTGCGCGTGCTCGCCCTCGCCACGCGGCGGTGGCCCGCCCTGCCTGCGGCGATGACCGCCGAGGCGGTGGAGCGGGACCTCACGCTGCTGGGGTTCGTCGGCATCCTGGACCCGCCCCGGGAGGAGGCCCGGGCGGCGGTCGAGACGTGCGCGGCGGCCGGAATCGTGCCCGTCATGATCACCGGGGACCACCCGCTGACGGCGGCGGCCATCGCCCGGCGCCTGGGGATTCTGGCCGACGGCGAAGCGGTGATGACGGGCCAGGAGCTCGAGGCGCTCTCCCTCGAGGAGTTCGAGGCGCGCGTGGAGAAGGTCCGTGTGTACGCGCGGGTCGCCCCGGAGCAGAAGCTGAAGATCGTGACGGCGCTCCAGGACCGCGGGGAGTTCGTGGCCATGACCGGCGACGGCGTGAACGACGCCCCGGCACTCCGGCGGGCGGACATCGGCGTGGCGATGGGGATCGCGGGCACCGACGTGGCGAAGGAGGCCAGCTCGATGATCCTCCTCGACGTCAACTTCGCCACCATCGTCCGGGCGGTCCGGGAGGGGCGCAAGATCTACGACAACATGCGCCGGTTCGTGAAGTACGCGGTCACCACAAACTCGGCGGAGATCTGGACCATCTTCCTGGCCCCCTTCCTCGGGCTGCCCATCCCGCTCCTGCCGATCCAGATCCTCTGGATCAACCTGGTCACGGACGGCTTGCCCGGCCTGGCGCTGGCCAGCGAGCCCGAGGAGCGCGACGTCATGCGACGCCCGCCACGGTCCCCCCGGGAGGGGGTGTTCGCCCACGGGCTGGGCCGGCACGTCCTCTGGGTCGGCCCGCTGATGGCCGCCCTCACCCTGGGCGCCCAGGCGTGGTACCTCGCGGTGGGAGTCGAGCAGTGGCAGACGATGGTCTTCACGGTGCTCTGCCTGTCGCAGCTCGCCCACGTGCTGGCCATTCGCTCGGAGCGGGAGTCGCTCTTCCGCCAGGGCCTGCTCTCCAATGCGCCGCTCCTCGGCGCGGTCACCCTGACACTGCTCCTCCAGATGGCCACGATCTACGTGCCCCCGCTGAACGACGTGTTCGCCACGGTGCCGCTCGCCCCCGTCGAGCTGACCGTGGCAGTGGCGGTGTCGTCCCTGGTCTTCGTCGCCGTCGAGGCGGAGAAATGGCTGAAGCGGCGGTCGGCGTGACGGCCGGGCGGGCGCGGGCGATCGGCCTGGCGTTCCTGGCGCTCGCGGCTTTCGGCTCCGGGTGCGCCGGCCCCATCCAGGGCCTCTACCCGCCCCGGCCTGGCGAGCCTCGGGCCTCCGTGTACGTGCTGAGCCACGGGTGGCACACAGGCATCGCCGTCCGACGGGCGGACGTGCCCGCCGGCCTCTGGCCCGAGCACCGCGACTTCGAGGGCTCGGAGTTCGTCGAGGTCGGCTGGGGGGACCGGGACTTCTACCAGGCCCCGGAAGGGACCTCGGGCCTCGCGGTGCGCGCCGCGGTCTGGTCGAGGTCGAGCGTCCTCCACGTGGTCGGGTTCAACGGCGCCGTGCGGCGCCAATTCCCGGGGAGCGACGTCGTCGAGCTCGGGGTCTCCGCGCGCGGCCTCGAACGGCTCACGGCCTTCATCGAGGCGGCCTACGCGCGGGATAGGGCGGGCCGCCCGATGCCGTTGGGGCCGGGCCAGGCGCCCCTCAGCCGGTTTTACCTGGCCCGGGAAACGTACTACCTTTGGAGGACCTGCAACACCTGGACGGCCAGGGCCCTCCGGGCCGCGGGCGTTCCGATCACGCCCCTCTACGCCTTCACCGCGGGCAATGTCATGTACCAGGTCCGGCGGTCTGGCGGCGCGATGGAGGCCGAGTGAGAGGGCCGCCCGGCCCGCTCCCGTCCGTGGTGGCGTACGTCCCCGGAGCGTGGCTGCTTTACCGTCAGAGGAGGCCATGAACACGGAGATCTTGAGCAGACAGCGGTGGGTGCAGCTGGGGGCGCTGGCGCTCCTCATCGCGCTGGCGCTCGCCGTCCTCCGTCCCTTCATCGTCCCCGTGGCGTGGGCCGCGATTCTGGCTTACGCGACCTGGCCGCTCTTCCGACGGGTGGAGCGTGGCCTTGGCGGCCGGAGCGGATGGGCCGCCTTGGCGACGACGGTCTTCGTCGTGCTCGTCGTGGTGGGGCCGGCGGTGACCGTATCGCTGGCCCTCGCCTCGGAGATCCAGCAAGCCGTCCAGGATCTTCGTGCGTGGGCGGCGGCGGGGCGGCGCCCGCCGCTGCCCGAGTGGGTGCGGCAGGTGCCGGTGCTCGGGCCCATCGTCGCCGAGCGCGGGGAGGCGATGCTCGCCGACCCCGGGGCGCTTCAGGAGTGGGTAAGGAGCCAGGCGGGCCCCTGGGCGCGGAGCCTCACGGGGGCGATCGGCGGTCTGGCGCGCAACGTCGCGGGGGCGGGCCTGGCGCTCCTGACGCTCTTCTTCCTCTACCGCCACGGCCGGACGGTGATAGGGCAGATCGAGCGCGTGGCCCGAGGCGTGGCCGGCGAGCGGGTGCGCGTCATGCTCCATCCGTTGGGGGAGACGGTGCGCGCGGTCATGTACGGGATGCTCCTGACCGCTCTCGCGCAGGGCGGGCTCGCCATGCTGGGCTACTGGGTGGCGGGGCTCGGCGCCCCCGCGCTGCTCGGGGCCGCCACGACGCTCCTGGCGCTGATTCCCTTCGGCGCGCCGATGGTCTACGTGCCCGCCGGCGCCTGGCTCTTCGTCCAGGGGCGCCCCCTGGCCGGGTTCCTCCTCCTGGCCTGGGGAACCCTCGTGGTGAGCACGGTGGACAACGTGATCCGGACCTGGTTCATCAGCGGGGCGACGCGCGTGCCGTTTCTCCTGGTGTTCTTCGGTGTGCTCGGGGGCCTGGCGGCCTTCGGCTCCCTCGGGCTGTTCGTGGGCCCTGTCGTGATCTCGCTCCTCTTGGTATTATGGCGCGAATGGACGGAACAGGCCGAGGCCTCGTGACGGGTTCGTAGCCGATGACCGACCGACCAGCGCCTGGGGCTTTCGTTTCCGGTCCCCTCGTGACCCGGGATGCCGCGCTGTTCACCGATCTCTACGAGATCACGATGGCGGCGTCCTACCTTCGCGAAGGGATGACCGGCTCGGCCACCTTCAGCCTCTTTGTGCGGAAGCTCCCGAAGGAGCGCGCCTTCCTCGTCGCCGCCGGACTCGAGGACATTCTGAACTACCTCCGGGACTTCCGCTTCTCCGCCGACGCCCTCCGGTACCTCTCGTCGCTTCGACGCTTCGATGCCGCGTTCCTCGATTTCCTGAGCGACCTTCGCTTCACGGGCGAGGTCCGCGCGGTCCCGGAAGGCACGGTCATCTTCCAGGACGAGCCGCTGCTCGAGGTCACCGCCCCGATCATCGAGGCTCAGATCGTCGAGACCGCCGTCCTGAACTTGTGTCATTTCCAGACGCTCCTTGCCAGCAAGGCCGCCCGGTCCGTCATCGCCGCCCGCGGCCGTCCCGTCGTCGAGTTCGGCCTGCGCCGCACCCACGGCATCGACGCCGGCATGAAGGCGGCCCGGTGTGCGTTCATCGCCGGCGCGACGATGAGCAGCAACGTTCTGGCGGGCCTGTATTTCGGGATCCCACCGACGGGAACGATGGCGCACTCGTATGTCACCGCCTTCCCGCACGAGATCGACGCGTTCCGCGCCTTCGCCCGCGCCTTCCCGGCCCACACCATCCTCCTGATCGACACCTACGATACCGTGGCCGCCGCCCGCAAAGCCGTGGAGGTGGCCATGGAGATGGAGGCACAAGGGCAGCGTCTGGCCGGCGTCCGCCTGGACAGCGGCGACATCGTCACGCTCAGCAAGGCCGTGCGCCGCGTCCTCGACCAGGCCGGTCTCCCCTCCGTCAGAATTTTCGTGAGCGGGGGCCTGGACGAGGAGAGCATCGACCAGTTCCTGGCGGAAGGGGCGCCCATCGACGCCTTCGGCGTCGGCACGCGCATGGACGTCTCCGCGGATGCGCCGTATCTGGACATGGCCTACAAGCTGGTGGAGTACCAGGGGCGGCACGTGCTCAAGACCAGCCCCGGCAAGACCACCTGGACCGGTCGGAAGCAGGTCTACCGGGTTCTCGACGCCAACGGCCGATTCTCGGGCGACGTGCTCGCCCTCCGGGACGAGCCGCCCCCCGGCGCTTCGGCGGAGCTCCTCCTCCGCACGGTCATGGAGTCCGGCCGCCCCCTGGCGGCCCATCCCCCGCTCACCGCGGTCCGCGACTACTGCCTGGCGCAGATCGCCCAGCTGCCGCAGGAAGTCCGCCGCATCCGAAACGCCGGGACCTATCCCGTCAGGTACAGCGACCGCCTGGTCGCGCTCCAGCGCTCCCTGGAAGCCGAGTTGGAGGCGACCGAGGTGGTGCCGGCGCGTCGGCGGACTCCCCGCTCTCGGAGGAACGTGATGGCCAAGCGTTCACGCACGATCCAACCTCCTCGCTCCCCGAAGGCGGGACGGCCGCCCGAGGAGATCATCTCTCCGCCCCGCGTCCGCCGCCGGCAGAAGACGGCGCACGTCCAGCTCCGGAAAGGCACGACCCTCCTGGAGACAGGGCATGGCCCTCGGGTGGTGCGGGGGGCCAAGTCGCCCAAGGTCAAGAAGCGGTAGCGTCGTTCCTCTCCGGAAGGACGTCGTCATGGCTGATGGACCGCTCCTGGGGAGAGCGCACCCCAGTGGGGCGGCGGCGTGACACTCTCGGGAGCCTGCCCACACGAAGTCCGCTGGATTCGAACGAACTTAAGGACGGAGAGCTCGGGCATGCTCATTGCAGGTCAACGGGTTGCCCCCGTGCAAGCGAGGTCCCTGATCCAAGGCGACCCGGTGGCCTGGTTCAGCGCGCATGGTCGGCGACAGGGTGCCACCTGACGAGAAAGCACTGACTGGCAAACGCCACGGTCATGGCGAAGAACGAAGCAACGATCCTCGAGGAAGCGGCGCCCCATGCGGCGGCCGCGGAGGGAGCGCTGCGGCTCGATCAAGAGCTCGAACCGGCCGAAGCGGTGCGGGAAGAAGTTTCCCCGGCAGCGGCGGAGCCGGTTCGGCTGTACCTCACGGAAATCGGGAAGGTTCCGCTTCTGACGGCGGCCCAGGAGGTCGAGATCGGCCGGCGTATCGAGGCAGGCCAGGCCGAGCTCCGCCGGGACCTTGCGGCCTGCCCCTTGGCTATCCATACACTGCTGGGCCTCGCGGACCGGGTGCGGGCGCAGGAGATCCCCGTTGAGGAGCTGATCCTCTTGCCGGAAGGCGGGGAGGCCGGGCCGGAAGAGGTGAAGGCTATCCTGGCGGCCTTCTCCCGCATCCGACGGCTCGCGCGAGAGATCGAGAAGCTCCTGGGCGAGCTGCGCGAGGGGCGTCGCTCGCCGCTGGCACGCAGGATGCTGCGGCAGCGGATCGCCCGGAAGCGCGACGCGATCCAGCGGATCGTGGCTGACCTTCCGATCAAGCCGGCCCTGGCAGGCGAGCTCGTGGCCGAGCTCGGGCGCCTCGACGAGCGCAGCCGGCGGCTCGAGGCCGAGCCTCGGAGCCGCCGACGGAGCGAGGCGATTCGAGCGCTGGAGACCCAGATCGGGCTGCCGCGTCAGAAGTTCCGGGAGCTCCTGGCGCGGATCGGCGAGACGGACCAGATGGTCCGGGAGGCCAAGCGCGAACTGATGGAGGCCAATCTCAGGCTGGTCGTCTCGGTGGCGAAGCGCTATCTCGGACGCGGGCTTTCTCTGTTGGACCTCATCCAGGAAGGCAACCTCGGGCTCATGAAGGCGGTGGAGCGCTTCCAATACCGGCGCGGGTTCAAGTTCTCGACGTATGCCACGTGGTGGATCCGGCAGGCCGTCACCCGGGGTATTGCCGATCGGGCCCGGACGATTCGGATTCCCGTGCACTTGGTGGAGACGCTGAATCGGCTTTCCCGGGTCAGTCGAGCTCTGGTCAACGAGCTCGGGCGCGAACCCACTCCGCAGGAGCGGGCCCGGCGGATGCGGATCCCGGTCCAGAAGGTTCACCAGCTCCTGGAGTCCCCCAAGACGCCGTTCTCGCTGGCAGCCCCGATCGGGGAGGAGACCGAACTCGGCCACTTCCTCGAAGACAAGCAGGCGACTTCCCCGGACGAACCCCTGCTCAGCCGGGAGCTCACCGCCGAGGTGCAGCGGGCCCTGGCGACGCTTTCGGATAAGGAGGGGGAGATCCTTCGTCTCCGCTTCGGGATCGGGACGGACCGCGAGCACACGCTGGAAGAGATCGGCGAGCGGTTCAGGCTGACCCGGGAGCGGATTCGCCAGATCGAGGCCCAGGCCCTCCAGAAGCTTCGCCATCCGTGGCGCGCGCGGGGTCTCAAAGCCCTGACGGAAGCGAGCTAAGCGGACGCGGCGTCCCTCCCGCGAGGAGCGCTCGATGGCCTGGGAGACGATCAGCAAGTCGGAAGCGCAGTGGGCCGTCATCCCCAATCTTCGCGACTACGCCGAGACGCGGGGGGCCTTCTCGTGGGATCAAGCCCGGCGCGAGCTGGACGGTTTCCTCGGGGGCCCCGGGCTCAACATCGCTCATGAGGCGGTGGACCGGCACGCGGCCGGCCCCCGCCGGAAGCACCTGGCGCTCCGGTGGCTCGGGAAGAGCGGCGAGGTCCAGGACTTTACCTACGGGCGGCTCGGGAGCCTGACGAACCGCTTCGCGAACGTCCTCAGGGCGCTGGGTGTGGCGCGGGGCGACCGGGTGTACGTCCTGGCCCCTCGAATTCCGGAGTTGTACATCGCCGCGCTCGGGACGCTGAAGAACCGGAGCGTCTTCTGTCCTCTCTTCTCGGCCTTCGGGCCCGAGCCGATCCGCGCGCGCATGGCGATCGGCCAGGCGCGCGTGCTGGTCACCACCGAGTCGCTCTACCGTCGAAAGGTCGCCGGCCTTCGTTCGTCCCTTCCCGATCTGGAGCACGTGCTGCTGGTCGGCGACGACCACGGGCCGACCCGCGTGCACGGCACGCGCGGGGTCGCGTGATCGACCAGCCGTGCCCCGACTGCCGCGGGCGGGGGGAGGTGGAGCGCGGCGAGACGCTCACGGTCAATATTCCGGCGGGCGTTGAG
>JACQWA010000016.1 GCA_016209425.1 Candidatus Rokuibacteriota bacterium
CAAGGCCCTGGGGGCCGAGCCGGTCTCCCTCCCTGTGGCCGAGGTGTATACCGCCCTCGAGCGGGGGACCGTCGATGCCGCGATCACGGGCACCATCGCCGGCTTCAACCTCAAATGGTACGAGGTGACCAAACACATGGTGGACCTCCAGATCGGGCCCGTGATGATCGCCCTGGTGGTCAGCAAGAGGACGTGGGACAAGCTCTCCCCGGACGTGCGGAAGGCCCTCGAAGAAGTCGGGACCGGGCTGACGGGAAGGGGATGGGAGCTCGCCCGCACGAGCACCATCGACGGCATGGAGGAGAACAAGAAAAAAGGGATGACGTGGACCGGCCTCAAGCCGGAGTGGAGATCCGTCATCCGGCAGGCCGTCCAGAATAGCATCCTGCCCGGCTGGTTGAAGCGGGCAGGCGCCGACGGGAGGGCGGCCTATAACGAGGCCCTCGCCCCCTTCACCGGCTTCACTCTTCCCTGAGGGCTGGCCGGCTCCCCTCGACGGATGCGTCACCTTCTGCGAGCCTTTGATCGCCTGGTCACGGGCATGGCCTATGTCACCGGCGCGCTCTTCCTCCTCATCTCCTTCTACATCACCGCCGACGTGACGGGCCGCAAGTTTTTCCATCTCTCCTCGGGGGCGACGGACGAAATCGGGGGCTATGCCCTGGGCCTGGGCGGTATGTGGGCCCTGGCATACACGCTCAAGACCGGAGGACATGTCCGCATCGATGTGCTGCTCCCTCATCTGCCGCTTCGCGCCCAGTCCGTTCTGCACTACGTCGCCTTGGCGCTGATGGCGCTCTTCGCGTCGGTGGTCGCGGTCTACGCTTGGCGCCTCGCCCTCGACTCCTTCTGGGGCGACGCCAGGGCCATGAGCTTCATGCAGACACCCCTCTTCGTGCCCCAGGGCCTCATGGCGACAGGGTTCTCGGCCCTGGGTCTGGAAGCGATCGTGCTGCTGGGCACCGGCCTCGCCGAGTCGGTACGCGTCGGCCGGTTGGTGCCCGTCGAGCTCCCTCACGGCACCGAGTTGAGCGAAGAGGCATAGGCCGGAGGCCCCGTGGGATTCGCGGCGCTCGGGGTGGCCAGCGCGCTGATGCTGGCGGCGTTCCTCCTCGGCCTCCATGTCGCCTCGGCCCTGGGCATCCTGAGCCTCTCCCTCATGTACTTTTTGAGCGACCGACCCGTGTGGGAGATGCTCGGGCTGATCGCGTGGAACACGAATACGAACTTCATCCTCGTCGCCATCCCGCTCTTCATCCTCATGGGCGAGCTGTTGCTGCGAAGCGGACTCTCGGAGCGGCTCTATCGGGTGCTCTCCCTCTGGCTGAGCCCGCTGCCGGGAGGCCTCATGCCCAGCAACATCGCCGCATGCGCGACGTTCGCCGCGGTGTCGGGCTCCAGCGTCGCCACTGCCGCGACGATTGGGTCGGTCTCCCTTCCCGCCTTCCGGGCCCGGGGGTACGACGAACGCCTGGTCCTCGGATCGCTGGCCGCTGGCGGAACCTTGGGAATCCTGATCCCGCCGAGCATCAATTTCATCGTTTACGGGGTGCTCATGGAGGTGTCCATCGGCCGGCTCTATATCGCCGGCGTGTTTCCGGGGATCCTCCTTTCCCTTCTCTTCATGGCGGTTATCTTCGTGGCCGCCAAGATCTGGCCGCACCTGGGGCCCCGCGAAGCGCCCGTGGCGTGGTCGATCCGGCTCCGTGGGCTCATCGACATGCTGCCGACCTTCGTGCTGATCTTCCTGGTCCTGGGAACGATTTACCTGGGCGTGGCCACGCCGACCGAAGCGGCTGCCTTCGGGGTGAGCGGGGCCTTCGTGCTCGCCTTGCTCAGCCGGCGGGTGACCTTGGGGGTGCTGAAGGAAGTGTTCCTCGCGAGCGCCCGCACCACGGCCATGGTGATGCTCATCCTCACCGCGGCCTTCATCCTCAATTCGACGTTAGGTATCCTGGGTGTCCCCCAGGCGGTCACCAGGACAGTCGCCGCCTGGGGTCTCAGCCCCACCGCGACCGTGCTCGTGCTCATCGGCTTCTACCTGATCCTCGGCACCTTCATGGACGGCTTCGCCATGATGGTGACCACCATCCCGGTGATCCTCCCCGTGCTCAAAACGATGAACGTGGACCTGGTGTGGTTCGGGGTCATCGCGGTGATCTTGACGGAGGCCGCCCTCATCTCCCCACCCGAAGGGCTGAACCTCTACGTGATCCATGGGCTGCGGGAAAAGCGGGGCGCCGGGAGCGACCGGAAGACCATTATGGATGTGTACATCGGGGTGCTCCCCTTCTTTCTGATGATGCTGGTGGGGATCGCCCTTCTCGTGGCGTTTCCCCAGATCGCGTTGTGGCTGCCGACCACGATGAAGGGGAATTGAGGACGACGCGTAACGGAAGAAAGGAGGAGGCAATGAAGGCATTCCTGACCCTTGTGCTGACGCTCGCCCTGGCCGCGCCAGCCGGAGCGCAACAGGTGATCAAGATCCGCTTCGCCGGCAACCTGCCCCAGGAGAACTCGAACTCGCGCGCCATGGAGGTCTTCAAGACCGAAGTGGAGCGGCTGTCGAAGGGAGCCCTCCTGGTAGAGACGTACCCCGCCATGCAGCTGGGCGGGGCCAAGGACAACCTCGACCAGGTGAAGACCGGCACGCTGCAGGCCGCCTATCTCTCGACCGCCTTCATGACAGGCTTCGTTCCGAAGCTGGGCGTGTACAACCTGCCGTTCATTTTCAAGGACCGCGAGACGGCCTTCAAGGTGCTGGACGGGCCGATCGGCAAGGAGCTCGAGCGGGAGATGGAAAGGGCGGGCTTCAAGAATCTCGGGTTCTGGGAAAACGGCTGGCGCCACATGACGAACAGCAAGCGGCCGATCACGACGCCGGAGGATCTGTCGGGCCTGAAGATCCGCCTCCAGAACAACAGCGTCCACCTGCGGACCTTCAAGCTGCTGGGGGCCAACCCCGTGCCGATGGACATCAAAGAGGTGTACTCGGCCATGCAGCAGGGCGTCATCGACGGGCACGAGAATCCGTTCTGCAATACGCTGAACCTCAAGTTCTACGAGGTGCAGAAGTACCTGTCGGTGAGCGGCCACTTCTACGACCTGATGGGCGCGATCATGAACAAGCGCTTCTATGACGGCTTGCCAAAGGACAAGCAGGACGGCATCGATCGCGCGGCCCGAACCGCGACGGAGTTCCAGCGGAAGCGGGCCGTCGAGGACGATCTCAAGTGCCTGGATGCCCTGAAGCAGCGTGGCATGCAGGTCAACGCCATGTCCGCCGCGGCGCTGGCGAAGTTCCGCGACATGACCCTCCCGGTCTACAAGGAGTTCGAGAAGGAGCTCTCCAAAGACCTGATCGACCGGTTCGCCGCCGCCAACCGGTAAGATGGGGCGGTTCGCCGACGCGGTTGCGGTGCTGACGAAGGGAGCCGTCGCCCTCGCCATGGGGACGATGGCCGCCATCGTCAGCGCCGAGGTCTTCTTCCGCTACGTCCTGAATAGTTCGATCTACTTCTCGGAGGAGCTGTCCCGCTTCTGCTTCATCTGGGCCGGCGTCCTCGGCGGGAGTCTCGCGGTCCGCGGGGGTGGCCACATCGTGGTCGGGGTGGTGGTGGACCGGGTCCCGCCGGCCGTCCGCCGCTGGATGGGCGGGGCCACGAAGGTCTCGACCCTGGCGCTCCTGGCGGTCGTGACGGTAACCGGGGCGTCGATCCTTCCGGACCAGTGGGTCCAGCAGACCTCCACCCTTGGCTTCAGCGTCTTCTGGTTCTACCTGGCGGTCCCGGTCGGGGCGCTCCTCATGGCGGTGCAGGTGCTCGCGCTCCCGTGCTCACCACGATCGCGCTGACGTTCGCCGTCACGGCCCTCCTCGGCGTCCCGGTGGCCTTCGCCCTCGGCCTGTCGAGTCTGGCCGCCGTGCTGATCTCCTCTGATCTCCCGCTCCGCATGATCCCCGAGCGCATGATCGCCGCGGTGGACTCCTTCCCGCTGCTGGCCATCCCGCTGTTCATGCTGGCGGGGGAGCTGATGGATTCGGCGGGGATCCTCTCGCGCCTGGTGGAGTTCGCCCGCGTCCTGGTCGGGCACGTCCGCGGCGGGCTTGCCCACGTCTGCGTCGTCTCCGAGATGATCCTGTCCGGCGTGACAGGCACGGCGGTGGGCGACGCCGCCGCGCTCGGCAGCGTCTTCCTCGGGCCGATGAAGCGCGAATACGATGAGGAGTTCGGGGCGGCCGTGGTCGCAGCCGCGGCCAACATCGGCCCGATCATTCCCCCCTCGGCCGCGATGATCGTCTACGCCTACATGGCGGGGGCGAGCGTGTCAGTCGCGGGATTGTTTCTCGCCGGGGTGGTCCCAGGCTTCTTCATCGGGGTCGGCATGATGGCCTTCGCCTACGTCATCGCCCGGCGCCGAGGCTATCCGGTCTCGCGCGCGCGCCCCCGGCTGCGCGAGATCGGGCGCCGGACGTGGCAGGCCCTGCCCATTCTCCTCATGCCCGTCGTGGTGATCGGGGGCATGGTGGCCGGCGCCTTCACGGCCACGGAAGCCGCCGCCGTCGCGGTCGTGTACGCCCTCGCCGTCGGGTTCTTCGTCACCCGGGAGCTCCGGCTCCGGCACCTGTGGCCCGCCCTGGTCCGCAGCGCGACCACGACCTCCATCGTCGTGATGCTCATCGCCCTGGCCGCCTCGGTCACCTTCCTCCTCACGATCGCGCAGGTGCCGACGACCGTTGCCGGCTTTCTCAAATCCGTCACCGCGAGCCCCGCGGTCTTCCTGACCCTCGTCATGTTCTTCCTGATCGTGGTCGGCATGTTCCTCGAATCCAATGCTGCCTACATCATGCTCGTGCCTATCTTTCACCCCGTCGCCATCCAGTACGGCATCGATCCCCTTCATTTCGGGTTCGTCTTCGTGCTCAATCTGGTCATCGGCATGCTGACGCCGCCGGTGGGGGTGGTCCTCTTCGTGGTCGCGAGCCTCTCCGGGCTCACCATGGAACGCCTGGTCCGGGGCGTGTGGCCCTTCGTCGTCCTCCAGTTCGGCGTCCTGTTCCTCTGCGTCTACTTCCCGGGGCTCTACATGTGGGTGCCGCGCCTGTTCGGCTACTGAGCGGGAGGCGGCGATGGCGGCAGGGCGGATGATCGCTCGAGGCGCCCGGGGAGGGAAGGTGGTCGTCGTCCGGCTCGGCTACGGCGACCTCCTGCTCGAGTCCCTCCAGGAGATCTGCCGGGCCCAGAAGATCCGGAACGGCGTCATCCTGACGGGCTTCGGCAGCCTCACCGACGTCTCCGTCACAGGAGTGCTGGGCCCGGCGTTCCCTCCGCGGCGCTTCTACAACCGGAGGTCGCCGCGCGGCGTCGAGATCCTCGCCATCGCCGGCGTCATCGCCGACTACCACGTCCATGCCCATCTCGTGCTCTGTGACAAGAAGGGGGCCTTCGGCGGGCATCTCGAGCCGGGCTGTCGGGTGCTGAGCCTCGCCGAGATCGCGCTCATGCGCCTGGACGGCGTGAAGCTCGCGCGCCGACTCGATCCCACTACCGGGCAGAAGTTGCTCCAGGCCGTGCGGACCTACGTCCGCCGTCCGGAAAGGCCCGATCAGGAGGGCAGTCTCCTCGCCGTACAGAGGCGGCTCGCCCGACGGCGTTGATGATCGACCTGCTGCTGCGCGGGTGCCGCCTGCCCGACCGCGAGGGGGTCGCCGATGTGGGGATCGCGGAGGGACGGATCGTGGCGGTGGGGGTTGTCGACCAGCGAGCGCGTGAGACGGTGGAGGTGCGGGGACGGCTGGTCACCCCAGGCCTCGTGGAGGCCCACATTCACCTGGATAAGGCGCTGCTCATGGGGCGCGTCCGTGGGTCCGCCGGGACACTCGAGGAAGCCATCCGTCTCACGGGGGAGGCCAAGCGCGGGTTCACGGTGGAAGACATCCGGACCCGGGCCCGCCAGGTCCTCGATCTTGCCGTCGCGGCGGGCACCACGGCCATGCGGAGCCACGTCGAGGTAGACCCGATCGTCGGGTTGGCGGGGATGGCAGCGGTCCTGCCGCTCAAGGGGGAGTACGCGCCGGCCCTGGATTTACAGATCTGCGCCTTCGCTCAGGAAGGGATCCTGCAGGCGCCAGGGACCGAAGCCCTGCTCCGCCAGGCGCTCCAGATGGGCGCCGACCTCGTCGGCGGCGTGCCGTATAACGATACCGACCCCGTCAAGCACATCGAGATCGTCTTCAGCCTTGCCCGGGAGTTCGACGTGGACGCCGATTTCCACGTGGACTTCTTCGACGAGCCGGAGCACCTGCACATCCGCGAGATTGCCAAGCAGACCGTCCGCGCTGGCTGGCACGGGCGGGTTGCCGTCGGCCATCTCACCGAGCTGGCGGCGTTGCCTCCCCGCGGGCAGGATGCGGTCATCGCCGACATCGTCACCGCCGGCATCGGCGTCATTTCTCTCCCGGCCACGGACCTGTATCTCATCGCGCGACTCACGCCGATTCGGCGCCTCCTCGCCGCGGGCGTCCCCGTCGCACTCGCAACGAACAATGTCCGGAACCTCTTCACGCCGGTGGGCACCGCGGACCTCGCCCACATGGCGTTTCTCGCGGCGGTGGCCGCCCATATGGGGACGTCCACCCAGATGCGCGAACTGGTCGCCACCCTGACGACGCTCCCGGCGAGGATCCTCAGGTTGCGCGACTATGGTCTCGCAGTCGGGTGCCGCGCGGACCTCCTGGTGTGGGAGTGCGAGCGCCCGGAAGAGATCGTCGCGGCCGTGCCGCCCCGGAGCCTCGTCGTGAAGAACGGCCGCGTGACGATCGAGCACGAGCGGCGCCGGCGGGAGGTGTGGCGGCGGCGCGAGGGCCTCTGAGTGGCTCTCGCCTTCAGCCCCGAGCGGGGGTGGACCTGACGTGAGCGCCCGTATGAGCATAAGCGTCGGCGATGTCGTCGTGGGCATCGTGGGATCTTCGGGAGCTACGCGATGTTGCCTTCGCGGTACCGGGCGCAGACGGCGCCACTATCACTACCTACGTCTCGTCGGAACCCTCTCGCAGCCGTGCCCGTTGTAGCAACATGCTCCTGAGGGCGCGGAGTGAGCGTCAGGAAAAGGGTTCAGACATACGCGCCGACGAGACCACGCCCGCTGATCGAGGCCCCGTGCTCGGCCGGCGCCGCCAGGAACCCAGGCGCCTAGACCCGAGACGAAGCCGTGGGCGTGCCCCTCAGCCAGCGTGCGGCGGATGCACAACACGCCGATTGGCCGAACTGTGGCGGCGATTGAGAAGCCGATGATCACCCCTCTCAGCAGGAACCCGGCGTCCATCGCTCAAGGGCGGTGCGCGACCGTGTCCCGCCCGCGAGGGGGTTGTCAGGCCTGGGCGAGAATCGCCTTGGGCAGGACGAGGCGAACCGCCATGATGGGGCGCGGGGAGGTTCCGATCTTGAAGTCCCCCACCAGGGAACAGAGCATGTACGCCTCCTCGGCGGAGAGGTGGGTCGCGCGGGTGAGGTAGCGGATGGCCGCCCGGGCGGCGTCGCGCGCCGCGTCCTCCAGGGTGGGGGCGGTGCCCACCACCTGAAGGGTGTCGGCCGTCTCGATCACGGGGCGATCGAGGAAGGCCGGTCGCTCGACCGTGACCCGGAGCGTGACCGTGGCGCCGCACTCGAGCCCGGTCCCGCAGACGATACCATCGCCGATGACGGCGTGAGGGTCGGCCAGGAAGAGGAGCCCGCCTCGGACGAAGACCGGGAGATGGCAGACCGTGCCGGCCCTGAGCTCGTTCTGGTCGAGGTCGCCGCCGTGCGGGCCCGCGTAGCCGAAATGGTCCAGGACTTTCGGCATGGTCGAGAGCGTGCCGAGCGAGGGCCGCAGGGGGATCCGAAGCTCACCGAAGTGGATCATCCCGTCCCGGATGGGGGAGACTCGCAGCGTCGGGCCGGGGAAGTCCTTCGGCAACAGCCCGTAGTTCTTCAGGATGACCGTGACGCCCTCCTCCCCGACCTCGATCGCCAGGAGCTCGACCCGGAGGGAATCGCCCGGCTCGGCCCCCTCGACGAAGATCGGCCCGGTGATCTTGCCGAGGGGGTGCCCGACCGCCTCATCGGTGAAGGGAGTCGGCAAGCGCGAGGGGTCGCGGACGCCCACAAGGGCCTCGCTCACTTCCACGACCACCACCTCGCCGGGCGCCACCGTGAGCGCGGGGCGGGTGTCGGGCTGGGCGTCCATCAGGTACATCTCGCGGTCGGGCTTGAGGTGCTTCATGCTCCTCAGGTGGATAATGGGCTCGGCCCGTAAGGCGGAGCCATTATAATCGAGCGCCGCTCACCGGGCCAGGGCCACGCAGGCCACTCCCGCCAGAACCACCCCCGCGCCGGCCAGCCGCGGGCCGAGCCGGCCCTCGTTGAACCAGAAGCTCCCGATGATCGCCGAAAACACGATGGAAAGTTCGCGCGCTGCCACCACGTATCCGGCTTTGGAGAGCCGGAACGCAAACAGGACGAGGAGGTAGGCCGTGAGATTCATGCTGGAGGCGACCAGGATCCAGCGCCAGTTGACCGCCCACTCCCGGCGCAGCGCGTCGGGGTTGGCCAGGACCGTGGGGAGGAGGAGCAGGATCGAGCCGAGTCCCAGGAGCCCGATGTACGGGACCGGATGGAGGCGGGCCACGCCGGCCTTGTCCACCAAGGAGTAGGCCGCGATCGTGAGGCCCGTCAGAAGCGCCCACCCGGTCCCCGGGCCCACCCGCTTGGATTCGGAGGCCGCGGCGCTCACGGCGCGGGGGGTCAGGTGCAAGCCGACGATCCCGAGCACGACCAGTGTCACGCCCGCTGTCCCCAAGGGCGAGAGGCGCTCGTCGAAGAGGGGCAGTGCCAGGATGGGCACCAGCGCCACGCCCAGCCCCCGGGCGATCGGGTAGACGAGGGAGAACTCTCCCAGGCGGTACGAGCGGCCGAGCGCAAAGAAGTAGAACGCGTGGAGGACGATCGTCGCGATGACGAACGGGAGCGCCGCCGCGGGGAGCCCTCGAGCGCTCAGCATCCCGAGCCAGACGGGCCCGAGCAGGAGGGTCGCGAGGGAGACCGAGGACCAGAGAAACGCCAGCTGATCGTGGGCCCGCTTGGCCAGCGCGTTCCAGGCCGCGTGGAAGATGGCGGCGCCGATCACCAGCGCGAGGGCCGCACCCGTCATCCGATGCCCGGGCAGATCTTTGTGTTCGCCTCCCTGGTCAGTCTCATGGGGTCAGAACCAGCGCCGCAGCCACCACTTCTCAAACCAAATCTTTCCCCAGTGCCACATCCTGCCGGGGTTGCGCATCTTCACCACGGGAGCGGGGTCCGCGTAAAAGTTCCCCCCCGCGTAGGCGGCCACACCGTGGCCCATTTCCAGGATTCAGTAGCCGTGCCCGTCGAAGCCCTTCCGCGTCGCGCCTCCCCTCACCTCCTCGGCAATGTTGTGGGCCACGGCCTCGGCCTGATGGTGGGCGAAGACCCCGGCCTTGGGGAGCATGAGCCCCACGGGGAGCTTGATGGCCGTGATGTCGCCCAGGGCGTAGACGCGTTCGTGGGCGGTCTGGAGGGTCCCCTTGTCCACGGGCACCCACGCGGCCTCCCCCGTCAGCCCCGACTCCTTGACCACGGCCGGGCAGCGGTGGGGGGGAATCATCACGAGGAGGTCAAAGCCGGCCCGCTTCCCATCCTCGAAGGCCAGCTCTCGCCGCTCGGGATCCACCCCTTGGAGCTTGTGCTGGGGGTGGAAGCCGATTCCCTTTCCTTCGAGCATGCCCTTCACAGCTTCCCCCAGGGCCTTCCCCGCCACCGGCATCGGGAGAGGCTCGGGGGTGTAGAGGTCCACCTGGGTCCCTTCGCGAAGCCCGCGCGCCCGGAGGGAGGCCTCGATCAACATCGCCGCTTCGTACGGCGCGCCGGGGCACTTGAACGGCAGGCTGGCAATGGTCACGGCCACCCGGCCTTCCCTGAACGAGGCGAGAGCGCGCCGAAGCCCGATCACGCCGTCCAGGTCGTAGAGGTTGTGGCCGCCCTGCGCCAGCCCGGACACCCCCTCCGCCCATCCGTCCGCTCCGAGGGAGATGATCAGGTAGTCGCCCGAGATCTCCCGCGTGGCGGTCCTGACACGCCGTCTCGCCGGGTCGATCTCCCGGATTTCGTCCCGCACCACCTCGATCCCTTTCCGCTCGAGGCGTCCCAGGTCCCGGGTGATCTCGGGTGGCTCGCGCCGGCCGAGCATCATCCAGAGAAAGGACGGGGTGTAGATGTGCTGGCCCACGCGGTCCACCAGGACGATCCGGTGCGCGCCGTCGAGCCGCCGTCTCAGCGTGTTGGCTGCCACCAGCCCTCCCACGCCACCGCCCAGAATCACCACGGTCGCCATGGCTTCGCTCCTCAGGCGCGTCGCTACGCCCCGGACATCACGTTCCTTCATCCAGGTGCAACCGGAAGTGCCGCCGTCCAACCCGCGGGATGCAGAGTTGACGGAGTACCTGGAAGCCAATCAGGCCAGCTTCGTCCGCCTTCGGCTCCGGACGAGGGGCCGTCGCGTGAGCCGTGCTCGTCCGTGCCTCATCGAGCCTGAGGAGGATCGCCCTCTCCTCCGCGCTCCTCCACCCGGCGCATCTACCTCCCCCTGACCCCTGGGCCCGCCCTCCTGCCTCAGGCGCTCCAGCGCCTCCAGAACTCCCGCCTCCTGCGCCCGGGCGGCCAGGTAGCCCCAATCGATGGTAGAACCATGCGAACTCCTTCGGCTCGGGCACGGGCAATTGTAGCATCGCGACGAACCAGCCGAGCGCGGTTTCGTACCACGCGTCGTAGGTGGATTCGCTCGAGCCGAAGCTTGGGGTTTCTCGGTGTACCCTCACACCCCCTCTCTCACGCCTGCGGCCCGCAGGACAACCATCGAGGGCCAGAAGTTCGTGAAGGCCGAGCACCCGAAGCTACTGCTCCACGTACATTGCGCGTCACCCCCTTTCAGAAGGCATAGCGGACCACCGCGTAGACGTTCGAGTTCCCCACGCGCTGGCCGTACTCCTTGCGACGGGGGCCGCCGACCGCGACCACGACCCCGTGCGCGACGCGGTGGACTTCATGAGACTCAGGCGGTAGCGAAGAAGTCTGACACCACCGTCGTCCTCGCCAACTAGCGGAAGACGATCCAGGACAAGCTCGACGCCGAGGACGCTCGCCCCACCCCCCTCTGCAGGCAGCACGGCGTGATCGAGAAGAGCGAGCCGGAACGCCGTCACCGTTCCCGGAAGTAGACTCGCCACCGGCAGCGCTTTCCCCGCCGTCGGCCCCGACCCGCGTGGTGTATCGCTTTTTCAAGCTCTGGCCCTACCTGGGGTCCACCGCGGCTTCTGCCCCAGTTGCGGGGGCCGACGCATGGCCGAGCGCGCGGCCCACATCGTGGACGAAGTATTGCCGCGGGTGCCCGTGCGGCAGCGGGTCCTCAGCCTCCCGCATCGCCTGCGCTACCTGCTCGCCTGGGACCACCGCCTCTGCCGGGCGGTCCTCGGCGTCTTCATCCGGGCGCTCCTGGACTTCTCTAACCGCTCACCGCGCTGTCGCGCCCCGGCGCGGGTGCCGTCCCCCGAAAAACCACTCCGATCCCCGGCCAGGCGCGCCCCCAACTCCGTGCTTGACTCCGCCTTCATCCGCGCTGTATTAGGGCTAGGAGATGGAGGCTCACTCCGAGGCTCTCTCGGCAGGGGCGCAGGGGGCGGGGGCGCTTGCCGCGTCCTCGCCGCGTCTCAGAAGGGCCTTTATGTTTCCGGGCGCCGCTCGCTGGCTGGCCCCGTGGTCGGCGCCCTCACGGTCGGCGGTGCGGTGGCGGGTCTCCTGCTACCGAGAAGGGCCTTTTATGATGTCATAAGCGCGTTGGCCTCCTGCCCAGCCTCACATAGGCTGGGTCCTCAGAGAATGTCGCAAGCACACTCTGAGGAAGGAGGCCGAGGGAATGGTACACGTCGGCGTAGATCTCCACAAACGGCTCTCGCAGATTGCGGTGCTGACGGAGGACGGGGAGCTGACGCAGCACCGGTTGACCAACGAGCCGCTCCGGCTCGAGCGCTTCTTTGCCGAGTTCCCCGCGCAGACGCCGGTCGCGATCGAAGCCTCGGGCACGTGGTGGTGGCTGGTCGATCTGTTGGAGGGTCTGGGACATCGGCCCGTGCTCTCTCAGACCAAGGCGATCGCTGCGGCCCGGCTGAAGAACGACCGCGTCGATGCCGAGCGGTTGCTCTTGCTCCTGCGCGGGGACCTGCTGCCGAGGGTGTGGATCCCGCCCCGGGAGCTCCGGGAGGCGCGCGAACTCCTGCGGGACCGGGTGAGTCTGGTCTGGGTCCGCACCGGGACCAAGAATCGGCTGCTCGCTCTGCTGGCCCGGCGCAACCTCCAGCCCACGGCGAGTAAGAGCTGGTTGACCGAGCGGGGGCAGCGGGAACTCCAGGGGCTTCCTCTCCCCGGGATCCCCAGCACCATCCGCGCGGACTGCCTGACGCTGCTCCGCCTGCTGGATGAGCAGATCCGGCGGCTGAACCTGGAGCTGATCGCTCGCTGGGGAGCGGATCTCCGTGTCGCCTATCCCCTCCCCGGAAGAGGAGGGCTGGGCAATGTGGAGGAATAGCTTGCGTTTCACCGTGCTGCCGGTGGGGATACTCGCCGTGGCGCTGGCGGCCGGTCTGAAGGTGGAGGTCCCCCTGCCCCCACCTGGGGCCCAGCCTGAAGCAGCGGCGAAGGCCCATGTCCAGGCGGCGTTTGGGAGGCTGCCTCTCTATTTCATCGAGAACCGGGGGCAAGTGGACACACGAGTGGCCTACTATGTTCAGGGCCGGGACACGACCTTGTATTTCACCGCCCAGGGGGTCACCTTCGTCTTGACCGGCCC
>JACQWA010000005.1 GCA_016209425.1 Candidatus Rokuibacteriota bacterium
CAGCGGCTGAAGGGTGAGTGACGGGTCGGCCAGTCTCGCGAGGTCGGTACCTTGAAATCTGAGCATCCGAAGGTGGGGGCATCCTGGGAAGGGTTCATGCTCAGCACCGTGGTTCACCTGATCGGCGCACATCCGGAACAGTGCTATTTCTGGGCAACGCATGCGGGAGCCGAGCTCGATCTCCTGATCGTCGCCGGCCAGCGCCGGTTCGGGTTCGAGTTCAAACGCACCACCGCGCCAGAGCTCACCAAGTCGATGCGGGTGGCGCTGGAGGATCTGAAGCTCGCGCGGCTCGACGTGGTCCACGCCGGCTCCGAGACGTTTCCGATGGCGACGAACGTGCGAGCCGTGGCCGCGACACGCCTGTTGCAGGATGTCGAGCCGCTGCCGTTCGGGCGCTGGGCGGGCCTCACCGCCCGCCGGCGACGGCCGGCACGCGGTGTCCGAGCGGGCGCCGGGCGGCGCCCGCGCAGGCTCTGAGCCATGTCCCGCGGGCGGATTCCCGAGGGGCTTCAGGTCTGGATGGACGCGCGCACGCGGCATCACCTTTCTCACGCCCACGTGCAAATGGCGCGCGAGCTCGGCATGAACCCGAAGAAGCTCGGCAAGCTCGACGACCACGAGCAGGCACCCTGGAAGCTGCCCCTGCCGGCATTCATCGAGAACCTGTACTTCAAACGGTTCGGCAAGCGCCGCCCCGACGTCGTCGTCTCGATCGAGGAACGGGCCCGCGTGGAGGAGGACAGGAAGGCGTTGAAGCGCGAGATGAGGCGTCGGCGGGCTGGCGACGATGTCCAAGGCTAAGACCTATCACTGGGAGTTCACGCGCCGCTTCCGGCGCCGCGCCTTCGGCTGGAAGTCGCAGCCGGCGATCCAGCGCGTCAGGCAAGCCGTGAGCGAGATCAAGAAGGTCGCCCGGCGCGATCCGATCCTGGCCGCGGAGGGAGCGGTGCTGCTCCTGGAACGCGTGTCGCCCGCGCTCGAGCATGTGGATGGCTCCTCGGGCGCCATCGGCACCGCGGTGACCCATGCCATCGAGGAGCTGGTGGCCGTCATCGCCAGGGCGCCCGCGGACGCGACCACGCGCGAGGGCTGGCTCGAGCGCCTCTGGCAGGCCCACGCGAACGACGAGATCCCGTACATCGAGCGACTCGGGGACTTCTGGGGTGAGCTCTGCGTGTCGCCGGAGATCGCCGCGGCGTGGGCCGACCGGCTCGTCGGCATCGTGGAGATGGCGTGGAGCCCGGATCCGGAGCGGCGCGGCTTCTTCCACGGCACGACGGCGTGCCTCAGCGCCCTCCTGCGGGCCGGGCGCTACGAGGCGATCCTCGCGCTCCTCGAGAAGGACCCGTTCCCCTGGTGGACCTACCGGCAGTGGGGCGTGCGCGCCCTGGCGGCGCTCGGCCGCCCGGACGAGGCGATCGCGTACGCGGAGGCGTCGCGAGGGATCAACGACAGCCCGGTGGCCATCGCGGCCGCGTGCGAGGAGGTGCTGCTCGCCTCCGGTCGCGTCGAGGAGACGTACCGGCGCTACGCGCTCGAGGCGACCCGAGGCACTTCGTATCTCGCGGCCTACCGGGCGCTCGCCCGGAAGTACCCCCAGAAGGGGCCCGAAGAGCTGCTCGGGGATCTCGTGGCGGGCACGCCCGGCGATGAGGGGAAGTGGTTCGCCACGGCGAAGGAGGTGGGGCTCTTCGACGAGGCGATCCGGCTCGCGAATCGGGCGCCGTGCGATCCGAAGACGCTGACGCGGACCGCGCGGGACTTCGCCGGCGGGCGTCCTGAGTTCGCGGTTGAGGCGGGACTGGCCGCGCTTCACTGGCTCGTCGAGGGCTACGGCTACGAGGTCTCGGGCGCCGACGTATGGGCGGCATACACGAACACGAATAAGGCGGCCGAGAAGGCAGGACGGACCGCGGAGGTGCGGGATCGGATCAGGACGCTCGTTGCGAGCGAGACATACGGCGAGCGCTTCGTCACCCGGGTCCTCGGCCGGGAGCTGGGGCTCTGACCTCGTCACACGCTGCTGATTCCACGAGGACGCCGAGATCGTTCGAGACGCACACGGGCCTTGCGTGGCCTCGTCAGACGTCTGAGAATCGGTCTCCGCAGTCCGCAGGAGGGAAGGACGATGCGTTTCCCGCGAATCACCGTCGAGGCCGACAAGATGGGCGGCGTCCCCTGCATCCTGGGCCTGCGGATGCCGGTGGCCACGGTGATGGCCATGGTCGCCGAGGGCATGACGACGGAGGAGATCCTCCGCGAGCATCCCTCGCTCGAGGCGGACAACATCCGTGAAGCGCTCCAGTTCGCGGCGGAGGCGGTTCGAAGCCCTCGCCCAGCGCGCCGGTAGTTCCAGACGTCTGGCCGCGCGGGCGAGGCGTAGCTCTCGTGACGCTGCCCCGCGCCGCCTCGGGCCGAGCCGCCAAGGCTGACCTTCGGCGAGCCACGCCCAGAGCGTCCGGACGAGCCGGCGGACGGGAGGCGGGTGAGTCCATGAGGTGAGCGCGTTCACAACCCTCTACCGGGGCGCTCGTCTGGGAAGTGACCGGCGAGAAGGTCAGTTCGGCGCAGCGACAAGTCTCATCACCCGCGTTCCCGGACAATCAGGATGTGGCAACATTCACCTTGACGCTGCTCGCGCGCTCGTGGTAGCAGTGCTGCAGGGTGAGCCGAAAGAGCGGCGCTGACGCAGGCAGGACGCTGACAGTGAGAGAGGCGCCGTTTCTCTCCCCTGCCGCGCAGTCGCAAGGTTGCTTTCGCCACGTATTCCGCTCCCCGTTGGCACTCGCGGGTTCCCGGCGGGCGACGGGATACGGAGGACGCTCGGTGTGCTTCACCGCGCCGCCCGGCGTCGATCCGCACCCCGCGCCAGGCACCTCCGCCACGCCTCCATGAGCCAGCGTCGCAAGCACCGGCACGCCGCTTTCGCAGGGGTCGCGTCCGATCCTGCCCGCACGGCGCGAATCCGATCGCTCCTGGTGGCGGGCAAGCCGCGGGACGGCGTCGATCTGGCGAAGGCGGGCTTCAAGCAGACGCGGAGCGCCGACGCTGAGGCGCTGGTGGTGGAGGCCTACGAGGCGCCCGTCTGGACGCTGATGGGGCGGGGGACGCACCGCGAGGCGCAGGCGCTCCCTGCAGTGGCGGCCCAACGGAAAGAGGACCGGCCGTGAAGAAGACGCGGCGACTACACACTGACCTGCCGCAGCACCTCGCTGAGGCCATTCATCACGCGTGGCCCGAGGGCGTGATCGACATGCCGGTCGACTCGGACGATGCTCCGTTCTGGAAGGTGTACCCGAGGCTGAAGGCGGCGTTGTCTCAGATCCCGGGAGGCGCTGTCTTCTACGAGCGCGAGCCTCGAGGGGGACCGAGGTGGGGCGAGACCTCGAATCCGGACGAGGACCCGCCGGACTGGCACGAAGAATCGCGTTCGTACTGGCTATTCTTCGTGTCCTCGATGGATGAGCGGTTGACGTTCGCGACCGACACCATCGAACCCGATGAAGAGGGCGCCGAGCAGCGCATTCACGGCGAGGGCAGGATCGGCTACGCAGTCGGCATCTCCCTGGTTGCCCCGTTTGCCGTGGTGACGCTGCACCAGGTGGAGGTCTTCGAAGACGGAAGCCCGTCGGAGCCCGATGTTGAGCCCCACCTGTTCAGCCTGGATGGGCGGAAGCTGGACCCCGAGGAGCCCTACCGGGAACTCGGCGACGAGGCGGGTGTCACGGTGCTCAGACGCCTCCGAGCCGAGATCGTCCGCGTGCTCGGAGAATGTGGGGCTGCGGTCATTCCCGAAGAAGACCTGGACCGGCCGGTTCGCTGGTTGCGGGCGAGTGAAGACGTCGTTGTCGGGCTCACGGGCGAACCCATCACCGTGCGGGACGCCTTCTTCTTTCGCGGCGTGTAGAGCACGCATGGCCATCGGCGCGAACGACGGGTGCGGCCGGCGCACTGCCGTTCGTTCCGAACTGCCCCCCACGTCCGGTGACGACGCCTCTGGCGCGTCGATGAGGAGGCCGAGTGAGCTTCTTTCGTCGGCTGGTTGAACGCTGGAAACCCAAGCCGGCTGTCGAACGCCCCGAGCAGGCGGAGACGGAGTCGCGGGCACCGGTCCCCGGGATCCGGACCGAGGTCCACGGCACCATGGGAATGGTCACTGTCGATCTCGACACGTTCGGGCCCGAAATGCGACCGCGGCTCGTGGAGGAACTGGCGCAGGGCTCCGGACTGCCGATCTTCGAAGGAACCGTCGAGCATGGCTATTCGATGCGGTCCGTCGCTTCCCACTTTCGGTGCCCTCGCTGCAACGCCGCGACCCGGCAGCAGATGGCCCACTTCATCTACGCCACGGACGTCGCCCCCCGCGTCATGTTCGCCCCGGCTGGGTACTTCTGCACCGCGTGCCCGACGGTCATCGTCGACGAAGGTCTCATTGTGGCGGGCGTGAAAGAGGGTTACCGCTTTCGGGCGGTGGTGGGAGTCGATTACGCCGGGAAGAAGCGGCCCGACTACTTCAGGACGTGGAATGGTCGTACGCCCATCTACGTTCTCGACGAAGGTGAGCAGATCATAGATCGGGTGACAGAGGACCAGCTTCAGTCGGAGTCCTCGGCGGCTCCGGCCGTCACGAGTCGGGACCCTGCGGGTCGGAAGCGGCGCCGAAAGATGGCCCGGCAGTCTCGCAAGCGAAACAGACGGTGAGGACCACCAACCTTCGTCATCCTGTCGTCGGCGGCGACAACGCGTGGTAATGGCGTCAGGATCGTCCAGCCAGAGGGAGGTCGCGGAACGCTCGCCTGCTGGGCGACCTTCAGGCTATCCGGCGGGGCCGCATCGGACGGTGTAACGGCGAACGTTGCGACCGGACTACCGGCGCTGGATTCAGACCGCAGCGAGTGGTTCTGCGAATAGGACATGGACCGGCTGGTCGGACGCGCGGTCGACCATCGTGATGCCGGAGGGGTTGTCCGGTGTCCCAAAAGTTGATACTCCCTGGATCTTACTGATCTAAGCAATATCGGAGACCCACCAGCACTTTCGTAACGACCGCTCTCGGGGCTAAACTCCCCTTCCAAAGACCGTCTTCTGTCCCGCGGCCAGGATAACGTTCTCACTTTTTCTCCGATATACGTCCGATCAACCGGTCTCCCCAGCAGGGCAAGGCGGGCGCTATGGGTCCCCAAGCCGGGCTGGAAAGCAACTGCCACCTGCTCAACATCGGGAGGGTGTATTGCTATGACGGTGTTCAAGCGAGAAAGAACTTCCTTGGCTCGGACCGTCGTGATGACGAGCCCGTGCGGGTCGAGTGCTATGCAGGCGGCCGCGGGGAGGAGACGCCACGGCGTCTCTGGACGGGCAAGGGATAGGCAGAACTGACGGTCCTGGACCGCTGGGTCAGCGAAGCTCCTGACGGGCGGAACCGGTTCCGGTGGTTCAGGGTTCATGTCGAAGGGAGTGGAGAGGGTCTCGTGTACTTCGACGAAGTGTTGGACGCTTGGTTCTACCGCGCGAAGACCCGATGAGGGGGTCCAGGACTTTGTCCCCAGGCTTGTTGGACGGCCGGTGGATAACCCTGTGGGTGACGGGAGGGAGGTCCTGCCGAACCGAGCTGAAGAGCACCTTGCCCATTTTTGAGCCAGTGGCCTGGGGAGGTGTCCACGTCCGGCGAGACCCTGTTGTGCGCGAGAGAGCTGAATCATGACGAAGGCCGACCTGATCGACGAACTGTCGAAGGTATGTAAGCTGACCAAGAGGGAAAGCGAGACGATTGTCGACACGGTTTTTCACAGCATCACCGAGGCATTCGCCGGAGGCGACAAGGTCGAGCTCCGGGGCTTCGGGAGCTTCAGGCTTCGGCGGGGGCGCCGCGGACGGAATCCGAAAACCGGAAGCCTCGTATCAGTCCCCGCCAAGAGGGTCCCCGTCTTCAAGGTTGGCAAGCGACTGCGAGAGCTCGTGAACGCGTCAACGGTAGGGCGGTGAGTGCCCAGCACGGGGAAGCTTCAGATTCCTCCCCAGGGGGGAGGTGAGGAAGTCGGCCCACGTCTGCCGGAGCGAGGAGTTCCGCTTCTGCCCTCCTGCTGCCCTTGTCGGGGTAAGATTTGGGACACGGCGGGAGAGGCGACGGAGGGGGCGACGCTCGGAGGGTCCAGAAATGTCTCCCGTTTCATCCCGGAGTGTCCCCGCCGGCATCCGGCGGGGCCAGCTTCCCAAGCTGGACGTCGGCGGTGCGAATCCGCTCGCCCGCTCCAACGTTTTCGGGTCGGTGGCCGGCAGGCTTCGGGCCTAGCGCTCCCTTTTATTCCCGATCCCGCTTTTTTTCTTGCTCTCCGCCCGCCCTGGCGGAGAAACCGCTGGAAGGCGGGGGCGAGGCGTAGGTCTGGCGGGTCACGTCGAGCAGCTACGCATTCGGCTCGCGCTGGAAAGGACTTTTCCCCGGCTTGCCACGGATCTTCTGCACGATCTGGTTC
>JACQWA010000137.1 GCA_016209425.1 Candidatus Rokuibacteriota bacterium
GGCGCGGATAGATGTGCTTGCCGGTGGCGAACTGGGACGGCCAGACCGCCACGTACTTGCCGTCCTGGATCTGGGTGGGGAACGGGTTCAGCGTCCCCTGCCACGCCGTCTTCGGGTTCATGTTCTCGCCCGGCTTGTGGAAGCGGAGCCGCCCGCTGATAGTCTGGATATCAAGGCCACGGAGGGCGGTCAGCACCTTCTCGCGGTCAAGGGTGCCGGCCTTCTCCAGCCCGGCCCTGAGCGCCTCGAAGCCGAAGAAGTGGATCGAGGCCCACGGGAAATCCTCGACCTTGATCCCGGTCTTCTGGAGCAGCTCTTCGAACTCCGCCACGTTGGGGCCGCCCTTGACCCCCGGCATCCAGTAGTTCTCCCCGGTCACGAGATTGGCGGCCTTTCCGGCGGGCTCCCTGAAGGCGGCGCCGTGGTGGATGACGTGGAACTCGCGCGGGTTCACCCCTTGCTCGATGGCTTGCTTGAAGAACGTCAGCGAGCGGGCCGGGAACGCCGCCACGTAGACGATGTCAGGATCTGCGGCCTTGATTTTGGCGATCACGGGGGTAAAGTCCTGGGTCGCAACCGGGAAATACTCCTCGAGCACGGACTTCAGGCCGATCTCCTTCGCCTTGGGAATGGAGCCGGAGCCGACCTCCTTCGGGTGAGGCGTGTCCTCGATCACGAAGGCGATCGTCCTGGCCTTGCCCTCGGCCTTGAGCATGTCGAAGTAGTGGAACGACCACTTCGGGCCGTCGTCGATCACCCCCACCATCCACTCGAAGCCCCGGGTGAAGATGGGCGTGGCGTTGGCCTCGAGCGCCATGAAGGGAATCTTGTGCTTCTCGGCCACCGTGGACGCGGCGATGGTGATCGGGCTCGAGTAGGGGCCCAGGAGCAGGTGGACCTTGTCCTCGGTGATCAGCTTCTCGTACAGGCGCTGAGAGTCCGGGGGCTTGGAGGTGTCATCGTAGATGATAAACTTCAGGGGGAGCTTCTTCCCGTACTCCCTGAGGGCGATGCCGCCCTTGGCGTTCACCATCTCGGCCCAGTTCTCCATCATCTTCCTGAAGACACCGACCTCCGCCGAGAAGGGGCCGGTGACGGCGAGGGTGGCTCCCACCAGGATGGCGTCGGGAGCCTTGGCCTGGGTGGACGCCTCCCGGGCGTGGCCCAGACTCAGGGCCAGCGCCACCAGGGCCAGAGCAGGGAGCATCAGCCATTTGGCTCTCATAGAGCTTCCCTCCTTGAGCGAGTCAGGGTGAAAGAAAAGGCCGGAACGTGGCATGACTCTAGGGGAAAATGCACGGCCGGTCAAGGGCCTTGGGCGCGGGCCCGCTCGAGCTCCTGCCGCCTCAGCTCCACGCGGCGGATCTTGCCGGTCTCGGTTCGCGGCAGTCGTTCCACGAACTCGATCCGCCGGGGGTACTTGTACGGGGCGAGCTCGTTCTTGACGTGCTCCTGGAGCTGCAGCGCCAGCGCCTCCGACGCCGTGGGGCCGGGCTTCAGAACGATGTAGGCCTTGACCACGTAGCCGCGCGTCTCGTCGGGGGACGCGACCACCGCCGACTCGGCCACGGCTGGATGCTCGTCGAGCACGCGCTCCACCTCGGGCCCCGGGATCTTGTACCCGCCCGAGACGATCATGTCATCCGAGCGGCACTGGTACCGGAAGTAGCCGTCGTCGTCCCGGACGTACACATCCCCCGTCACGTTCCAGCCGCCGAAGCGAACGTACTCGGCCTGCCGGTCGGGCTTCTTCCAGTACTTGCAGCCCGTGGGGCCCTTGATGGCGACGAGCCCGGCGGTTCCCGCGGGGACCTCGTGGCCGGTCTCGTCCACCACGCGGCAATCGTACCCCGTCACCGGAACCCCCGTGGCGCCCGGCCGCACCTTGCCGCGGACGGAAGAGATGAAGATGTGGAACATCTCGGTCGAGCCGATCCCGTCCAGCAGCTCGGTGCCGGTCCGCTTCACCCACTCCTCGTAGGTGGCGGCCGGGAGCGGCTCGGCCGCCGACACCGAGAGGCGGAGGGAGCGAAGGTCGTAGCGACGCTCCAGGTCGGGAACCCGGAGCATCAGCTTGTAGGAGGTGGGTGCGCAGAAGGCGACGCTGATCCGGTACCGCTGGATCGTCTCGAGCATGGTCTCGGCCTGGAAGGGACCCATCAGGACCGTCGAGGCGCCGAAGCGGAAGGGAAAGACGAGGAGGCCCCCGGTGCCGAAGGTGAAGGCCAGGGTGGGGTGACCGCCGAAGCGGTCCTCTTCGGCGGGCGTCAGCACGTAGCGCGCGTAGGAGTCCGCCGACGCCAGGATGTCGTTGTGGAAGTGGACGCATCCCTTGGGGATGCCGGTCGAGCCCGAGGTATAGGCGATCATCGCCGCTTCGTTGGCCCCGGTCTCCTCGGCCGTCAGCCGGTCGGGCTGGCCGTCGAGGAGGCTCTGCCACGCGATGTCGCCCGCCTGGGCCTCCCCAGCCACGATCAGCCCGTTCAGGAGAGGCGCCGCCTGCCGGGCCTTCTCCAGCTCTTCGCGAAGCCTCCCCCACACCACCGCGGCCGTCGTGCCGGCGTCATTCGCGATGTAGGCCAGCTCCCGGGCGCGGAGCATCGGCATGGTCCCGACGGTGATGATCCCCAGCTTCTGACACGCCAGCCAGGTGATGATGAACTCCGGGACGTTCGGCATCCTGAGCAGGACGCGGTCGCCGCGGTCGAGGCCCATTTCCCGGAGGCCGTTCCCCAGCCGGTTGACCCGCTTCTGGAGCTCGCCGAAGGTCAGGACCTGTTCGCCGAAAAAGATCGCCGGGCGGTCGGCGCATCCACCCTCGGCGTTGGCGTCCACTAGTTCCCGCGCCACATTCAGCCGGCTGGGGTAGCGGACCTCCGGGAGCGTGTAGACCCGGTCGGGGAGAAGCTCCGGAGGGGGCAGGCCTTCTTCAATGCTCGTGATCATTTCGACCTCCGAGCTCGGTCAATCCAGCGCGGCGATCCCCTCAACCTCCAGCATGCAGCCGGCGTCCGCGTCGTAGAGACCCTTGACCTCCACCAGCGTCATGGCGGGAAAGTGTTTGCCGAAGTACTCGCGATAGACGAGGCCGATTGCTTTGCTGTTGGCCTTGTAGTGCGCCTTGTCGAGGACGTAGAGGGTGAGCTTGACGATGTCCTGGAGGCTCCCCCCCTGAGCGGTCACGAGGGCCTTGAGGTTCTCGCACACCTGGCGGAACTGAGCGACGAGGTCGCCCTTGCCGACCACGTTGCCCTCCTTGTCGAAGGCCACCTGCCCGGCGAGGAAGAGGATCCGCCCCCCCCGGACCTCGAACGCGTGGGAGTAGCCGACGGGTTTGACCATGGATGGTGGGTTAACCGGTGTCTTCGGCATTGGCGCCTCCTATGAACCGTCGAGGATGATGGTCTCGCCGTTCATTGCCTCGTCCCAGACCAGCTTCACCGCCGCCGCTGCAACCTCCGCCGGGGCGATCAGCCGGCCCCCCGGGTTGATCCGTGCCATGGCCTGAACGGCCTCGTCGAAGGATTTCCCCGTCTTCGCCGCGACGTTCCGGGCGCTATTCCAGGTGAGGTCGGTCGCGGCGTAGCCGGGGCAGATGGCGTTGACCGTCACACCACGGCCGCTGACCTCGGCGGCGAGGGCGCGGGTAAAGCCGACGAGGGCGTGCTTGGAAGTGGCGTAGGCGGTGACATACGGGGCGCCGTAGAGGCCCGCGAGTGAGGCGACGTTGATGACGCGGCCCCAGCGCCGCTCGAGCATCCCCGGCAGAACCTCGCGGGTCAGGAGATAGGGGGCCGTCACGTTGACGCACAAGTGGCGCTCCCAGAGCGCTGGATCTGTTTTCACGAAGGGCGCGGATTCGGCGATGCCGGCGTTGTTGACGAGCACGTCCATGGGGCCGAGCGCGTCGGTGACGGCTCTCACCCCGGCGGCGATCGCCCCCGCGTCGGTCGCGTCGAGCGTCAGGGCCAGCGTCTCCACGCCCAACCGCCGCACCGCCGCTGCCGTGTCGTCCACCTGGCTCCTGGTCCGGGCGGCGACGACCACCGCGAGGCCCTCGCGCGCAAGCGCGAGCGCGATCTCGCGGCCGAGTCCGCGCCCGCCGCCGGTCACCAGCGCGACCCTTCCTCTGAGGGTCATCGTCCTACCCGAACGGATTCCAGACGGTCACGTGTTTCGGGGCGATCTTGTAGATCCGGCGCACTTCGCCGGGAAAGCGCCAGGTGGCCGGGTACTTCTCCTGCCCCAGGTATCGTTGGGCCAGCCGGTCCACGTGCTCGTCGGCGCCCTCCTCGGTGATCTCCACCACCGGCCCGCGGATGGCCAGGTAGCGGTTCGGGTCATCGGGGTCCGTGATCTCGAGGGCGACGTACCGTCGCTGCTCCATGTTCCGGTCCTTCTGCCGTCCCTTGGCCGAGTTGACCAGGACGTGCCGGCCGTCATAGTCCACCCAGACCGACGTGACCTGGGGGGTCCCGTCGGGCATCTGGGTGGCGAGGTGCGCGAAGGTCCGCTTTCGGAAGAGGTCCAGGAATTCCTCTGGAATGGGGCCCCTGGACGGGTGCTCCTGCCGCCAGCGGTCGTAGCGCTCGATGAACGCCGGGTCCTTCTGCTTGAGGCGGTTGTAGCCCACGCGCCCGCTGCGGGTCATCAACCGGTAGGTGAAGGGAACGGGATCCAGATGCAGATGCTCGCCGACGTGCTCGAGCCACGTGAGACTCTCGTAGGCGGCCTGCTGGAACTCGTCCACGAACGGCTCGCGCACCCGCTCGAAGGCCGGAAGCGCCGCGGCCACGCTCCCGTGCTCGGCGAAGCAGCCGGCCAGGGCGATGGCGTCCTCCAGCGCCAGCTTCGTCCCCGACCCGATGGAGAAGTGCGCGGTGTGGAGCGCGTCCCCCAGCAGGGCCACATTCCGGTGGTGCCAGCGCTTGTTCTTCACGAGAGGGAAGTTGAACCATTTGACGAAGTTGTTGGAGAGCAGCGGGCGGCCGGCGAGGTCGCGCTTGAAGACCTCGGCCAGATAGGCGCAGGTCTCCTCGCCGGACATCCTGTCCAAGCTGGCGTGCAGCCACGTCTCGGGCGGGCACTCCACGATGAAGGTGCTGGTGGTCTTGTTGAACCTGTAGGAGTGGGCCGTGAAGAGGCCGGCGTCCGTCTGGCGGAAGGTCAGCGTGAGGCCGTCGAACAGCTGTTCGGTCCCGAGCCAGATATACCTGTTCTGGCGCAGGTCCACGGAGGGAAGGAAGAAATCGGCGTACGCCCGCCGCACCAGACTGTTCGCGCCGTCGGCCCCGACGAGCAGGTCGCACTCTTCCAGCGGCAGCACGTCAGAAACGTTCGCGTGAAAGCGGATCTCGACGCCGTGCGCCAGGCAGCGGCGGTGGAGGATGTTCAGGAGCGCGATGCGGGCGACTCCGTAGAACTTGTTCCCGCCGACGGTGGTCCGCTCCCCCTTGTGGACGACCGCCACGTCGTCCCAGGTCTCGCACCGCCGCGCGATCTCGGCGCCAGTGTCCGGGTCGCTGTCCCTCAGCACCGACACCGTTCGCTCGGAGAAGACGATCCCCCAGCCGAAGGTATCGTTGGGGCCGTCGCGCTCGAGGAGGGTGATGGCATGGGCCGGGTTCTGCTTCTTCATGAGGAGGGCGAAGTAGAGGCCGGCCGGCCCGGCGCCGACGATCGTGATCCTCAGTCCGCCCCTCCCCATTGAGTTCCCTCGCTGCCAGCGATTATACTACTGGCGTTTCCCGATGGGACGCGCGTTCGAGAAGCTGACGCTCGCGGCCGCCGTCGGGCGGTTGCGCCCGGGGCAGCGCGTTCTTCTCCCTCCCGGCAGCGCCGAGCCCGTTGCTTTCATTCAGGAGCTTTGCCGACAGGCCAATCGTCTCACCCCGCTCACCCTCATGGGGGGGCTCTTGCTCGGCGACTATCCCTTCTTGCGGCCCGAATACGCCGCGGCGTTCAGATGGGTGACCTGGCAGCTGATGCCGCCGGCCGTCTCGGCCTGGGAGCGCGGTCAGGCGGAGTTTGTTCCCGCCCGCTATTTCGACGCCGTGCGCCTCTTCGGCCGGGGCGGGCCCTGGGCGCCCGACGCTGTGATCGTCCACGCGACTCCTCCCGACCGTTGCGGTTACCTGAGCCTGGGGGTCTCCGTCAGCTATCCGCTCCCCGCGGCCCGGCAAGCGCCGCTGGTCATTGCCCAGGTCAATCCCCAGATGCCGCGGACGCTGGGGAACGCCTTCCTCCACCGCTCCCAGATCGACTGCTGGGCCGAGGCCGATTCGCCGCTGGTGGAGTACCCACCCGCCGCCGTGGGGCCCGTGGAGCAGGAGATCGCGGCCCGCGTGGCCCGGGTGATCCCCGATGGCGCGACGATCCAGATCGGCGTGGGCTCCATCCCCCAGGCCATCATGGAGGCCCTCGGAGAGCGAAGGGACCTGGGCGTCCACTCGATCCTGGTGGACCACATGCTGCCGCTCATCGAGAAGGGGGTCATCACCAACGTCCGGAAAAGTTTCCACCCCGGCCGCATGGACATCTGCGAGGTCATGGGCACCCGACGCCTCTTCGACTTTGTCCACGAAAATTCGCTGATCAACATGGAGCCCTCGGATGTCGTTCACGACCCTGAGGTGGTCGGGCGGATCCGTGATTTCGTCTCGATCAACTCGGCGCTCGAGGTAGACCTGACCGGGCAGGTGAACGCGGAGAGCGTGGGGCCGCGCCAGCTCACGGGGATCGGGGGGCAGTTCGATTTCGTGCTGGGCGCCGCGCGGGCCCCGGGCGGCGCCGCCATCATCGCGCTGCCCTCGACGGGGAAGGCCGGCCAAATCTCCCGGATCGTCGCGCGTCTGGGGGCGGGCGCTGGCGTGACCACGCCGCGCTACCTGGCGGACTGGGTGGTCACCGAGCACGGGGAGGCCCGGCTCACGGGCCTGAGCACGACCGAGCGTGCCCGGGCCCTGATCCGGCTTGCCGCGCCGACGTTCAGGGAGGAACTGGAACGAAGCCTGGCTACTTCTTGACCGCGCGGATCTGCTCGAAAATCTCGGCGTCGTTCGGGAAGCGGTAGGTCACCCGGTTGTCGTAGACGATGTTCCCGTCGATGGCGACCGTGAAGATGCCGCTGTGCCCCTCCTTGAGGGTGGCCGTGATGCCGAACTCCTTCTTGATGGCGGCCTGCAGACTGGAGGCCTGGGGGAGGTAGTTTCACTCACCGCAGTAGGTGATGAGGATGTCCATGGTTCCTCCCGATGGATGAATGATCTCTCCCCGATGATAATGAGGTCCGGCTAGGCTGTCAAATGAAGATTCCACTGCTCGTCGATACGGACCCGGGAATCGACGACGCCCTCGCGCTGGTCCTGGCGTTGCGGTCCCCCCAGTGCTCGGTGGAGAGCATCACCACCGTGGCGGGCAACGTCTCCGTGGAGCGGTGCACGCTGAACATGTTCAGGATCTTGGACGTGTTGAAGCCCGAGCGCCTGCCCGTGGTCTCCCGCGGCGCTGACAAGCCTCTCGCGCGCTCGCTTGTCTCCGCGCCCCACGTTCATGGCGACGACGGGTTGGGGAACCTGGCCGAGCTGAAAGCCGCGGACGGGAGCCTCCGGTATCCGCGGCCGCGCCTCACCCTCTCCCCCCTCGACGGCCCGGACCTGATCCTGGACACCATCGGGCGATTTCCGGGGGAGCTCGTCCTGGTGGCCCTCGGGCCGCTGACCAACCTGGCCCTGGCGCTCCAGCGCGATGCCCGACGGATGGCGCTGCTGCGCCGGCTGGTGATCATGGGCGGGGCGGTGGGGGTTCCGGGCAACGTGACGCCGGTCGCCGAGTTCAATTTCTACGTGGACCCCGAGGCGGCGGCCCAGGTGCTGGCCTCGGGGCTTCCGATCGAGCTCGTCCCGCTGGATATCACCCGCAACGCCATTCTTCCCCGCAGCGTCCTCCAGAAGCGGCTCGCCGTCTGTCCGGATCCGGTCTCCCGGTTCGTCGCGGACATGACCCAGCGTGGATTCGAGTTCGCCGAGGAGATCGGGGAGGGTGGGATCACGCTGCATGATCCCGTGGCGCTGGGGATCGCGCTGGACCCCTCGTTGACCCACTTCGAGCCGGTCCACGTGGCGGTGGAGTGCGAGGGGGTCCTGACGCGCGGGATGTCGGTGGCCGACTTGCGCATGATCGCGGCCGGGCGAAAGGCGCCCGCGACCTGCCGCGTGGCCCGCGGGCTCAGGGCCGATACCTTCCTGGACCTGTTCCTGGACCGGCTATGCCCCGCGTCCTGGTGATCGGCTCGGCCAACGCGGACTTCACCGTGACCGTGGACCGACTGCCGCGGGAGGGCGAGACCGTGTCCGGCGGGCGGCTTCACGTCGGGCACGGCGGAAAGGGCGCCAACCAGGCCGTGGCGGCGCGGCGCCTCGGGGCGGAGGTCCGGTTCCTGGGGTGCATCGGAGCGGATCCCTTCGGAGAAGAGATCGCCGCGCGCCTGGCCGCCGAGGGAATCGCGATCGACGGCTTGAGTCGCTCGCAGGAGGCCGCGACGGGGACGGCGCTCATTGTCGTTGACGCCGAGGGGAGGAACCAGATCGCGGTGGCGCCGGGGGCCAACCGGGTGCTGACGGCTGACATGCTCGAGAGCCGCGAGCCCGATTTTGAGTGGGCGCAGGTGCTTCTGCTTCAGCTCGAGACGGCGATCCCGACGGTGACCTGGGCGCTCCGGACGGCGCGGCGGCACAAGGTCCTGACGATCCTGAATCCGGCGCCGGCCCAGCCGCTGCCCCAGGAGATTTATCCGCTGGTGGATTACCTCACCCCCAACGGCGGCGAGGCATCTTTCCTCACCGGGCAGGCCGTCGACGGCCCGGAGACGGCCAGGCTCGCGGCCGAGGCGCTGCTCGCCCGCGGCGTGGGGACCGTGGTGGTCACGTTGGGGGCCACGGGGGCGCTGGCCTGCGGGGAGGCGTCGGCCGCGCACTTTCCGGCTTTTCCGGTGCGCGCCGTCGACACGACGGGGGCCGGCGATGCGTTCAACGGGGGGCTCGCCGTGGGGCTGGCCGCGGGGGGGAGCCTCGAGCAGGCGATTCCGCTCGCGAATGCCGCCGCGGCGCTGGCGTGCACGCGGACCGGCGCCCAGGACGCCCTCCCCGATCGCGCCCAGGTCGAGGCCTTCCTACGGGGGTTGAAGCAGGGCGTCTGAAATTTGAGACGTTGACTGATGATGCGTCGCCGCATAGAGTGGACCGTGGATGAGAGCGTATGGTGGGCGAGCGGATAATCCTGACCTACAAGGACTATGAGGCCCTCCCGGCCGACGGCCGGCGCTACGAGCTCCACGAGGGGGAGCTGTCGGTGACACCCGCGCCGAGCCCCCAGCACCAGGAGATCAGCGGGAATCTCAACGAGATTATTCGAGCGCATGTGAAAACTCGGGGGCTGGGGAAGGTGTTTTACTCACCTATCGACTGCATCCTGAGCGACATCACCATCGTCCAGCCGGACCTGCTTTACCTGGACC